>NC_011529.1:615869-923803 GCF_000018365.1 Thermococcus onnurineus NA1 | reverse complement strand
AAGCTATTAATGCTGGAATGGTGAGCAGGTCACCCATCGAGGCAACGAGCGGGGCGGCCATGCTGTCTGGGTCAACCTCCTTCCTGAAGGCAAATATGGTGACGAAAGCCGTAAAGTAGCCGAGGATGAGAGAGACGAGTATGGTCGAGCTCACAACGATGAGGAGAATCTGGAGGGCGTGGTACCTTATCCCCTGAATGACACCTATTGCCCAGAGAATCGTTACAGGGATTAGAGAGAGGAGCATCGCTATGACAATGTTCTTGAGAACCTTCTTTTCCCTGAGCGAGGGCTCGAGGTCACCGAGGTAAAGCATTGTGGAGAAGCGCGAGGCCATCGAGCCAAAAACGTTGCCGCGGAGGCCCATCATACCCGGCAGAATGACGAGCAGACCGGGATAATCGCGGCTAATTTTTTCCAAGTACTTACCGAGGAAGGTGCCTCCGAAGAAGCCAATTATCAGAGAGACGACTAACGAGGGCAGTGAGACCCTGTAAGCCTGCCTCACCTTTTCCCCGAGCTCCTGAGCCATCACTGGTATCACTCTCCACGCCCCTCACCCCCTAAACGTTGACCTCTGGTGGTATTAAACTTTTCGCGGCCGAAAACTAAATAAAATTCCCTTCAATTCCCCCTATCGGTGAGAGCCGGGTGGAAGAGTGGGACGAAATCGAGGTTCCCAAGAACGTTAAGGACATCTTTGTTGAGATGAAGAACACCGCCGAGCTGATGGTTGATCTCGCCTACTCCTCCGTTCTCTTCGGGGAGGAAGAGATAGCCGATGAAGTTCTCGAGCTTGAGGAGTATCTTGACTTACTCAACTACCACCTGATGGTGCATGCTGTTCTTGCCGCTAGAAACCCGAGGGAGGCGGAGCAGATAACGTCAATACTTCACATGGCACATGCTATCGATGACATGTCCAACGCGGCGGCGGATTTGGCAAAGATGGTTCTCGAGGGAGTTGAGCTTCATCCAGTTATCACCGAGGCCATCTTAGGCAGCGAGGAAATAATAGGTAAAATCTATGTCTCGGCAGATTCCATTCTCGTTGGTAAGACCTTGGAAGAGCTAGACCTTTCAACAAATACTGGTGTGTGGATAATAGCAGTTAGACGCGGAAAGCGCTGGATATTCGATCCAGACGGGGACTTCAAGATATTCCCTGGCGATATACTCATAGGCAGAGGCACTAACACCTCAATTGAGTACCTCAAGGAGATAGCGAGGGGCAACATAAAGGTGATGGGCAATGAATGAACTCGAAGAGATTAGAAACTGCCTTATAGAGATGAAAGACCTCTCATCGCTCATGGTTGACCTCGCTTTCTCGTCGGTCATGTACAACAGCGAGGACATAGCGGAGGAGGTCTACCTCCTAGAGGAGCGCATGGACGAGCTTACCCTGAAAGTCAAGAAGCTGGCCCTGATGCTGGCCAAGAATGAGGATGACCCGTTAAAGCTCCTCAGCGTCATAGACATGGCGGAGATAAATGAGCAGATTTCGGATGCCGCTTATAAGATCTCTGATCTTGTTCTTAGAGACGTCGAGCCCCACCCGATAATCAAGAAGATAATGGAGGACACCGAGGAAGAACTGGGGAGGGTTACCGTAAGGAAAGGCTCCATTCTGCACGGCAAGACCCTGAAACAGCTTAAGCTCCCGAGCAAGATTGGAACGAGGATTCTGGCCATAAAGCGCGGAACTCGCTACATCTACAATCCCGGCAGAGATGACATCATAAAGGAGGGTGACGTGCTCATAGCCGTTGGCTCGGACTTGGACAAGCTCAGGAAGCTCGCCGGGGAAGAGGTGGGGGAAGAGGAGTGACTACTTCTTCGAGCTCCCCTTTATATCTCCGTCCGTCACAAGCCCCTTTGAATAGGGACACAGCTCCCTCAGCGGGCACTCGTCGCATCTCGGTTTAATCGGCCTGCATATAGTCTTTCCGTGGTCGACCATGGCGTGGTTAACGTATATCCACTTCTCTCTTGGGATGAGCTCCCTCAGGTAGTCCTCGACTCTTTCTGGCTGAACTCTAGGAGGAGCCAGGCCCAGGCGTTTGCTTATCCTGTTTACATGGGTGTCAACCGGTATCGCCTGTCTCCCGAAGCCATAAGCCAAGACAATGTTGGCGCACTTTCTGCCTATTCCGGGCAGTTTCATAAGCTCGTGAATATCGTCCGGAACCTTTCCGCCGTACTCCTTGAGGATTATCTGGGAGGCCTTAACAATCCATTCGCCCTTTGTTTTCCAGAGGCCGACGCCGTTTTCCTTCAAAAAGGTCTGCATTTCCTCTATCGGCGTTCTCGCGATGGTTTCGATGTCCCCGTACTTCTCAAACAGTTTTTCCCAGACCTTGTAGGTGACCTCGTCGCGCATGCGCTGGGAGATTATGCAGTGGATTAACGTCCTGTAGGGGTCGCCGATGAGGAGCTTCTCCCTCGGATGAGTCTTCATCAAGATTTCGACTATTTTTTCCGCCCTCTTTTTCTTCTCCTCCCAGCTTTCCTGGAAGGTGAAGCCATCAAGGCTTAACGAACCTGAGTTTGTTTTTGCCATGCACTATCACCACCGTTTCTTTGGAAACGCTAACTTTGTTAAGTTCCTCGAACTCATCACTATAAATCTTTTGTCCATTATGGTTCAGGATTAGAACCTTATTAGGAAACACCACGACGAAGCCCTTCTCGAAGGAAATTACATCTCTAATAGGGTCGTCGAATTCGAAGTCGATGATCCTAACTTCTCCAGTCGAGAACTCCACTCTCGTGCTCCTCGCGACCTTCATCGGTGAGGGCTCCGCGAGCAGAACTTTGAAGCGAAGAGGCTTTCCGAGCAGGTCTATCTCGACTTCCTCGTTGGTTCTTACCTCTTTCCCGGCTAGCTTTTCCCTCACTATCTCCTCGAAACCGGCCGGAAGTTCTGCCTCAAAAAGGGGCTTCAGGACAAGCCTCATATTCCCACCCTTGGATGCTTTTACCTCGCGAGTAATAAGGATTCCGAACCAGAATCTTTTTAAACGACATATCGTTCGATATGTTTGGTGATGTATGTGGAAAGACCCAATTTCAGGGGCTACATGAAGATACTGATCCTTGACCTGCTGAAGGAGCCAAAACACGGCTATGGCATAATGACAGAACTAGAGGAACGATACGGCATAAAACTCAGCGCAGGGACCGTTTACCCCATCCTTGCTTCCCTCAGAAAGGATGGCCTCATCGAGGTCGCTGAAACCGGGGATAGGGAGAAGAAAAACTACGTCGTGACGGAAAAGGGTCTAAGGTATCTTGAAGAACATGAAGAAGAGCTGGAAGAAGTCAAGAAGAGGATGCACGCCTACAGAACATTCCTTGAACTCGGTGGGGACGAGCTCAAGGAGGCGTTCAGGGAACTATTCAGATCGATTGAAGATCTCACGGACGAGCAAAGGGAGGAGCTCAGAGGCACCTTCCGGGAATTTGCGCGTAGAATAAGACGGATCCTTCTGGAGGGTGAATGAAATGAATGCTATTGAGGTTAAGAATCTTGTCAAGAAGTACGGTGATTTTGAGGCAGTTAAAGGTATATCTTTTAACGTGAAGCGGGGCGAGATATTTGCCTTCTTAGGCCCCAACGGCGCCGGGAAAACCACTACCGTTCACGTCCTCACGACGCTCCTCAAGCCAACGGCCGGAAATGCTATCGTTGCCGGCCACGATGTCGTGAAGGAATCTATAGAGGTTCGCAAAAAGATAGGCATTGTCTTCCAGGACCCGAGCGTGGATAGAGAACTTACCGCCTACGAGAACATGCTGATACACGGCAGAATATACGGCCTGAGCGGAAACGAACTGAAGGAAAAAATCGAGCGCCTCCTCAAGTTCGTCGAGCTGTGGGAGTTCCGGGACAGACCAGTCAAGACATTCTCGGGCGGAATGCAGCGCAGGCTTGAGATAGCCCGCTCGCTCCTCCACGAGCCAGAGGTGCTTTTCCTCGATGAACCAACGATAGGCCTTGACCCGCAGACGAGGGCGCACATTTGGGACTACATAAGGGCAATGAAGGAGGAGCACAACATGACGATCTTCCTCACCACCCACTACATGGACGAAGCCGAGCAGTTAGCGGACAGGATAGCGATAATGGACCACGGAAAGATAATCGCCGAGGGAACGGCAGAGGAATTGAAGAAACTCGTAGGCAACGACATCATTTACCTCAAACTGGAGAGTCCAAAAGAAGAACTCAAGTGCCTTAAAGCGGACTTCATCAAGGGCTGCAAGATGCTCCCGGACGGGAGGGTTCGCCTTGACGTGGACAACGCTGCTGAAGCTCTGCCAAGACTCTTCGAACTGGCAAAGGAGAGCGGAGTTAAAATCCTCGAGGTCACGTACCACAGGCCCACCCTCAACGACGTCTTTCTGCACCTCACCGGAAGGGAAATCAGGGACGAAGGTGGCGAGCAGAACGTGGCGAAAATGATAATGAAGGCTCGTATGAGGAGGTGATTGCATGCAGGTCTTTCTCACAATGATATACCGCGAACTGAAGCGCTTTTCCCGCTCCCGTGCGAGAGTTATAGGGAGCATAATCAACCCGCTCATATGGCTCATATTCTTCGGAAAGGGCTGGAGCGGTGTCTTCAACAACCCGATGGCAGCGCAGCTCTTCGGCGGCGTCGACTACATGACATACCTAGTGCCAGGAATAGTGGCCATGACGGTCTTCAACATGAGCTTTATGCAGGGCATAACCCTCATCTGGGACAAGCAGTTCGGCTTTCTCAAGGAGATACTCGTGGCTCCAGCGAGCAGGACTGAGGCAATACTCGGCAGAATCACCGGCGGTGCTTTGATGGCCATGATACAGGGTGTCATAATCCTGGCCCTCAGCTTCACGATGGCGGACCTCAACGTGAGCGGGGTCCTTCCAGCCCTTGGACTCAGCTTCCTCGTCGGCATAGCGATAGCGTCAATGGGAGTTGCAATAGCGCTCAAGATGACCAGCATGGAAGGCTTCCAGATGATAGTGACCATGATAATGCTCCCAATGACCTTCCTAAGCGGAGCGTTCTATCCGATAAGCACGATGCCGGAGTGGATGCAGTGGCTGGCGAAGGTAAACCCCCTGACCTACGCGGTGGACGGCTCGAGGTATTATCTGGCTGGAGTCGAGCCGACCTTTGGAATCGTCACGGACTGGGTAGTCCTGGCTGGCCTCGCCGCGCTCTTCGCAGGAATAGCGGCGCTCGAGTTCAGGAAGGCGACAATAGACTGAGGTGGCGGATGTATGAAGAATCAGCAGTTTACCATGCTCTGCGTGGCCCTTGCGGGCCTGATTTTTATTCCCACAGTCTTTTTCAACCAGCCTCTCTTTGCCCTGATTGGAGCATTTTTTGACTGGCTCCCTCTTCCCACCGGCTGGATGAAGTCGGATAGTAAAGTGAACAGGACTTTCCTGAAGCTTCACGTCGCTGTGACGCTTATGGCTTACGCCATCTTCGTGGCATGGCTTGCCACGGGCACGGCAACAGTGGGCTTCGCCTTCTTAGAGGTCTGGTGGGTGGCCGTTATCTTCGGAGTGCTGATGAACTACTTAGGTCCTCTTTCTATTTTGTCCTTAAACCTCTCGTAGCTTATCCTGAACGCCTCCAGAATCGGAAGCTTCTCGCCGGAGAAGAAGCTCAGCATAGCCCCTCCACCCGTCGACACATGGCTTATGCCGGTTATATTGTACTGGTAGATGCTCGCTATTGAATGTCCACCTCCGACAACCGAGAAAGCCTGGCTCTCACCAATCGCCCTGAAGACCCCGACCGTCCCGAGAGCGAACTCCTCCCGCTCAAAGACGCCCATCGGTCCGTTTGCTACAATGACTCTCGCGTTCATGAGGACATCACGGTACTTCTCGATAGTTCTCGAGCCAATGTCGAGTATAGGATACTTGTCGAAGAGCCACTTCTCGTCGCTGAGGAGGTCAACCTCAACCCGCTCGCCCTTGTAATCGACCGCAAAATCTACTGGAGTCCTCACGTATGGATAGAACTCATCGAGTATATTCTCTGCCCAGTCGACTAGCTCCAGAAGACCCTTCTTAGCCATGAACTCGAGGTTGGCATCGCCAAGGTGGAAGCCCTTGGCGAGCGTAAAGACGTGGCCAACCAATCCACCCGTGAGGATTAGGTCTGCCCTTCCATTTCTGAGGACGTTCTCGGCCACGCGGAGGGAGTCGTCAACTTTGGCTCCACCAAGGACATAAATTCTCGGCTTTTCGTTTGTTTCATATGCCCTACTGAGGGCTTCAACTTCCTTCTCCATAAGAAAGCCCATTATCATCGGCTTCAATCGGGCTAATCCTACGAGGGATGGCTGACTTCTGTGAGCGGCTGCGAAAGCATCGTTAACTACGTAATCTAAGAGCGGAGCAAGCTTTCTCACGAAGTGCGTCCTCTCACATTCCTCTAGGGGCTTGTATTTGACATCCTCGGCGGCAAAACGCAGGTTTTCGAGGATTATCGCTTCACCCGGCTTTAGCGTCTTTATTCTCTCTCTTGCATACTTTCCAAAGATGTCCTCGACGTACTCAACCTCCTGGCCGAGAAGATTGCTCAGGATTTCGGCGTGCTGCTCCGTGGTGATATAGTCACCTTTGTATGGCTTGCTCTGATGGGTTCCGATGACGAGTTTCGCACCTTCGTCCAGAAGATGCTGGATCGTCGGCAAAACAGCCCGGAAGCGAGCGTCGCTGATTATCCTTCCATCTTTAACCGGTGAGTTGAGGTCAGCCCTCAGAAAGACGGTTTTGCCGTGATAGGTGAAGTCTGTGAGTCTGAACATTCCATCACCGCGGAGATGTTAAAGTTATCTCGTTAAAAACCTTATTTTGAACACCTACAGTGATGACGAATTCCTGGGAAAGAAATTTATAAAATGACCCTCAAATGATTTTAGTGACAGATTTTCGCTTATGGGTGAGAATGATGGCGTGGACCCTTGATCTAATAAGGCTCACACCGGAAGAAACTCTTATCGAGAACGTCATTGAGCTACTGAAGAGAATGGGCTTCAGGAACTACGAAAAGGTCGCAAGCAGGAAAGACTGGGGAATCGACATCGTGGCCATACGTGATGATCCCATCTCTGGAACCGAGAAGCTCGTCATAGCCGTCCATCGTAAGGGATTGGCCGCTTCCCGCGACGTTAACGTTTTTGCAGATCTAGTTGACAAGTACAAGGCCGACAAAGGAATCTTAATCTCGACGACAGGCTTCACGAAGGACGCCAAGGTTCTTATATCCCGGGAGTACCGGGGAAGGATAATCCCCTGGGACGGGGAGAAACTTGTTTCCCTTTTCCACAACTACTCCATAGAACCTCCGGCCGAGCTCGTTGAGATGGCCTCGGCCCAAAAGAGGAAGCAGAAAAAAGAGAGCCCTCTCAAGGAGTTTGAGCTCGATGCTCCGCTGCTCTATGACTTCTCCGCAGAGGGACTCATGAAGAGGGTAGTCTCCTTCGCCTCTTCCATGTATCCGATAAAGGCCGGTGAGATTGAGCTCCGGTCCCTTTCGGTTATCCTCTCGAGTGCATATATATTCTCCTGGTCCGTTGAGGAGGGAGGGGAGAAGGATAAGGCCGTTGTCTTCTCGCCGGAGAACATTGTCCTGAGGGCAACCTCACACAAGAAGCTCCGCGTTCCAGTAACCAAGGCACTTCTCGACGACCGCTCCATAATACGGGCTACCGAGAGAGAAATAGAGGTTCCCATAAGCCCCAGCGAGGCAGTGCTCGTACTCAAATCAAGGGCCTCGCGGGAGCTGGACGTCCCAGAAGGGAAGATAGCAATCCACGAGAGGAAGAAGGTCTACATACCCAAAATGGCAGAACTCGAACTTAAAGCCGGTGAAAACGCCGCGAAGGCCGTGGTAAACCTAGAGAACAATGAGATCGAGTTTCACATAACTCCGCTCTCCGATGAATACTTCCTTGAAAAGGCGAGGGGAATAATCAGTGAACAGACCGGAGAAAAGACCGTCGAGATTGACCTGAAGAGGGACAAAGGAAAGGTAAAGATCACCGGACGGACCGAGAGGTTTTCATTCGAAGTCTCGTTCAACGGCTACACAGGGAAGCCGCTTGGTGTGGGGGTTTTGATGAACGACGAGGCTCTCGATGAACTTCTGAGAGGGACATATCCCGACGGGGAGGTCCTGAACCTGGAGAAGGGCAAGAAGGTTGCCGTAGCTGACATCCTCCTTGGAGACGGCATAGCCGTCGTTGAGGTTGACCTTACGAGAGGGAGCTACACTGAAGTAAGAAGGCTGCCTTCACCAGAGGAAGCCTACAAGAATGCCAGGGAGGTCATAGAGAACAACTTCCCCATAGGGGACCTCGAACTTAACTCCTACCGGGTGCTGGAACACAAGTACCTTGAGCTGATCCTTGAAAGCGGCGATGGGAAGGCCGTCGTTAAAGTTGACGGTGCAACGGGTGATGTTCTCGACTACATCGTCGAAATAACGCCGGAGCGGGCAAAGGAAATAGTGGCAGAGAAGTACCGGGAGTTCGGGATAACAGCCGTTGAAGAGGCAGAAGCTGAATACACCATAACCGCTGAGAACGGCAGACACGAGTTAAAAATACGGGTCAGTAAGGACGGAAAACTCATCGAAGAGATAGACAGGGTGCTCAAAAGGGAGCTTGCCGAAAATATAGCGGGGGAGAAGGTCAGGGAGGTAGACCCCGAGGCTGCCATTAAGGGTATCAAACTCCGTGAGCACTGGGAGGTTGAGTTCACTGGTGGGACGAAGGTAGGAAAGCTCGTGCTCCACAGGGCTACTGGGGAGGTCCTCAGCCAGGACGTCCGCTTCACGGAGATGGCAATAGAGGCAATGTATCACAACCACGTCAGAAAAGTTTACGGTGAAAAAGAGCCAAAGACCGAGAGGGTGACCCACCACAAGGATAAGGGCTACATCAACATCAAGCTCTCAGGGAAAGACAGATTCTACTACGCAAGGATCGACACCAAGACAGGAAAGATAATCAGCGAGGATACGGCTCCAATAAAGGGGATAACAGCGAAGCTAAAGCAGATTCAGCTGGAGAGCAGGTACAAGTGATCAGGCCATCAGCATATTTTCGATCATCCTGATGGCTTCCACTATTTTCCTTTCTGGCTTCTCCTCGTTCTTGGGTATCTCCAGGTTTATGACGAGCCTCTCCTCCTTGGTGTCCTCGAAGTCGTATATCTCGAGCTCCTCGACCTCAACGTCCTCGAAGATGCTCTCTATCTCGGGGCTTATTATCTTCTTGTCGTTCCCGTAGACTTCAACGCGAACCATGTCGTCAGTGGTCGAAGCAACGACGACTATCTCGTAGGAACCGACCTTCTTTATGAATTTGATGACGCTGCCGTATCCCTCCACTTCTTCCTTGAAACCGAGCTGGCGCATAGTGCTCCTTATGGCTTCAGTTTTGCTTTTTATCCTGTTGAGAATTCTCTCCCGGAGCTTGTAGCTCTCCTCGAGAGCCTTCTTTATTCCCTCTCCGGCTTCATCAACGGTACCTTCCCATATGCCTATGACCTTTATACCTGATGACGTCGGTTTGAGCTCTATCTTAATTGAATCGACATCAAAGTCTCGCAGATCGTCTATTTTAAGCTCGCCGATGGTGAGAATTTCAAATTCAATTCTCACGATGTTACCAAAGGCTTTGCCCTTAAACTTCACTTTCACCACCATGGTGGGGTTTAGGGGATGGTTTAAAAACTCTTCCCTTTGGGAGTAGCCCGCAGAATAACGTTCGGTAATGTAAAGGGAAAAGAAGGAAACTCACTTCCTCCTCCTGAGGAGGAGCGGGACTAGTGCAAGCCCGACGAGAACAGCCGGACCGCAGGTGCTACCCGTCTCTCCGCCCTCGGTGCTGCTTGTGGTCGTTGTGGTTGCCGTGGTAGTGGCTGCTGAGTGGGTGTACTCTGCCTCCCCGGTGTTGCCGTAGAAGTCTGTGGCTATAACCTTGATTGTGAAGCTTTCTGAGTCGACACCCGGAATTTCGGTGAAGTAGGTTGCCTTAACCTCGAATGGCTTCATTGAGAACGCTGGATACTCTGCGACTACCTTTCCATCGACGATAACCTGCACCTTCATATCCTTAATTCCGACGTTGTCGTTGGCACTGATGTAGACCTTGAATGCCTGTCCGGGCTTGGGCTTGCTTGGTGAGAGGTAGCCTATGCTCACCTCGGGAGCTTTAGTGTCGGCTTCCTTGACGACCGTTATCTGGCTGACTCCCTCCGGGACGGTAACGTTGAGGAGCATGTAGTAGGCTCCACCTATTTCTCTCCCGCCGAGTACGGTGTAGGTTATGTTGGTGGCCTGCGGGTCGACCTTGGCACCGGCGGGAATCTCAAGGACTATCGGTCCGCTGACGCTCTGGCCGAGCTCGTTGATGAACTTGACGGCGGTCCCCTCCTCGCCATTCTGCCTGAAGACGATGAACTTCTGCGGAATTGGGAGAGAGATGATCTTGTCCTCGGCGAATAGGTCGTCCACAAGCGGGAACTCAACCTTTCCGTCTGAGTAGACATAGATTATCTGTGAACCATACCATGAAGGCTTGGTGTATCCTCTGTTTATGTCAGTCTGGCTCGGCGGGTTGCTGGTCTTGTCTGGGGCACCGGTGGTGGTAAGGGCGTAGAACCAGTGCTCGTTACCGTCCTTGTCGATGTAGAGGACCGGTTTGTCTTTGTGTATGTGTCCACTGAGAACGAGCCTGACGTTGTATTTCTCAACCATCTGGAGGAAGTACCTGGCAATGTCCTCGTACTCGCCGTTCCTTCCGACCCAGTCCCAGCTGGCGAGCTTCTTTATCTGTTGCCAGTCATTGTCATCAAAGGCCGTGAGGTTCTCAACGACTCCTCCGTTCAGTCTGCTTATGTACCAGAACGGGTGGTGGACGAGGACTATCGGTATCTTGTCCGGGTGATCCTTGAGAACCTGTTCCATCCACTGAAGCTGCTCCATTTCGGGGTGCCTCTCCTCACCACGGCTGTCAAGACCTATGATGAGGAAGTCTCCAATGACCTCATAGAAGTATCGTGGGCCAATATACTTAGTATAATAGGTCGGCGGATGGTCGTGGTTGCCCTTTACGCTTATAAAGGGTGTCCCGGCAGCGGTAGCGTGGAGGATTGCGTTGTCAAGGAGTTCGTATCCTGCCCTGTCACCGTTAGTATCTACGTCGTCACCTGTGGCGAGGATTATGTTTATGACGTTCTCTCCGTCCTGCCCAACCATCCCATAGTAGGTCATGAAGCTGTCGGTGGCGGTGTAGCTGTGAAGTGCCACGGGGTTCTTGCAGTACTCAAGTATTCCGGTTATGCTCTTCTGGAAGTAGTCACCGCAGACAAAACCCATCTTTGAACCACTCGTGACGTGCAGGTCACTTCCGTGGACTATTCTGAGAACTGTAGGGGCCTCCTTCATGACCCATACTCCGTTTGGTATGGCCACCTCACCTTTGTCGCTCTTGACAACAAGGAAGTAGACGTCCGGAGCGGCGTCCTCTGGTATTTTAGCCTTGACTATTCCATTCTCTGTGCCCAGTATCTGCAGGTCGTAAGGTCCGTGTAGAATTGAGATTATCTGGAGGCTCTGGATTGTAACCCCTTCGACAGGATAGATTTCAATGGTGTCTCCCGGGAGGCCGATGGCTGGAACTCCGGGGAGGGGCTTTATAAGAACGTCTCCTGGGGCCAAGCTGGTGGTTGTTGCTGCCCAAACACTCGTCGTTGGAATGGCTGCTAAGGTGAAAAGAGCCATCAACAGGGCTATTATTCTTCTGCCCAGCATGGTATCACCAAAACATTCATGGAAAAATTTAATTATAAGTTTTCCCTTTCTAAGTCGCGTTTTGGAGTTTAGGGGTTCCATCTGAGTGATGAGATTGCCCACCCAATCATTTTCTCGGCAATCTCGGAATTTCCGCCGAGATGTTTGTACATATGGTAGTTCAACCATATCCTCTCGTAGAGTCTTCTTGCGGCTTCAACTTTCAGGCCCCTTGTGGCAACGAAGAGCCTTGTGAGATCAACAGCCATTTCGAGGAGGAGGTAATCGGCACGGCTTATAGGCCGCGGAGGAAGTGGGCTCTCTATAACGCCATTCGGTCTAAGAGAGCACTTGAGAACAGATATCTTTCCGAGCTCGTCTTCGTGAGTGTCTTCTCTTAACTCAACTTTTCCATAGAAACCGGGAAGACCTTTAATCCAACGATAGGGCTTTTTCTCCACAAACTCGACTTCCACGGGAATGTTCAGTCCGAGCTTAACCAAGAGCTCGACGTCATTCGTTATCTGAATTGATGCGTATGGGTGGGCTTTCAGCTCCTCGGAACTCCTTCCGCCAAAGAGCTTGAAGTTAAGGGTCTTCCCTTTTCTGACTACGCCTACTGGGGTGGCATTTGAGCGCGTAACCAAGAGGACTTCGTAAACCTGCTCCTCGTTAAAGAGTTCGAGCATCCCGGCCACCAAAGAGAAATGGAGAAAAAAGAATTTAAAGCTGCTGCTTTGGAAGGACTATTATATCGTCCCTGTCAACGTAGAATGTAACCTCCTGGAGCGGTCTGAGATGAGCAACTTCCTTGTCGCTGATGGTTCTTGAGATAATCCTTGTCTCCCCGAAGAGGCCGACGACTTCGACGAAGAAGCCGTAGTACTCGATGAGGTCCACTGTTCCTGTGAATGAAACCGCGTTTTCGACGGGCTTGAGCTTTATCCTCTCAGGCCTTATGACTATAACGACGTCGTCGCTTTTCTCAGTGTAGTAAAGGCCATCGAGCCTTATACCCTCGAACTCGACGGTGACCCTGTCTCCGTTCCTCTCGACGACTTTGGCGGGAATGACGTTGGTCTTGCCCATGAAGCTGGCGACGAACTCCGTCTTGGGGCTCTCGTATATCTCCTTTGGCGTCCCGACCTGTTCAACGGTTCCGACGTTCATGACGGCAATCCTGTCGCTTATTGCCATTGCCTCCTCCTGGTCGTGGGTGACGTAGATTACAGTTATTCCCAGCTCGCGCTGTATGCGTCTTATTTCCGAACGCATTTCAAGCCTAAGCTTGGCGTCGAGGTTGCTCAGCGGCTCGTCAAGGAGGAGAACCTTGGGCTCGACAACGAGAGCCCTTGCTATGGCGACACGCTGTTGCTGACCACCTGAGAGTTGGGTGGGATAGCGATCCTCGAAGCCACTGAGCTTAACGAGTTCGAGAGCCCACCTAACCTTCTTCCGTATCTCTTCTTTGGGAAGCTTCTTGAGCTTCAGTCCATAGGCAACGTTGTCAAAGACGGTCATATGTGGCCAGAGGGCGTAGTTCTGGAAGACTAAGACCGCACCGCGTTTGCTTGATGGGAGGTAGGTGACCTCTTCGTCGCCGAAGTGTATCGTTCCGCTGTCCGGGAAGTCCAAGCCGGCTATTATTCTCAGTGTCGTGGATTTTCCACAGCCACTCGGTCCGAGTAGGGTAAAGAGCTCTCCCGCCTTGATGTGTAGGTCTATTCCCTTGAGAGCCACAGTTTCTCCGAAGGTCTTAACAATGTTTTCTAGCTTGACATCAACCATTTCAACCACCTCATGTTAGACCGATGAATGAGTACCTCTGCTTGGTTATCAGGTTGGCCAAGACTATAGCTATTATCTGAACAGTCATAAGAAAGACACCAAGAGCCGCGGTGAGATGAGCTCCACCTACGGAACCAGTTATGAGCTCGACCATTCTTGCCGTTATTGGGTAGTAGTCCGGGTTAATGGAACCGAGGGTAATGCCGACACTGGTCTCGCTCATACAGTAGACGAAGCTGAGCATAGCTCCACCAAGCAGATTGAGGAGTATCAGGGGTATAAGTATACCAGTAAGTGCTTTCCATCTGCTGGCGCCGAGGTTCAATGCTGCTTCCTCAAGTGAGACGTGCACCTGCTGAATTCCTGCCGATATGGAACGTGCCGCGAAGGGCAGACGCCTGATGGAGTAGGCCAGTATAAGCACCATTGCTGGGTTGAATCCGAGCAGGTTGGTGGGGTCGAGCGGCGTATCTGGG
The DNA here is from genome assembly GCF_000018365.1 of Thermococcus onnurineus NA1. NCBI lineage: Archaea > Methanobacteriati > Methanobacteriota > Thermococci > Thermococcales > Thermococcaceae > Thermococcus > Thermococcus onnurineus. The sequence goes on along the minus strand of NC_011529.1, from coordinate 909,723 downwards.
AACACTTTGGCGAAGAAGAAGAAATAGCTCATGGCTATGACGATACCTGGAACTGCTATCGGAATCGTGGCGAGGCTGTCGAGAACCGGTCCGAGCTTGCTCTTCTTGAACCTACTGGAAGCGTAGGAGGCAGTGAGCGAGAGCAGGATGATGACAACTATTGCAGCGGTTGAATACATCACGCTGTTTATGATGACTCTCTCGATGTCAGGCTGGGTAAGTATGCTTTGTATATGCTTGAGAGTGAATCCACTTGGCCAAGTGGCGTCTCCCCACTGTTCACTGAAAGCCAGGAGGACCACACCAATCTGTGGGAAGATTGATAGGAAGAGTATTGGAAGGACAACGAAGTATATCAGGAACGCCTGCCAGGACTTGGGCTTGGCGACTCGTGGCTTCCATCTTCCACCTTTGCTGAGCATCGCATACTGACGCATGCTGACGTACTTCCTTATTCCTAAGAACATTAGGACGGCAATAAGAAGCATCATGAGAGCCAGTGCGGCGAGCTGCGGGCTACCAACGTTGAATCCGCTTGTAAAGGCACTGTAGATTTGGAAAGACATGAGTTTTCTCGCGAGACCATTGCCCTGGAAGACAATCGGTGCCGCCAGATCTTCTAGGCTGAATATTCCAACGAGGGTTGCTCCCGCTGCTATTCCTGGCAGGGCCAACGGGAAGGTAACCGTCCTGAACAGGTGGACTCCTCCGCTTCCCAAGTTCTCTGCCTGCTCTTCAAGTGTTGGATCGATGTTGATAAAGCTTGCATAGGCGTTGAGGTATACTATTGGATAGTAAGTTAAGGTCTGTGCAACAATAACGCCGACGAGACCGTCAATCCATATTGGATGCGGGAATATGTGGAGGATGTCGTAAAAGATCCAGTTGATGAGTCCAGTGGGAAGAAACATCTTCTTGACGATGAAGACGTTGACGAAGGGTGTGACGAGCAGCGGAACGAAGAGCAGGATTCTAACAATGTTCTTGCCAGGGAAGTCATAACGGGCCATGACGAAAGCGAAGACCGTTCCTAGAATCGTCGTAAGAATCATGACGCTTATTGAAACTAGTATTGAGTTCAGTATGACACCAAAGTCCCAGCCTTGAATGTAGTAGACCTGCTCGCCGTTTGGCATGGTTATAAGCTTGTAGAATTCTCCCTCCGGGCGGAAGCTAATGTAGTAGTCTGAAGTTAGTATACTTGTAAACCAGTGCAGTGAGAACTGCCCGTTATACTGAAAGGCCACTGCCAACATTGCCAGCACTGGTATTATGAGAAACGCTACCAAATACAGGAGTGGAAATAGGAAAGACGCAGTAACAACTGGATCAAATATTGGAGTCCCAAAGAGTCTCTCGCTCCATTTGCTAACTTTCATTGGTTATCGACCTCCCGTTCTGTTTCTACTCCCATAGCTTCTGAGATGTCTTTGTGGGTTCTATTTAAACATTTCCAAAAACCTGTTGACTAGATACATTGAAAATTGACAAGAGAAAAAGGAGAATTTTCCAGAAAAATGTTAAAATCAGCCAGTAATCTTCTGCAGGTCTTCGAGCACCTTGTTGTACTTGGCCATGGCTGCCTGGCGCCACTCCTGCACGAGCTGGTCCTGGAAGTTCCTGTCCTTAACAATCTTGTCATTTATGCTCTTAGCATACTCTTCGGTAAAGGTGACCACCTTGCCAGTCTCCGGATCTTTGAACTGTATTGGAGCAGTGAGTTCGTCCTTGAGTTGCTTGAACTGCTCTTCGGTTATTTTGCCTTCCTTGTACGCGGTGACTATGGCAATCCATGCATTGTGTAGTTGCTGATTGGGGTCAACAAGGGTGGCCTTGAAGTAGTACTGGAGGGCGCTTATGGTTTCGAGAGCCCTCTTGTCGTCGAATGGTATTCCCTGAGCGTTGACAGCATCGTCGTAGGCCTTCTTGAGGGCTGGTCTAGCTTCACCGTAGGTCTTGCCTGCGTTCTCTCCTTTGAATATAACCTTGGCGTAAATGTCGGTTATCTCCATATCAAAGATCTGTGGGTTAATTGGAAGCCTGTTGACATCTGGGCTCATCCAGACTGCTTGGCCCTCAGTGAGGACCCAGTATATAAAGGCTTGAGCTGCCTCAGGGTGCTGGGCGTTCTTGAGGAGGGCTATTGGGTCACCGTTGATAATGCTCTCTCCCTTCGGAACGACATAAACACAGTCTGGGTTCTGCTGCATGGCGGTGTAACCGTAGAAGTCAATGGTGTTTCCGGCCGCTATCTCACCGTTGATGACCGCGTCTCTGACGGCGTCACTGGCCATGTAAACCTTAGAGTTGGCCGCTATAAGGGTCATGATACGCCAGCCCTCTTCCCAGCCGAAGGCTTGGAGGATGATCTGGTATATCCTCGTGTTCGAGGTGCTCCTCGTTGGGTCAGCTATACCGTACTGTGGTGGGTTAAGGGCCCAATCCTCGCTCGCTATGTCCTCCCATTTCTCGGGCAGTTTGAGGTTCCACTTCTCAAGTTGCTTCTTGTTGACAGTGAAACCAAAGGACGAGAGTGCCGCGGCTATCCAGTAGACATTACCGTTATCGTCCTTCCTAATCATTGGCATTCCTGCCAGTTCAGTTGGAATTGGGTTTCCAAGAAGGTTAAGGATCTTCTCGTCAGTTATGGGTGCAAGGTAGTTGGCTTTGTAGAGGTCGTCAAAGAGCGTTGGACCTCCGCCCCAGCCGACATCGGCACCTTTCTCGATATAGCTTGGCCAAAGGCTTTCCGGAACCTTGATGAACTTGAGATCAACGATGTTGTACTGTTTGGCTATATCACTCTGGAGAAAGACCTGCTTTACCATGTACTGGATTGTCGCGTCGTGTCTCGTTACAATGACCAAGGTTATTCCCTCGCCGTTGGTTCCGGTGGAATTTTCTCCGCTAATACAACCGCTCGCGACGACACTAAGGGCGAGGAGTAAAATAAGGCCGATTGATGCCCACTTCCTCATGGTTTATCACCTGTTCATGCTCAATCGGTTGAAGTTGCTCAAAGTCAATAAAAAATTAATGGTTCAAAAGACAAAGGAAAGGGGAGAAAAATTCACTTCCTCCTCTTGTAGAGGACAAGCGGTATAAGGGCGAGGCCGACCAGGGCAGCTGGACCGCAGGTGCTGCCAGTCTCTCCGCCCTCGGTGCTGGTTTCACCAGTCTCGGTTGCGGTTTCTTTGCCGAGCTCCTGCTGGACATAGATGGCCCACTTAATAAAGTTGGTGACGAACTGCGGCCCGTCAAGCTGTATGCCTTGTACTCGGGAGCCCACATTGGCTCATAGCCACCGTAGGGGGTCTCGCCGCTGACTATGAGGACGTTCTTCTTGTCGGGGAAGAGCTGAACCGCCATGAGTGGGAACTTGCCGGTGTCACCGGCGGTGTAGGCGTTGGCTGCTGGGTCGGTGTTCTCAACAATCTGGCCGTCATCGCTGCTGGTGACTATAACGTAGATGTTCTCGATTCCACCGCCGACTGGAAGCGGCTTCCAGTTGCCGCTCTCATCAACGTAGGCAACAACACCCGGTCCGTGGAAGAGAACCTTTCCACCGTTGGCGAGATCCTTGGTTATCATGTCCTTCTCAGGGGTGTCCGGATCGGGGTTAACAAGACCAATGACACGGTAGCCAGCTCCAGCGTTGCTGGTAGCGTCCTCAACTGAGGCCTGGTCAACTCTGAGGTTGGCACCGATTGCATCGAGAACCGTATCGGCGAAGTCAATCCTGTTCGGACCGTCACCGTAGTCAGAGTCCGCAGCCACCCAGAGAATCCTGTTGCCGTCGTTCCACCACTGGACGATGGCCTGTATCTCGTCCGGGCTGAAGGCCTGGCTCGGCTGTCCGAGGATGAGGAAGTCGACGTCCTTGAGGGCGTCGTAGGTTATCTTGTCGCCGATGTTCTGAATTCCGAGGGTGTCTGCAAGGGCCGGGTCACCAATATAGACCCAGTTAACGTCGCTGATGGTCTTGATCATTCCCTCTGCGAGGACGTTGCCGTCCTTGTCGGTCAGAACAGCGAGGCCCTTGTCGCTTTCACCGTGGGAGAGGTCGATGCCAATGGTTGTGGCGCTGGCCATGGCAAATCCAAAAACACCAAAGAAAACAAACACCGCCATTATTATTGCAGCCTTCTTCATGGTATCACCGTCGTGTATACAGCGTGGAGAGTTATAAATCTTATGAATCGGAACTTTAACAGGCCTGAAAAACTTCCGTAAAGTCCTTAAAGGCTTAGGATATTCTGGCTTTAGGTGGTGAGCATGGACATAGGGAGGAAGATAGAGCTGATAACCAAGAGGCCCACGGAGGAGCTACTGACCGTTGAGAACCTGAGACATCTTTTGGAGATAGGTGCCCCAATGCAGCACTACATCGGCTTTGAAATAAGCGGTTACATTCACCTGGGAACTGGTTTGATGGCTGGTGCCAAGATAGCAGATCTTCAGAAAGCGGGGATAAAGACGAGGATTTTCCTTGCTGACTGGCACAGCTGGATAAACGACAAGCTCGGCGGCGATTTGGAGATCATCCAGAAAGTCGCTCTGACGTACTTCAAGGAGGGTATGAAGCAGAGTATAAAGGTCATGGGCGGCGATCCTGATAAGGTTGAATTCGTGCTAGCGAGTGAAATCCTTGAGAAGGGCGACTACTGGCAGACGGTTATAGACATCTCCAAGAACGTTACCCTGGCGAGAATGATGCGCTCCATAACCATTATGGGCCGCCAGATGGGAGAGGCCATAGACTTTGCCAAGCTCATATACCCCGCTATGCAGGTGGCTGACATCTTCTACCAGGGCGTCACCATAGCACACGCCGGAATGGATCAGAGGAAGGCTCATGTCATAGCTATTGAAGTCGCCCAGAAGCTTAAGTACCACGCAATAGAGCACAATGGTGAGAAGCTGAAGCCCGTTGCTCTTCACCACCACCTCCTGCTCGGCCTTCAGGAGCCGCCGGTGTGGCCGATAGAGAGCGAGGAGCAGTACAAGGAGCTCAAGACCCAGATGAAGATGAGCAAGAGCAAGCCTTATTCGGCCGTCTTCATCCACGACACTCCCGAGGAGATCAAGCAGAAGCTCAGGAAGGCCTTCTGCCCGGCCAGGGAGGTTAAGTACAACCCCGTTCTTGACTGGGCTGAGTACATCATCTTCCGCGAGGAGCCGACGGAGTTCACAATCCACAGGCCGGCCAAGTTTGGTGGCGATGTTACCTACACGACCTTTGAGGAGCTCAAGCGGGACTTCGCTGAAGGAAAGCTTCATCCGCTCGACCTCAAGAACGCAGTGGCTGAGTACCTAATTGAGCTGCTCAAGCCGGTCAGAGACTACTTCGAGAAGCATCCAGAGCCTCTCGAACTCATGAGGGAGATAAAGATTACCCGCTGACTCCCTTTTTCTTTTGGTGAGTGACATGCCGGGGATAGACGAAAAGGATAAAGAAATTCTCAGAATCCTGAGGAAGGAGGGTAGGATAACCCTCACAGAGCTCGGAAGAAGGGTTAAACTATCCCCGGCGAGCGTGAAGAACCGGGTGGAGAAATTGGAAAAGCTCGGCGCGATTAAGGGTTATTCTGCCATAATTGACCCTGCTTTCCTCGATGAGTTCGTTCAGGTCCTTTTTGAACTCAAACTTTCAATAGACGACAAGAACGTTGATGTGATCCTCAGGAGAATAGCAAAGCTTGAGAACGTCCAAGCCCTATACCGTAGGAGTGGCGAGAAGCAGATACTCATAAGGGCGAGCTTTCACAATACTGATGAGGTTAAGGAGTTCGCCGGAATGCTGAAAAAGCACTTTGGGAAGAACCTTGAACGGGTGGAGGTAACACTCATAATCGACACCTTCAAGGAGTGCTGGGTGGCCAATGAGTAGGTAAGACGCTGAGGCGTGATGAGTGGACGGCTGGCCGGGGGATAGCTATGCTCTTTGTCATCAGACCAGGAAGAAAGAAGAACGAGCTCGAAGCTTTTTTCATCGAGAATGAGCCCGAGAAGCTCTCAGCAATGAGGAACCTTAAAGCTGACAGGATTTACCGCTTCATCATGCGCGACGACAGGCTTTTCAAAGTTCTGGAGGGAAGCCAGTACAGAAACCCAAAGGAGATCGAGAAGGCTCTCCGGCAGGCCAGAATCGTCTTGGTAAACGCCGAAGAGTGGGAGGATTACTTCAAAAGGCGGCTTCAGAACAAGAGGGTTGAGAAGGCCGAACTCTGTCGCCTCTGCCTCCTTGAGGGTAAAATCACCGTTTTGACCGAAGGCAACAGGATAAAATACCACAACGAGTACATCTGTGAGCGCTGCGCCGAGGACGAGCTAAAGAGGGAGCTCCGTTTCAGGTTCAAGAGCGTGGCCATGTTTGACCAGGCGAAAAAGCTTCTCGAACGTTTTAAGGATCTTGACAAGGTTCTCTACGCCTTTGACCCCCGCTTCGACCCAACAAGGCACCCGGAGGTTACCAAGTGGGATGAGCTCAAAGCCAAGCACGTAAGGGTTGAGAGGCTCAAGGTGGACGAGCTGAATCTCCCCGAGAAGTTTAAATCCATTCTCAAGTCAGAGGGCGTTAGCGAACTCCTTCCCGTTCAGAGCCTGGCTATAAAGCGCGGGCTCTTAGAGGGGGAGAGCTTACTCGTGGTCTCTGCAACTGCCAGCGGCAAGACGCTCATAGGTGAATTGGCGGGCGTTCCGAAGGCGATGGAAGGTAGAAAGATGCTCTTCCTCGTCCCTCTTGTCGCCTTAGCCAATCAGAAGTATGAAGATTTTAAGAGGCGCTACTCCAAGCTCGGCCTCCGCGTGGCGATAAGGGTTGGCATGAGCAGGATAAAGACGAAGGATGAGTTAGTCGTCGTAGATACTGGCATAGATGCTGACATTATAGTGGGAACCTATGAAGGTATCGACTACTTGCTGAGGGCAGGCAGAAAAATCGGCAACGTCGGAACTATCGTGATAGACGAGATCCACATGCTCGACGACGAGGAGCGCGGACCGAGGCTTGATGGCCTGATAGCCCGCTTGAGGAAGCTCTATCCTAATGCTCAGTTCATAGGCCTGAGTGCCACCATAGGTAATCCTGAGGAGCTTGCCAAAGAGCTCGGGCTTAAGCTCGTCCTCTACGACGAAAGGCCCGTCGATTTGGAAAGGCACATAATCATCGTCAGAAACGAGAGCGAGAAGTGGAGGCATATAGCGAATCTCTGCCGTGCTGAGGCGAGTAGAAAGTCGCGGCAGGGCTACAAGGGTCAGAGCATAGTCTTCACGTTCTCGCGCAAGAGGACGCACGAGCTTGCCGCTTACCTCACGAGTAAGGGGCTCAAGGCGAAGCCCTACCACTCTGGCTTACCTTACAGACAGAGAAAGCTAACCGAGATGGAGTTTCAGGCTCAGACGCTCGACGTTGTAGTTACCACAGCCGCCCTTGGGGCAGGCGTTGACTTCCCGGCTTCGCAGGTCATCTTCGAGAGCCTCGCCATGGGCAACAAGTGGCTTAGTGTTAGGGAGTTCCACCAGATGCTCGGCCGCGCTGGAAGGCCGCTCTACCACGAAAAGGGCAAGGTTTACCTGATCATAGAGCCGGGGAGGAAGTACTCGGCTCAGATGGAGAACTCCGAGGATGAGATTGCGTTCAAGCTGCTCACAGCTCCAATTGAGCCCGTCGTCGTTGAGTGGAGCGACGAGCTCGAACAGGACAACGTTCTCGCCCACGCCTGCGTCTTCAATCGTCTCGACGTCATCGAGGACGTGCAAAGTAAATGCCTTGGCGCCAACCAGAGTGCCGAGAAGGTTCTGGAGAAGCTGGAGGAGTACGGCTTCATCCGCCTTAAGGGCTCCCTCGTCGATGTCACCCCCTACGGAAGGGCCGTGAGCATGAGCTTCCTCCTGCCCAAGGAGGCAACCTTCATAAGGGGCAACCTCGGAAAGAAGCCCGCCCAGTGGATAGCCGTCAAGCTACTCCCCTTCGAGAACCTGTATTTGAGCGGAACGCTCCAGAGAGAGCTTGAAGGCGCCGTGAGGGGAAGGCTGAGCGCCAATGTCTTCTCGCCGAGCTTTGCGTCGATTCTGGAAGAGCTTGATAAGGTCATCCCCGAGCTCAGCCCCAACGCGGCGGAGAGGCTGTTCACGATCTATCAGGAGTTCTTCATGTGTCCTGAAGATGATTGCACCGAATACGCCATGGAGCGCGTTAGCAACCTGATAATCGAGCTGAGGAGAAACGGTAAGCACCCAACCCAGATAGCGGAGCACTTCAGGAAGGTCTATGGTCTCGTCGTTTATCCTGGCGACGTCTTCACGTGGCTTGACGGCATAGTTAGAAAGCTTGAAGCCATCGAGAGGATAGCAAGGGTTTTCAGAGTGAAGAGCACGGAGAACGAGGCAAAGCTTCTCAGGAGGGAGATTGAGGAGGGGGGAGCTTTAGATAGACGATCTCAAACGGGAGCACGGGAGCGCGGCTATCGCCAGTGACTGCCCTTAAGGATAACCGTTCTCCTTTGGATTTTGACTTCAGCTTTCTGCAAAGATAAAAACCGGGAGATCCAGAGCTCAGCCTATCTGCAACACCAGCTGGGCTGGATCTCTTATTGCTGGGCCGAGACCGAGGATGTAGATGGCCAGGTACCAGAAGTAGCGCTCTTCCTCATCTGGAACGAGGTATTTAAGGCCGTAGTAGACGATGACAAGGATGAAGGTTATCCAGGGGTAGTAGAAGTAGGCCCCCAAGTGGGTGACTAGGATATTCTCCAGCCAGTGGACTTCCCTGTATCCGTAGAAGTGAATCGCCACCACTGTTGAGGCTATGTCGAAGTAGTGGGCAAGAACAGGGTAGAGGTAGAGCCTCTCGAAGGGTTTCCAGCGATAGAAGGCAAAAACCGCGAGGAAGCTAACCGCTGTGTGAATTAGAGTCAGCTCATAGGGTTCCCAGCTTTTGACGTTGGTTATAAGCAGATAGTTGGCCCACAGAGCTAGAATGCTCCCCCAGGCGACTGTTATCTTTGGATAGGTTTTCAGCTTGGCATCCGCAACGAGGGCAGGGACTATGAGGACGAAGGCCGTGAAGAATATTCCTGGCGTTAGAATGAGCGGGTTCTTGGGGAGAATGCCCCCATCGACCAGCGCCCTGACGGTTGCGCCAAAAACTACCATGGGCGTTACGGCCAGGAAAAGCCTCTCGTCAATCCTGATTTTGAGCGGTTTGATTATATACTTATATGAGTATATGATTCCGAAGCCGAGCAGGAGGGCATAGACGAGAGTGTTGTAGGGATTGTAGCCGCTCCTCGTGTACATCGGCTCGATGAAGTACTGGTAAATGAAGTTCCACAGCGACTCCAGCATTTTACCCACCGTACTGGAATAACTTCCCGTGCTTAAAGGTCTTTGGGAAGATTAATAAGTCTCGACAAGGAAAAACAAATCTGGAGGTGGTAATATGCCTTACGGGCATGGATTTGTATATGGGCTTGGGGCCGTGTCTTTCCTTGGTTTCCTGTTCTCCCTGTTTATAGCAGGGTTCTTTCTGTCGCTAGCGGCCCATCTGGTCGGTATAAAAGATGCCTCAACGCTTAAGGCGATGCTGGCAATAGTTGGCGGCGGAATCGTTGGAGCGATAGCGTACGCCGTAGTTGCAGTGCTGCTTATCTGGATAGCCCCAATGAATGCCCTTCTCGCGGTAGTAGCATTTATCCTGGCCTACGTATGGGTCATTAAGACGATTTTCAACACTGACTGGATCAGGGCGTTTTTAGCCTGGATTCTGGCGGCGATAATAGAGGTAATGGTGGTGGGAATCCTCGTGCTTCTCGGTCTGGTTGCCCTGGCGTGACCCTCTGACTTTTATTCTTTTCGGAAAGGTATAAATATCCCGAGCGCGCTATATTGTGCGATGCCTATGTTTTTCAAACCGGCTGAGGTTCAATCGAGGGAAGTAAAGCCCTTCGAGGAATTTCCCCTATCTTTCAGTGAGGGGAGCCTAGCCGGGATAATCTCAACTGACGAACTCGCCAACACGGTTTTTCTGTACCACCTGGTGGCCAACTCCCTCCTCAGCGGCCCCGTTTACCATGTTGGGCCCGGCAGTTCCTTCTCGATTAAAGTGCTCAAGCGCCTAGTTGACGACGTTTCCAACCTCTACACCGGCAACGTCTACTCAATGGACGAGCTTCTTCAGGCTTTGAATCTCGTTGAAGACAACTCCCTCGTGGTCGTTTCCCTATTTCCAACGCTCCTTAACAGAACGGCCGAGAATATTGTGGGGCTAAGAAAGACCGTCGATAGGAAGGGTCTGATGCTCGTACTGACATATACGACGATTGAGCTGAACGAACTCGACTTACCCGGCGAGTTCCGCGCGCTCTACACCCTCCCGGAGATATTCGAATCCCTTGCCGTCCTGAGAACAAACTCCTACCGCGGCCACTACAGGCTTAACATGACGGTTCTGAAGGCCCCAGCTGAGTTCGTCTCAAACATTGGCGACCACTCGATACCGATTGATTCCCTCGTCAAACCCCTTCTTTAGCCGTATATCCTCACATGGCCGAGGCCAAGGACGTATCTAACGTAGAGTGCCAGCGCGAAGAGGAGAACGACGACAAAAGTTGCCGCGTAGTCTTTTCCCCCCATCTTGATGTCGTAGAGGAACGTTCTCTTCTTACTCGCACCCAGAGCGCGGCTCTCAAGGGCTATGCTCAGCTCGTGGGCGGTCTTGAGCGAAGCGACCAAAAGTGGAATCAGGACGACAGTCATTCTCTTCGTCCTGACGATGAAGTTGCCCTTCTCCATTTCCCAGCCGCGTGCCATTTGGGCGTCCATGATGTTTCTCGTGAGGAGGTACAGCGTTGGGATGTAGCGGAGTGCTATTGAAATCGTCAGCCCGAACTCGTAGGGCATGCCAAGCCTGACGAAGCCGAGGATGAGCTCTCTCTGCGGGGTCGTCATGAGCAGGATGAAGGTCAACAAACCGAAGGTAAGCAGCCTGATGGCAAATGAGAGCCCGAAGAGGAGTCCCATCAGCCGCGGCTTGTAGATCAGCGGCCAGACTATTATGGTTATGATAACTATAGGCAGGAGAGGTTTCAGGGGACGGAGCTGTTCTTTTATCTCAACTTTTCCCAGCAGGCGGCCGTAGAGGAGGGTAACAAAGAACAGCGGGACGAGAAAGGTAGGATCGTTGAAGAGCATTATAACAGCTATCCCTACTACCGTGCCGATTATCTTAACGCGCGGATCGAGGCGGTGAAGGAAAGAGTCGCGCTCGACGTAGAACGAGTACATCATCGAGAACCACCCACCAGAGCCTCTATCAGCTCGCTCACGCTTCTCACAAATCCGGCTCCAATCTTTTCGCTGATCCTTAGAAGTTCAGGCTTTTCAAGGCCGTAGTCGTGCAGGTTAAGAGAGAAGAACTCCTCTACTGAACCATCGAAAGCCTTCCTTCCATCATTAAGAAGCATAACTCTCTCGGCAAGCTCAAGAACGAGCTCCATGTCGTGGGTTATGAGCAGAATTCCATGGCCCTCTCCCCTGAGCTTCCTTATCACGTTGACGACGCTCTCCGAGCTTCTCGCGTCCAGACCGGTCGTCGGCTCGTCGAGGATGAGGTACTTCGGCTTCATCGCTAGAACGCAGGCTATAGCTAGGCGCTGCTTCTCACCGCCGCTCAGAGAGTAGGGCGTTCTCTCCTCGTAACCCTCTAGGTTAACCGCCCTTAAAGCCCATCTCACACGTTCCTCTACCTCTTCCTCACTCAGCCCGAGGTTCTTTGGTCCAAAGGCTACTTCCTTAAAAACGCTTTCCTCAAAGAACATGTGCTCCGGATTCTGGAAGACGTAGCCTACAACGCGTGAAAGCTCCGCGACCGTGTGCTCCATGGTGTTCATGCCGTCAACGATGACTTCCCCTTTTGTCGGCTTGAGAAGACCGTTCAGGTGTTTGGCCAGGGTTGTTTTTCCGGAGCCGTTGGGACCGACTAGGGCCACTACCTCCTCGCCCATCTTGAAGTCTATGCCCTTCAGTGCTTCCTTTCCGTTCTCGTAGATATGCCAAAGATTTTTAACCTCAATCATCGGGGAATTTTCAAGTTTCGAGTTTAAAAGCTTTTTAAGGTGGTAGCATGAGGGGCAGGGAGGTTGCCTTCGCTGGACTCTTCGCGGCTTTGACGGCCGTGGGTGCCCAAATAAGCATTCCAATCGGTCCTGTACCGATTACGTTACAGGTGCTCTTCGTCCTCCTCAGCGGCCTCGTTCTCGGGGCGAGGCTCGGATTACTGAGCCAGCTGGTCTACGTTGTCATGGGGGCAATTGGTCTCCCGGTGTTTGCCAACTTCAATGGTGGCTTCACGGTCATCTACGGCCCGACTGGCGGCTACATAGTAGCGTTTCCCATAGCGGCCTATCTTGCCGGGCTGTTCACTGAAAGGCTTGGCAGAAGAGGAATGCTCATCGGCTCCATCCTGGGAGTTGGGATTATATACCTCCTTGGCTGGCTGAGGCTCGGCCTGTTCATGGGAGGGGACTTCGAAAAGGCCTTCCTCCTCGGCGTCACTCCATTCCTGCCAGTGGATGCAGTTAAAGCCGCTGTTGCCATTGTGATAGCAGACAGGGTCAGAAAAGCGGTGGAAATAGGGTGAAAAGAAGTCACCAGTCTTCCATTGCTTCTTTTAATATTCCAACTGCCTGCTTCTGGTGCAGTCCGGCCTCCCTTAAGTCTATGAAGATGTAAACTCTGGGGAAGTTTGAAACAACGGGATCGTATCTACTTGCGTTCGCATAGTAAGTTGCTGCGGTGTCGTTCTGAGTCATAGCGAGCCCGAGCGTTTCGTTGTCCATTCCTCCGGCCACGGCCTCCTTGTACATCGTGTTGAACTTCCCAAGCGCCCGCTTGTACTGGATGTAGTAGTAGAAGTTGAATGTCATGAAGTCGATCCCTCCAATGACAATAACAGGAGCAACTGGTACGAATTGGGAGTAGCCCAAGTTGTTCATGAGCATTTCCCTGAAGAATGCTTCCCACTCCGGACCTTTCCTTGCGACGCTGTACTCTATGGTTAGTCCGGTCACGAAAACCTTGCCGCTTCCCAGCGAATAGATCGCTGTGCTCGGTTTGTTGTAATCAGGGGTTCCCGAGGGTGCCTGAACTGTAATTATCTCCGCGTTAGCTGGCAGGTTGATGAAGTAGCCATGGCTCGCGTAGCTGCTCACCAGAGTTGTGCCGTTGGCTATCAGATAATCGTGGCTTGAGTAACCCTGTACTATCTCCGCTCCTCCGGGTAGGGTGTTGTCCATACCCCTCCGTGCCATCCCCAGTTGGCGGCATGTATCTCGAGGGTTCTTCCGGCCCTCACATACTCCTCGAGCTTGTCCATCTGAGTGCCGAGGTAGTCGTAGAATATCTGCGGCTGGTCGCTGACAATGATTATCATATCGTAGGTCTCGATTAGCTCTTGGGCAGTTTTGTTCTTCAGCTCTCCCGAGGTCATAACGTCGTAAGGTACCCCCATATCCGTGAGCATGTTCTCCACTGCAGGTGAATTCCAGGCATCGACGCTTTTCAGGATCAGTACGTTATAATCGCTAATGGGCTTTGCAGAAACCATGCCCGGCCCGAAGGGGCCCATCACACTAAACAGAATAAGCAGCGATATCGCTGCGCTTAAGAGTTTTTCATAATTATCTCTCCTTTATGGTCCGAACCGAGCAGAAGAACTTTTGGGAACTCCCACCCTACTATATTATAGTCCTTGCTGCTATTTAAGGATTTTTACAAAAATTTGGAAAATTTCCAGCAAATCTGGGGCTCAGAGCTTCCTCAGCGTCTCCTCTGCAAAGCGAACGTCGAACTGGTTTCTCACCTTAAAGAAGCTCAACGTAACCTTTGGGTTTCTCTTGGCGAGCTCTTCGATAGAGACGGGCTCATAGTCGAGGAACTCCGTTATTCTACTTAGGCTTTTGTGACCCTCTGCCAATGCCGCTTCTATAGCATCCTTCAGCGCGTCGGATTCATAGATGGCGTGCGTTATCTCCGCAGTCCCGTCGCGCCAGACCGGAATTAGGGCTTCGGGTTCGTTCTCATAGAAGAGACCAGTCAGGTAATTCACTAGGAAGGGCATTATAATGGGCATGTTGCCCTCGGCGAGAAATATTGACTCCCCGGATGGAAGGGCGTTTAGAAGGGCTTCGAGCTTGTTCCTTCCTTTGACTGGTAGGGGATTTGAGACATGAAGGGAATAGAGCTTCAGCTTGTCTTTCCTCACGATGGTTATTACATCATCTATGCGCTTGCTCATCAGAAGCCGCCTTTCAGTAAGCTTTACCACAGGCTCGTCGTTTACTGGTATCGTGTAGTTCTCCCAGCGCTTCTCTGGGTAGGCCAGGATGTATGCTCTCATGGGCTCTCATTTCAGTCAGAGCTTTAAAAACCCCACGGCGGTGGACGGCAAGAGATAAAGAACGTCTATCCGGAGCACATCGAAGAGGCGGAGAGTGCTGGATTATATACTGTGCGATTTACTTCGTCGATTTTCGTTTTTATGTTTTCAACCAAGGAAAAGGAGAGAGAAGAGCTTACTCTTTAAGCCACCTCTCCATCCACCCGGCTATAAGCTCCAACCTCCTAACCCTGTGTTTTGGCTTTCCACCCCTGCTTAAGTCGTGGTTCTCTCCAGGGAATATCGCGAGCTCCACCGTCTTGCCGAGGTACCTCAGCGCAGTGAAGAACTGGAGCGCCTCCGGGAGCCAGCAGCGGTAGTCCTCCGTCGAGTGGATTATGAGGAGCGGCGTCTCGACGTTGGGAGCGTACTTCAGCGGGCTCTTCTCCCAGTAGCCGTCGAGGTTGCCCCAGGGGTCGCCGCCTATCTGGTCCGGGGCGAAGAAGTAGCCGATGTCCGTCGTTCCGAAGAAGCTCACCCAGTTCGAGATGGAGCGCTGAGTAACTGCCGCCTTGAATCTATTTGTGTGGCCGACTATCCAGTTGGTCATGAAGCCGCCGTAGGAGCCGCCGGTGACGCCTATCCTCTCGGGGTCAATGAAGTCAAAGCGCTTTATGGCTTCGTCAACGACCTCCATGATGTCCCGATAATCGCGCTCTCCGTAGTGCTCCCTAATGTCCGCGAACTCTTCACCATAGCCGTCGCTTCCCCTCGGGTTGCTGAAGATTACGACGAAGCCCCTGGTCGTCAAAACGTGGAACTCGTGCATGAAGGAATAGCCGTAAGCCGTCTTCGGCCCGCCGTGGATTTCAAGCACGGCTGGATACTTTTTGCCGGGCTCAAAATCAACGGGCTTCATTATCCATGCGTCTATCTCAACGCCGTCGCTAGCCTTAACTTTGAAGTGCTCGGGCTTCGAGAGCTTGTAGTCTTTAATCCAGCCGTTGAAGTCGGTTAGCTTCTTCTCCTTCCCGTCCCTGAATATGTAGAGCTCCGTCGGAGTTACCGCATCCTGGGCGGTGAAGGCTATGTAATCACCGATGGCGAAGCTTTCAACGCTCCTGTCACCGCCGATGACTTTCTCAATCTTCCCCTTGAGGTTAACCCTGAAGAGATTCGCCCTCGGGCCATCGGTGGCAACATAGTAGACCCAACCGTCCTTAAAGCCAAGCTCTGCCCTCTGGGGTCCGCGAACGTCGCAGTTGAGCGAGTTGTATGCAGCACGGTCGAGCTTAGCTGTGAGCTTTCTTAGCTCACCCCTCTCGGGGTTGTAGTGGTAGATGTGGGTGTTGGTCGGAATCCCGCGCTCGCGCGTGTTGGC
Source organism: Thermococcus onnurineus NA1 (assembly GCF_000018365.1). Classification (NCBI taxonomy): domain Archaea; kingdom Methanobacteriati; phylum Methanobacteriota; class Thermococci; order Thermococcales; family Thermococcaceae; genus Thermococcus; species Thermococcus onnurineus. The sequence continues at coordinate 893,965 of NC_011529.1, read as the reverse complement.
CTTCAGGATGAAGGTTCCATCGTCGAGTGGAATAAAGTCGCTTACGCTCCACTCTCCTGGGGTGAGCCTTCTCGCCTTCCTGCCCTCGAGGACGTAGAGGTCGCTCACCATCGGCTTCTTCTCTCTGTCCTCTTGGGCGATGAAATAGAGTTTGCCGTTGTGGAAGCGGATTTGGGAGACGTCGAGGTTCTTGGGGGTTATGCGCCTTTTCCTGCCGCTCTCGATATCAACGAGATAAACAACGCTCCTCCTCCCGTAAACCCAGCCGACGCCGTTAAACCAGTATGGAATCTCCTTGATGACGTGGACGTCATCTTTGGGCTTCTTCTCGATGTCTATAGGTGTAATAACGGCTATGCCCTTTCCGTCCTCCGTGAAGCGGAGGTCTTTTATCCCGTACTTGAATTTAGTGAGAAGCCTCGCCTCTCCGCCGTCCGTCGGAATGACGTAGAGCTCGGCTTCCCTGCTCTCCTTATCGCGCTTCGAGGTGAAAGCTATGAGCTTCCCGTCCGGTGAAAAGCGTGGGTTCCCGTCCTTCTTCCCGGAGGTGAAGGGCTTTACCTTCCTGCCATCGTAGAGGTAGAGCCTTGAGAAGTAGTCGTCATTCTCAACGTTTATCTCCGTGACCTGGAAGACGAACTTCCTGCCAAAAGCGTCGATGTTGCCGACGAGCTTGAACTTTCCGAGGTCTTTAATATCGAGCCCTTTCATGGAACCACCGATGGATTTGGGTTCTTTTCGTATAAAAGCTTAGCGTTTCGATGATTATCGAGAGACTCTCTGAACCTCCTAACCTTTTTAAGCCCCCTACCCTCTCTTCTCTGGGAGGTGACGGCCGTGACCGTCAAGGTCCGCTTTGATAAGGAAGTGAGAGACTACGCCAAGGGCGAGAAGGTTAAGGATTCCGTTCTCAAGCTCACCGAGACGGCCCTTGCTCAAGCTTTGGAGAAGTTCCACCGGAGAATGATCGTCATCGAAGGGGACACCCTGAGGAAGGCCGAGCTGGCCGGAATTCTTGCGGGAGCCTCGGCCAAGGTTCTGAGCGACGTTATAGACGAGCTGAAGAAGAAACGTCTCCGCGATGAAAGCGAGGATAAAATTGATGTCCTCTACGCCACCGATGCCCTCGGAGAGGAAACCTTCGGAAGGAAGCGCTACGAGTCTTTTAGAAAGCACTTCGACGTTTTGGCTGGTTCTAATGTTAACGTTAAAGCCGTAACCTTCAAGCACACCCGGGACATACTCGGAAGAACCTATGACCTCCTCGTTCTTGACCTCAGCTACGACTACTCCCCCAACGACCTCGGAAGGATAATCGAGACGGTTAGGGGAGGCGGCCTAATATTCGTGCTGGCCCACCCATTCGAGAAGTGGAAGAACATGTGGACGGGCTTCCACAAGAGCCTTGTTACTCCCCCATACACCATCGACGACGTCAAGAAGCGCTTCAACAGGCGTCTAATCAGAAAGTTCACGGAGCACGATGGCATCTACATAATTACCGAGAACGGGAAGGTCCGGAAGAAGCCCAAACGGAACAAGAGCCAGGCCAAGATAAAGGGCAGAAAGGGCGTCGATATTCCCGAAGAAACTATCTTCCCGCGCGAGCTCTACGAGATGGCCTTAACTGAAGGTCAAGTTGAAGTCCTGAAGGCCTTCGAAGAGCTCGTTGAGAACGAGGGTATGGTCGTTCTCACCGCTGACAGGGGCAGGGGTAAGAGTGTCTCCGTTGGAATAGCGGCGATAGGCCTTGCCCTGGCACTTAAGAAGCGCACAAGGATAGTAGTCACCGCCCCCGAACCAGAGAACGTGCAGAGCCTCTTCCGCTTCGCCAAAAGGGCCCTTGAGAGGCTCGGCTTCAAGCCCCACGTCGTTGAGGAGAAGGGTCTGATAAAGGAGCTCTACGCGAGGAAGATAGGTCTGCGCTATTATCCGCCGACCGAGGGCTACAGAAAAAGCGCCGACCTCTACATCCTCGACGAGGCCGCCGGAATCCACGTGCCCATACTCCACAAGTATCTGAACAAGCCGCGCGTAGTTTATTCCTCCACGATTCACGGTTATGAAGGTGCAGGTAGGGGCTTCTCGGTCAAGTTCCTCAAGAAAGCCCGCGAAAAGAGGGAATTCAAGGAGCTCCACATGGACGAGCCGATACGCTACGCCGAGGGTGATCCCATAGAGAAGTGGCTCTTCGACGTTCTGCTCCTTGATGCCGAGCCGGTCGAGCTTACCGACGAGGATTACGAGCTGATAAAGAAGAAAGAGGTTTACTTCGAGGAGCCCGACCTGGACGACTGGTTCGAGAACGACAGGGAAGACCTCAGGAACTTCGTTGGAATCTACATCCTCGCCCACTACCGCAACAGGCCGAGCGATGTAGCTTTACTTGCCGATGCCCCACACCACGAGGCCCGCGTTCTCCGCCTGAAGAACGGAAAGATAGTCACGGCGATACAGATAGCCAAGGAGGGCAACATTCCGAAGAAGGTCATAGATAAGATGGCAAAGGGCTACAAGCCCCGTGGGAACATAATTCCGGACATGATGGTCAAGCACCACTATTTGAAGGAGTTCGCCAAGCTGAAAGGCTACAGGATAGTTAGAATCGCCACCCATCCAGATGCGATGGATATGGGGCTTGGAAGCAAGGCTCTTGAGCTGCTCGAAGAGGAGGCGAGAAAGAAGGGCCTTGACTGGATAGGCTCGGGCTTTGGAGCGAGCGAGGAGCTCGTCCGCTTCTGGGTTAGGAACGGCTTTGCGGTGGTCCACCTCAGCCCTGCCAGAAACCCCGTCAGCGGTGAATTCACGGCGATAGTCCTTAAGCCCCTCAGTGAGAAGGCCAAGAAGCTCATAAAGAAGGCCAACGACGAGTTCCGCATAAGGCTCACCGAGTGGCTGGGCGACACCCACCGCGACCTCGAACCGGAGATAGCCCGCTGGCTCTTTGAGAGTCCCTTTGGAGAGGCCGTTGACTACCCCATACACCTGACCGAGGTCCAGAGGAAGCGCCTCGACGCCTTCACGGGTAAGGTGCTCACCTACGATACCGTCGTCGATGCAGTTAAGCCCATCGTCAAACTCTACTTCCTCGACGGCTGGATGAAGCCCTACCTCGACGAGCGCCAGATAAAGCTCCTCATCTACCGCGTCCTGCAGGCCCACAGCTGGGAAGAGACTGCCAAGCTCATTGACAGAACCGAGACCTTCACCATGATAGAGGTGCGCGACATAATCAGGGGGCTCTGGTACTACTACAAGCGGCTCCTGTGACCGGGCTCTGGTTCTCAGTCTTTTGTTTGTCCTTGGCTATTCCTTGTTCTCTTTCATTCCGCCCCGCCGTTCTGTCTGTTCTCCGATATTCTGCCGGCAGCCTTTATCAGGCTGTAATCAAAGACAGAGAGGGGTATGTAGACCACTATGAAGGCCCCCATGAACTGGAGCGTGCCCTCAGGCTGTAAGTTGAAGTGGTTCACTATGAGCGCCGCGAGGAGCGTGTTGAGGAAGACTAGGGAAACGTAGGTCTTGAATATGTGTTTTTTCAGCTTCTCTATCGTTGGTCTTATGAGCTGGGCGGCACTTATACCTGCTACGGCACCGGTTATTCCGTTGTCATCAAAATTGTCGCCCATAATGGTGTACACTGCAAAGAGTGCCATTAAGGCAGTTGTGATCCAAGAAGGAGCGTTGTAAGTTTCCATTTAAGCGGAACCTTTCCTGGACTTTTAACTTTCTTCACGACTAAAAGTTTCATCTCTCTCACCCTGATACGCCCCTTTCTGGTGGTGTTTTTATTCTAATCAGTTTTAAATTTTCCCGGGGAAGAGAATTAACATTTTTATAGGATTATCCCGTAGGTAAGGTGGTATCACAATGGTAGCTTGAGTGATGAACGATCTCAGCGGTGACAGCTATGTCAGGCAGCAACTGGGAGAAGATAGTATCGATAACAAAGGAGGGGATGCGGAGTATAGGAATGATGAGGCGAAAGATAAGCAGGGGTAAGAAGATAGCGCTGCTTATTGACGGCCCAAACATTCTCCGAAAGGAGTTTGGAGTAAAACTGGAAGACATAGTGGACGTTCTGGAGGACATCGGCGACCTCAGGGTTGCTAAAGTCATACTCAACCAGTACGCTCCTCAGGGTTTAATTGAGGCCGTCTCCAACCAGGGGTTTGAGGTAGTTGTGGTTTCCGGCGAGACTGGAGTAAAACTCGCAGTCGAAGCCATGAGAGAGATATACAACCCGAACATCGACGTCATAGCTTTGGCGACTAGAAACGCGGAGTTTTTGCCGGTTATACTCAAGGCAAAGGAGAAGGGCAAGGAGACGATAGTCATAGGTATAGAGCCGGGATTCAGCGCGGCCCTTAAACATGCCGCCGATTACACGATAATCTTGACACCGAATGGTGAGGAAGGATGAGGGAGACTCTCTTCAAGGTCCTTAAGCGCGGCGAGAAGGAGGTCGAGGAAAAGTCCCCAAAGCCAAAGAGCAAGAAGAGTATAGGCCTTATTATCGATGGGCCCAACATCCTCAGGAAGGAGTTCGGCATAAAGCTGGAGGACATCGTCGAGGCTCTGGAAAGGATCGGCAAAATCCGCGTTGCAAAGGTTGTCCTCAACCAGTACGCGCCCCAGGGGCTGATAGAGGCCGTGGTCAACCAGGGGCTTGAGCCAATTATAGTCGCCGGCGACACCGACGTGAGAATAGCCATAGAAGCCATGGAGCTCATATACAACTCCGACGTCGAGGTAATAGCCTTAGCGACCCGAGATGCTGATTTTCTGCCGATAATTAATGAGGCCAAGCGCAAGGGGAAGGAGACGATAGTTATTGGAGTTGAGCCCGGCTTTTCGGTGGCCCTCCAGAATGCTGCGGACTACGTCATCAAAATGGAGGGCAAGGGGAACGGGGGCTACGGAGCCAAATAACTTTTAAGGACTCTTCCCAGCCTACTCTGGTGAGGGCAGTGGTAGTTGAAATAGTCATGTTCATTGTGGGACTCGCCCTTCTAATCAAGGGGAGCGATTTCTTCGTTGAGGCCGCTTCGAGGGTGGCCAAGGGCTTTGGAGTGAGTGAGTTCATTATAGCGCTCGTTCTGGCAAGCATAGCGACGACCCTGCCCGAGGTCACAGTCTCGGCGATATCGTCCTATCAGGGAAAACCTGACATCGCCCTCGGAAATGCCATCGGGAGTGCCCTCGCCAACATAGCCCTTATCCTCGGTGTCTCATCACTCCTCCGCCCGCTTAAGGTCGAGAGAACCGCCTGGAAGAACGCCCTCTTCATGATAGTGGTCACAGCTTACGCTGGACTGCTCATGTACGACGGCACGATAAGCAGGCTCGACGGCGCGAGCCTGATACTCATCTACTTTGGCTTCCTCTACTACCTCTACCAAAAGCACATGACCCTGGAAGAGCTTCCGGAAGGAGGGCGCGGAAATCCAAAGCGGGACGCGCTTATAATGTTCGGGAGCGGACTGCTCGTTGTCACTGGTGCGAAACTCGTCGTCGACAGCGCCGTCACCCTCGCGAGGGCCTTCGGTGTTCCCGAAGTGATTATAGGGCTTACGATGGTCTCAATAGGAACCTCCCTGCCTGAGTTCACTAACTCCCTAATGGCCACCATAAAACGGCTCCCCAACATCAGCGTGGGCAACATCATCGGTGCCAACATCCTTAACATGCTTGTGGTCATAGGAGTTGCGGCGCTTATAAACCCAATCAGAGTTGACCAAACTATATATACCTTTATCCTCCCGCTAACGCTTCTTGTCATGGGCATATTGACGGGAGCGCTCCGCTTCACGGGCAGAGTGAGTAGAGCAACCGGTGGAGTCCTGCTGGCGATATACTGCTACTTCCTTTACCTGGCTGCTACCGGGGGAGTGAGCCTCCCCTAACGTCCAACGTTTTAATGTTTCCCTTGATCTGACTTTTTCAAGGTCACAATTCTGGGAGGCAAAGCTTTATTAGGCATCGTATTACCACATTATTGAAAATCACAACCGAGTATTTGGAGGTGATTCGATGAGGAAACTTGGCATCGCACTCCTAGTAGTGCTCCTTGTGGGGCTTTTCGCGGTTCCAAAGCCCGCTGCTGCCCAGGAAGAGCTGACTGTTTACTCCTACGACAGCATAGAGTGGTGGATGAAGGAGATAGTTCCGATATTCGAGGAGAAGTACGGTGTTAAGGTCAACCTCGTCCTCATAGGTGACGCTGGAGAGGTCCTCAACAGGCTCATCCTCGAGAAGGACAGCCCGCAGGCTGATGTCGTCGTCGGCATAGACAACAGCTACCTCGCCAAGGCTATAGATGCAGGCGTTCTCGAGCCATATAAGCCAGAGAACGCCGACGTTATTCCTGACTGGATAATCGAGAAGTTTGACCCAACCTTCCACCTCACACCCTACGACTACGGATACATAGCTATCAACTACCGCAAGGACATGGTTCAGAACCCGCCGACCAGCCTCGAAGACCTCATCAAGCCCGAGTGGAAGGGCAAGCTCATCATCGAGGATCCGAGGACCAGCTCGCCGGGAATGGCATTCCTCCTGTGGACGATAGCCGTTTATGGCGACGACTGGCTCTACTACTGGGAGAAGCTCAAGGAGAACGATGTCCAGATTGTCGAGGGCTGGAGCGCGGCCTGGGGAGCTTTCACCAAGGGCGAGTATCCGCTCGTGCTCAGCTACGCAACTTCCCCTGCTGCAACCGTTTACTATGAGAACAACACCAACATCGGCGCGGTCGCCTTTAAGGAGGGTAACTACCTCCAGATCGAGGGTGCTGGAATAGTCAAGGGCGCCAAGCACCCAGAGCTCGCCAAGAAGTTCATAGAGTTCCTCATCAGCGAGGAGGCCCAGGAGAAGCTTCCGGTCAACCAGTGGATGTACCCTGTCAACAAGAACGTCCAGCTTCCTGAGGTCTTCCAGTACGCGGTTGAGGTCGACAAGCCCGTCACCGTTGACCCGGCCGAGATAGAGAAGAACTACGAGGCCTGGCTCAAGCAGTGGACCGAACTCATGGTCGAGGGCAAGAGCGCTGACGAGATACTCGGCAAGACGACCACCGAAACCAGCGGGGAAACTGATAACGCCGGCATCTGCGGACCGGCCCTGATAGTCGGCCTTGCCATAGTGCCGCTCCTCCTTAGGAGGAGGCGCTGAATTCTTCTTCCCTTTTCTTCCCACCGTAACTTTTATAAGAGCGCCCTTTAACCACTAACCCGAGGGCCCGTAGCCTAGCAGGATAGGGCGCCGGCCTTCTAAGCCGGAGGTCGCGGGTTCGAATCCCGCCGGGCCCGCCAGTTCTACAAACTTCGCCTTCGCGAAGTTTGATCAAGGCTCGTGATTGCTTTTCAGAGTGTCTTCTTTTAGAGTGTACCTTATCAAAAGGCTGATTCTAGTTGGATTTCCTTGTTCTTAGCCGATCTTCACCGAGTCCCCTCAAATACGACGCCCTACGGGCGTCAAAAAGAAAAAACGGACTCAAATCTTAATAGCAAATTTCGAGTGAAATCACACCCTAACTGCCAAAATTTTAATGTGCACCGTTTAAACGGCCAATCCAAATAGAAATCACAAACTTTAATCAAACTTTGCAGTGTAATGCTTCCAAATATTTCAACTTTTCAAATTAAATTTAAGTATGGGAAGCACGAAAGCGTTGTTTGGGGTATAAAGATGAGTACTTTTACCGTTGGAGTGGGGAGTGTTATGGGCTTTATTGTCGGTATTCTCAATGGTGTAAACAAAGCGGACGAGATGCAACAAAAGATAAACATAATAATGGTAACGTCTGGAATTGCCCTCTCATACTTCGGGGGAACTATAAATCCCGAATGGGCTGTGGATTCCGTTGTTCAATTGCTTGTAAACTATATTATTGGATTGTCCATTGGAGGCGTCATAGGCTTAATGTTCTCGGCAGTTTTGGATATGATAAATTTTTAGAAAAGAGATTAGAGCCAAAAAGCCACTCACGGATACAACCTACTGGGCGTCCTCGGGAAGAGAGTGGCCCAGCGGACATGGTCGAGCTTCAGCACCCAGGCGACGAGCCTCTCCAGGCCGAGGCCGAAGCCGCTGTGTGGAACGCTGCCGTACTTCCTCAGGTCAAGGTACCACTCGTAGTCCTTCGGATCCATACCCTCATCGAGAATCCTCTGCACGAGCTTGTCGTAGTCGTCCTCACGCTGGCTTCCACCGATGACCTCGCCGTATCCTTCCGGCGCGAGCATGTCTGCCGCGAGGACCTTCCTCGGATCCTCCGGGTCTTCCTTCATGTAGAAGGCCTTGATGTGCTTCGGATAGCCGTAGACGAAGAACGGGCTCTCGAACTCCTGCGTTAAAATCCTCTCCTCGTCGGCGCCCATGTCCTCGCCCCACTCTATCTGAACGCCCTTGCTCTGGAGTATGTCTATTGCCTCGTCGTAGCTTATCCTCGGGAACGGTGGAACCGTGTTCTTGAGCGTCGTTAAGTCTTTCCTGAAGGTCTCGATATCGCTCCTTCTCAGCTCAAGTGTTCTCTGCACCATGTAGCTGACGAGCTCCTCTTCGACCTTCATGATGTCCCAGAGGTCCATCCAGGCAGCCTCAAGCTCGAGGTGCCAGAACTCGGTGAGGTGCCTCCTCGTCCTGCTCTTCTCGGCCCTGAAGCTCGGTGTAAGCGACCAGACCTTCTCAAGGCCGAAGATGGCTGCTTCGAGGTAGAGCTGGGCCGACTGGCTCAGGTAGGCATAGCGGTCGAAGTACTTGAGCTTGAAGAGCGTTGCGCCGCCCTCAACTGCCCCTGTGACGAGTATCGGCGGGAAGACCTCGTACCAGCCGTCCTGGAGGAGCCACTCTCTCGCTGCTTGCATGAGAGTCGCCTTCACTTTCATTATGCTCGCAACCTTCGGCGAGTGGAGGTGCAGGTGTCTCACGTCGAGCAGGAACTCGTCGCTTGCGTCCTTCGTTATCGGGAAGAACTCGACGTTCTGGATGACCTGAATTTTATCGGCCTGGACCTCCACACCCGTCGGAGCCCTTGGATCAGCCTTAACAACGCCCTCAATGATAACGCTCGACTCAATTCCGACCTTCTTAGCCTCGGCATAGGCCTCTTCACTCAGCTCCTTCTTGAATATCGTCTGAACTATTCCACTCGAGTCTCTAAGCACTATGAAGACCTTCTTTCCGACTTCCCTCTTTCTGTAAACCCATCCGGCGAGCTTGACGCGCTTACCTTCCATCTCGGGCCTAACGTCCGCGCAATAAATCTTATCAATCATCATTACCACCTCCAGAGGCTTTGAAATGGGCTTTATAACGGTAGCGATTCCAGACTACCCACGTTAACAGAAGAGCGTCAATTTATCCACGGCTCAAGGGCGGTTATTCCCTTCCTTATCATCAGTATTGGTGGCATGGCTCTACTTTTCCCTTTTCTGCATTTAAATCCTTTGGGCGATTTTATGTCGTTGTGTCAAAATTTTTAAGTATCCAGATGGCATATATTCAAAGGGTGATGGGATGTTTGCGCTCATTGGTACGGTGGTCGATGCTGAAAAGGTTCTGAAAAATCATGCAGTTTTGGTTGATGGAACCGAGGTAATCAACGTTATTCCCAGAGATAAGCTTGGAGAATATGGAGTTGATGAAATCTACGGTGGAGAGGGTTATCTCGTTCTGCCGGGTCTAGTTAACACCCACACCCACGTAGCCATGGCCAAACTCCGTGGACTCGGCGAGGATCTGCCAATAGAGCGCTGGCTCAAGGAGGTAATCTGGCCCACTGAGCTCACCTGGACGCCCGAGGAAATCCGCCGCTGGGCGCTCCTTGGAATGGCGGAGGCTTTAGCTAACGGCTCCACGACGATAAACGACCACTACTTCTTTGCCGATGAGATAGCCGGGACCGCTCGGGAGCTTGGAATACGCGCCTTCATCGGCCAGACGGTGATGGACCTGGTGGACTTTCCCCTCGCGGAGCCTGAAAAGGGCTTCAAGTTCTTCAAGCACTGGGAAGGAAAAGACGAACTCGTCAAACCCGCTTTAGCTCCCCACGCAACGAATACGGTCTCACTTGAGCTCATGCGAGAAATCGGTGCCTTTGCCCGCGAGAGAAACGCTTTACTCCACGTCCATCTCTCCCAGAGCAGGGAGGAGGTCAGGACCGTTAAGGAGCGCTACGGACTAACTCCCGTGGAATACCTTGCTGAGGCCGGCGTTCTCCATGAAAACCTCATTGGCGTGCACGGGATATACCTGAGCGATGGGGAAGTTAAGCTCTACTCCCAAAGCGGAGCCACTCTCGTCCATTGCTCCCTCAGTATGGCGAAGCTTGAGGCAAGGATAGCTCCGATAATTGAGCTTTACACCGCAGGGACGAACATAGCGCTGGGCAACGACTCTCCGAACCCCGTTGGCGTTATGGACATGTTCACTGAAATGCGCTTTGCGGCAGTGCTTAACAAGGTCTGGAGAAAGAGAACGGACGTGGCCAGCACGAGGGAGGTTTTCAGCTGGGCCACCATTGGTGGAGCCAGCGCTCTGAAGCTTAAAGCCGGACTGATAAAACCCGGCTACCTGGCTGACCTTGTGCTCATAAACGCGAGGAAACCCCAGTTCCTGCCCGGGGAGAACGTTTACTCCCATCTCGTCTACTCCACAAGGGGAAGCGATGTAGAGCTTGTGATAGTGAACGGAGAGATAGTCTACAGAAACGGCGTATTCACGAAGCTTGGAAAAACGCTGGAAGAATTATGGGAAGAGCTCAGACCTTCCGAACGATGAGTTTGACACCATCAACGTTGATTACCTTGACGGTGTCCCCTATCTTCAGCCTATCCTCGCTGAGGGCTATCCACTTATCGCCCTCGAGCTCGACGAGGTAGTGCTCCTTTCCGACCTCGACAACCTTTCCCTTTTTACCTTTGAGCTCGAAGGTGTACTTTAGCTTTCCGACGTCTTGGACGTTCCGTTTGATGTACCTCCCGATGACCATGTAGGAAATCACTGCCGCCACGAGTGAAACGACGAAGGACTCTGGAAAGCCCCGGTTGAAGCCGAGGAGCAGCCCGAGGACGGCGAAGGCAACGCCTATTGGAGTTATGAAAGCAGTGACCATCATGTCGAGCACTATTATCAGCAGTCCCAAAATTAAGAGGGAGATGGGGAGGGCATCCATGGCTTCTCACCATTGGCGGTTAGCTCATAATGTCCTTAAGCGTTTTGAGGTCGGGGTCACTTGAGCTTCCGGTTTCCTCGACGAATTTCTTCTCGTTTTTCGGCGGCTCTGGCAGGGGAGTATCTTTAACCTTCTGGAGGATTCTCAGCAGGCCTATAAGCGCCTCGGTGTCGTACGGGACGATGAGGTTACCGTACTTGGCCAGTTCGGGCATCTTCTCGATGTACTGTAGGGTTAAGTACTTCTCGTCCGCCATCTTCAGCGCCTCAAGAACCTTCCTTATGGCCTCGGCCTGACCCTCGGCGATGAGTATCTGCCTCTGCTTCTCACCCTCTGCCTTGAGTATCGCAGCCTGCTTCTGTCCTTCAGCCTCTTTGATGGCGCTCTCTTTCTTACCTTCTGCAAGGAGGATCATGGCCCTCTTTTCACGCTCGGCAGTCATCTGCTTGGCCATTGCCTCCTGGATGTCCTTCGGCGGGTCAATCCTCTGTATCTCGACGCGCGTTATCTTGACACCCCAACGGTCGGTTATCTTGTCAAGTTCTTCTCTAAGCCTGGCGTTGATTATGTCCCTGCCGCTGAGGGTCTCGTCGAGCTCCATCTCACCAATTATTGCACGCAGGTTGGTCTGGGCGAGCTTGACGATAGCCAGAAGGAAGTCGCTGACGTTGTAAACGGCCTTAACAGGGTCGAGAATCTGGTAGTAGACGACGGCATCGACGGTGACGACGACGTTGTCCTTACAGATGACCTCCTGGGGTGGGACATCCACGACGTGTTCGCGCATGTCCACAACCTTTACCCGCTCCATGAATGGGATTATGAAGTGTATCCCTGGCTCGAGGATTCTGTTGAACTTCCCGAGCCTCTCGACGAGGCCCTTCTGGTACGGCCGAATTACCTTGACGCTCAGCAGGAGCATTATCAAAAGAAAAACTCCCAGAATCAGCAAGGCAGCACTTGCGAAGGCTGGCATTACTATCGCCTCCAGTTAGTTTTCAAACTCGGAAGGATAAAACTTCTTATAAGTATTTCTGTTGAAGGACGACTTTATAAACCCCTCCACCTTCTGGAGGTCAGGTGAGAGAAAATGGGAAGGCCAGTCTTCCTCGGTAAGGCTTACATTCACTGGTGTGGAGAGTGCAACGTTCCGCTCATCGGCGAGAGCTGCGCCGTTCACGGAAAAGAGAAAACTTTCAAGCTCAACATCACTCCGCCGGGCGACCTGCGCTTCGCTTTCGAGAGGGACATCGAGTTCATACGCTCAATCTTCAAGGAGCACTACGGCGTGGACGTTGGTGAACTCTTCGAGGGCAAAATCGTCCTGCTCAACAAGACTCCAGGAGAGGACGACACCTACGAGATGATCGTCGACGGTTACGTTTTCGGCTGGATACGCTTCGACCCCATCGAGCTCCGCTGGAAGCCAGGCTTAAAGACTGAGGGTGCAATCGCCCTGTGGAAGCGTTTCGGCAAAAAGATGCGCAAATGGATAATCGTTGATGAGGGCGCGATAGAGCCTATCTTGAGCGGCTCCAACCTCCTCCCAGTTGGCATCCTGGAGGCTGAGGAGAGCATCAAGGTCAGCGACGACGTGGTTCTCATCTCCCCGAGCGGTGAGGTCGTGGCGACGGGTATAGCAAAGAAGGATTACAGCGCCTTGATCGCCAGGGAGCGCGGAACGGGCGTCAAAGTCAGGCGGCAGAAGAGCGTGAACTACCGCGAGGGAAGAAAGACCACGATGGAAGATGTCCTTCGGGCGAACAGCATCGAGCTCGAGAAGAAGGTAGCGGAAGCGAAGCGCTTCATGAGAAAAACTGCCATGCGTTACTCCGATCTGCCAATAGCGGTGGCCTTCTCCGGCGGAAAGGACAGCCTCGCCGTTCTCGGCCTTGCTTTGGAGGAGTTCGGCGAGGAGGGCTTCACAGTCTTCTTCAACAACACGGGCATAGAATTCCCCGAAACGCTTGAATACGTCAAAGAGTTCCAGAAGGAACTCGAACCAAAGGGGATAAAGTTCGTCGTTGCAGATGCTGGCGACGCCTTCTGGAGGGCACTTCACGTCTTCTCGCCGCCGGGAAGGGACTACCGCTGGTGCTGTAAGGTCACAAAACTTGGTCCGATAACGATGGCAATAAAGGAAAACTACCCCGAAGGAGTGCTTATGTTCGTCGGCCAGAGGAAGTACGAGAGCATAAAGCGCTTCAAGCAGCCCAGGATATGGAAGAACCCCTGGGTGCCGAACGAGACCGGCGCTTCCCCGATATTCCACTGGCGCGCTTTGGAGGTCTGGCTCTACATCTTCTCACGCGGGTTGAAGTACAACCCGCTCTACGAGGATAGGCTCGACAGGATAGGCTGTTTCCTCTGTCCGAGCTCGTCTCTGGCGGAAATCTACACGCTGAAGGAGGAGAAGCCCGAGCTCTGGGCCAAGTGGGAAAACGAGCTGGAGCGCTGGAGGAGGCGCTTTAACCTTCCGGAGGAGTGGATAACCTACGGTTTCTGGCGCTGGAAGAAGCTGAGCAGGGGTGAGAAGGCGATAGCAAGAGAGCTCGGCGTTGAAATTTCAGAAGAACGCTCCTGGGAGCCGGTGAAGTACTCGATCGAAGAAACGTCTGAAGGCTTAGCAACCCGCTTCAACACCGTTGTAAACCTCAAACGCATCCACGAAGTTGCCCCAATCCTCGGCGAGGTTGAGGAAGGCGAAAACTACATAAGGGCGGGGAAGGTTACATTTAGACCAGATGGAGCCTATACCGATGACTTCAACGAAGCCCTGCAGGCTTACTACCTCGTTAAGAGGGCCTACGAATGCGTTGGCTGTGGTGTCTGCGTGGGCAAGTGTCCTGAAGGAGCACTCAGCATAGATCCTGTGAGCAAAAAGATAATGGTGAATCCCGAGCTCTGCATCCACTGCAGGGAGTGTATGGACGTATGCCCACTCCTGAAAATCAAAAATCCCGAAGAAGGAAGTCAGCTCTGATTGGGCTATTCCTGACTCTCTTCATTTTGACAGTCCCTCTGGCGGGCGGACAGACCTATGACTATGAAATAAACGCCTACGCGGTCTATTTTGAGGTCATCAGTCCGGACGATATTAAGGAAACTATAGAGATAGACCTGACCTCGCATACAAACCTGAGCCAGTACGTTATCTACACGGACTACCCGGTTGATAACCCGAGCGCCATTGTGGAGTTGGGCAAGGGCGTTGAGACAATAAACGTGACCGTCAGGGAGGTGCTCGATGGGACCAACGCGGTCTACCTCAACTTTCCGATGCTTAAACCTAGCCAGAGCGCCAGGATAAAGCTTACCTTCGAGACAAGAGGGATGATAAGTGAGGCCGATGGTAAGGAGCAGTTTACATACTACATCAAGTTCAGCCAGCCAGTTGGGGTTTTCCACATGCAGCTGCTCGTTCCTAAGGGCTACGCGATTCTCTCGCCGATAATCCCATCTCCGGACAAGGTTGAAAGCTCCACCAACAGACTTCTCCTCGAGTGGACGAGGAACAACATTCGTGTGGGGGACGAGTTTTACTTCATTGTCGGCTTCTCTGGCGAGATAAAGATCGAGAAGCCTTCGCCGCTGACTTACCTTGTCCTCTTCCTCGCAGGCATGCTCCTTGGTGCCGGCGGCGTTTACGGTTACTTCCTCTACAACGAGCGGAAGCGTGAGAAGGAGATGGAGTTCCTGAGGGGCGACGAAGAGAAGATAATGGCAATCCTCCGTGAAGGTCCAGTTCTCCAGAGTGAGCTCGCTGAAAAGCTCGGCGTTTCCAAAGCAAAGGTCAGCATAATCCTCCGCGAGATGGAGGAGAAGGGCCTGATCACGCGCGTGAAAGAGGGCAGAACCTACCGCATCTATATCAAAGAGTAGCTTTATAAACCGCTCCCCTCTTCTTCCCACTGGTGAGAGACATGGAGGAGTACTTCATCTGTCCTGAGTGCGGTAGCGATGACGTTGAAGTCATCAAAGAGAGGGGACGGGAGCTTACCCTTCGCTGCAACGAGTGCGGCAATGTGTGGATCATAACGCTCCCAAAACTCGTAAAGGTTCCACTCATAGTTAGCAAGCACGAGAGGAGCTTCAAGACTTTCACGGAGCTTCCAGAAGGCGAGGAAATCAAGGTCGGCGACATAGTTGAAACCGAGGACGACGAGGTCAGAATTACCGGCATAGAGCTTGAAGGTGATAAGCGGGTGAACAAGGCCAAGATAGGCGAGATTAAAACGCTGTGGGGCGAGAGTTTAACCTATCCGAAGGTCATCAAGGTCTCCATCTACCTGCCGAAGGGAGTAACGCAGGCCTTCAAGGTTAAGGTGCCGCGTGATGAGGAGTTCGTCGTCGGTGAGGTTCTTGAAGTCGGCGGTTATACCTTCAGGGTCGAGAAGATAAAGACGGAAACCAAGATGCTCCACCACGGCAAGGCCAGGGCCGACAAGATAGTCGCCCTGATGGGTCACAGCATTCCACGCGCAAGGGCTAGGAGAAGTCTGGAGATCTATCGTGGCTATGATGAGAACGAGTGAGTTCTCTCAGGTCATTTTCGTTTCCCTGGCTGACCTCTGGGATGACGAGCTTGGCCGCTGCTGATGGCGGCTGTCCCGTTCTGCTTTTTCCCGCCGGCTATCGAAATCCTTTTAAACCATCGCCCAGAATTGAGCACGCAAAACTCGATGAACGATGAAGTTTCGGAGGGATGAAGGATGGCGAAGCCAAGCTACGTCAAGTTTGAAGTTCCGGCAGAGCTTGCTGAGAAGGCCCTTGAGGCTGTCGAGCTTGCTCGCGACACCGGAAGGATAAGGAAGGGTACCAACGAGACCACCAAGGCCGTTGAGAGGGGCCAGGCTAAGCTCGTTATCATTGCAGAGGATGTTGACCCGGAGGAGATCGTTGCCCACCTCCCACCGCTGTGTGAGGAGAAGGAGATCCCGTACATCTACGTTCCGAGCAAGAAGGAGCTCGGCGCTGCCGCTGGTATTGAGGTTCCAGCTGCCAGCGTCGCCATCATCGAGCCCGGCAAGGGCAGGGAGCTCGTTGAGGAAATCGCTATGAAGGTTAGGGAGCTCATGAAGTGAGCTCCTTTTCCTCCTTTCACTCACGGAAAGGTTTAAGTTCATCTCTGCGAGTGGATTTTTAGATAAGGGGTGTGAGAAATGAGCGACGAAGGATACCCAGCGGAGGTTATTGAGATCGTCGGCAGGACCGGCGTCACCGGTGGCGTTACTCAGGTCAAGGTCAGGGTCCTTGAGGGCCGCGACAAGGGCCGTGTCATCAGGAGGAACATTAAGGGCCCTGTCCGCGTCGGGGACATAGTCATCCTCAGGGAGACTGAGAGGGAAGCTAGGGAGATCAGAGCTAGGAGGTAATCGCGATGCCCAGGTGGAACGTCTGCTCCTATTGCGGAAGGGAGTTCGAGCCGGGAACCGGCAAGATGTTCGTCAGGAACGACGGCAGAGTGCTCTTCTTCTGCTCCAGCAAGTGTGAGAAGTACTACTTCATGGGCAGGAACCCGAGAAAGCTCAAGTGGACCAAGGCCTTCCAGGAGGCCCGCCTCCAGAGGGCCAAGAGGAGGAAGTGATTTCTTTTTTCTTTCGTTCCCTTATTCTGCCACATGTCCTTCTCCAAAAAGCCTTTTAACCGTGCCGTCAACTACTTCTGGTGTTGCCAATGGCGGACAAGAAGATAGAGCGCACCCTGGTTATCCTGAAGCCCGACGCCGTCGTTAGAGGCTTGATGGGCGAAATAATTTCCCGCTTTGAGAAGAGGGGGCTTAAAATCGTCGGAATGAAGATGATATGGATTACACGTGAGCTGGCGGAGAAGCACTACGAGGAGCACAAAGGCAAGCCCTTCTTTGAACCGCTGATTGACTACATAACCAAGGCTCCGAGCGTCGTCATGGTGGTTGAAGGCCGCTATGCCATAAGCGTCGTCAGGAAGATGGCGGGTGCAACCGACCCGAAGGATGCCGAGCCCGGAAGCATAAGGGGCGACTATGGCCTCGACGTTGGCGACGCCATATACAACGTTATCCACGCCAGCGACAGCCCGGAGAGCGCAGAGAGGGAGATAAAGCTCTACTTCAGCGAGGACGAGATATTCGAGTACTGGAAGGCCGCCGACTGGTTCTACCACACCCACGCCAGAGAAAAGAAGGAATACATGGACAAAATGGAGTGACTTCAGACCTTCTTCATCCTCTTTTCCACGTTTGACATCACCGTTACTTCATCGTGTTTCTTGTTGGCCTTTTCCAACGCCACTGCCTTCTTGAGCGTTCTTTCAAGGACATCTTTTCCGAGCTCTTTCGCGACTAACCTCTCTGTCCCTACCCTAACCTGAGTGATGTGGGTCATGTCTATGCCCCACGGAAGGAACCAGAGAAATACTGCCGCCCCAAGCTTCGCGAGGTACCCTCATCCTGACTCACTATCATTGCCGACGCCAGGAAGACCAGAAGGCCGAGGATGATGTGCTTCAGTGGGACACTCCTCTTCTCAATGTAGGCGACTTCAAGTGTCATAGAGAGCGAGAGCCTGAACAGAGATGCCCTGAACCTGTTTCTCCGCCAGATGATCAAAGCCAGACTAAACCCAACGAGCGCCCAAAAGAGTGCCACCAGCAGTTCCGTCAGCATTTTGCCGCTTCTCTGGAATTACCACCCGGACTTTTAATCCTTCCGCCCGAACGAACCCTTTAAAAACTCACGCCGGAGTATCTTCCAGAGGTGAGGGAAATGAAGAGGATTAGACAGCCGATCATAGCGGTTCTCGGTCACGTTGACCATGGAAAAACCACTCTCCTTGACAGGATCAGGCGCACAAACGTCGCCGGCAAAGAGGCCGGCGGAATAACCCAGCACATTGGTGCAACTGAGGTTCCGATTGAGACCGTAAAGAACCTCGCCGGTCCGCTCATCAAACTCTGGAAGGGCGAGATAAAGCTCCCTGGCCTGCTTTTCATCGACACGCCCGGTCACGAGGCCTTCACGAGCCTGCGCGCGAGGGGTGGTAGCCTCGCGGATCTTGCCGTCCTCGTTGTTGATATAAACGAGGGCTTCCAGCCCCAGACTATAGAGAGCATCGAGATCCTCCGGAAGAACAGAACGCCATTCATCGTTGCAGCCAACAAGATAGACAGGATTAAAGGATGGAAGATTGAGAAGGACGAGCCTTTCCTCGTGAACATCAAGAAGCAGGATCAGAGGGCCCAGCAGGAGCTTGAGACCAAGCTCTGGGAGCTGATAGGCAAGTTCTACGAGATGGGCTTCCAGGCGAACCGCTTTGATCGCGTCCAGAACTTCACCCGCGAGCTGGCGATAGTTCCGATTTCGGCCAAGTACGGCATAGGCGTCCCCGAGCTGCTCGTCCTTATCGCGGGTCTCAGCCAGAAGTACTTAGAGGAGAAGCTCAAGATTGAAGTTGAAGGCCCGGCACGCGGCACAATCCTCGAAGTCAGGGAAGAGATCGGTCTCGGAACTACCATAGACGTCATAATCTATGACGGAACGCTTCACAAAGATGATACAATCGTCGTGGGTGGCAAGGACAAGGCGATAGTGACGAAAATCCGCGCTCTGCTCAAGCCTAAGCCCCTCGACGAGATACGTGACCCGCGCTTCCGCTTCGACCAGGTTGACGAGGTTACAGCCGCTGCGGGTGTCAAGATAGCTGCTCCTGGCCTTGAGGAGGCCCTTGCAGGATCGCCGGTCATCGCCGCTCGCTCCGAGGAGGAGGTCGAGAAGGCCAAACAGGAAATACTCAGCCAGATACAGAGCGTTGTCATAAGCACCGGCAAG
Source organism: Thermococcus onnurineus NA1 (assembly GCF_000018365.1). Taxonomy (NCBI): domain Archaea; kingdom Methanobacteriati; phylum Methanobacteriota; class Thermococci; order Thermococcales; family Thermococcaceae; genus Thermococcus; species Thermococcus onnurineus. The sequence goes on along the minus strand of NC_011529.1, from coordinate 874,979 downwards.
GTCGGTGTGATAGTCAAGGCCGATACCCTCGGCTCTCTGGAGGCCCTTAGCAAGGAGCTCCAGGAGAAGAACATCCCAATAAGGAAGGCCGACGTCGGGAACATCAGCAAGACCGACGTCATGGAGGCCCTGAGCGTCAAGGACGAGGATCCAAAGTACGGCGTCGTCCTCGGCTTCAACGTCAAGGTAAACGAGGACGCTGAAGAGGTTGCTAAGGCCAGGGGCGTGCCCATATTCACAGGCAACATCATCTACAAGCTCATTGAGGACTACGAGGCCTGGGTCAAGGGCGAGGAGGAGAAGAAGAAGCGCGAGCTACTCAGCAAGGTCACCTTCCCGGGCGTCATCAGGCTCTATCCTGACGAGCGCTATGTCTTCAGGAGGAGCCATCCTGCGATAGTCGGTATCGAGGTCGTTGAGGGCAGGATAAGGCCCGGCGTCACGCTCATCAAGCAGAACGGCCAGAAGGTCGGCGTTATTAAGTCCATCAAGAACCGCAACGACTTCGTGCAGGAGGCCAAGAAGGGCGAGGCGGTGGCAATAGCCATCGAGGGCGCGATAGTCGGCAGGCACATCCACCCAGGTGAGACGCTCTACGTTGACCTGAGCAAGAACGACGTCATAATCCTGGCGAAGCAGCTCAAGAACGAGCTCGACGAGACTGACATAAAAGCCCTGAAGATGACGGCGAAGGTGAAGGCCCAACAGGATCCGTTCTGGAAGGCGGTTTGACCTCTACTTCTTTTCTAACATTATTACCGCCTCAACATGCGGCGTATGCGGGAACATATCGGCCAGAACGGCCTCCTCGACTTGGTAGGCCTTCTTTAAGTGGTTCTCGTAGTCGAGCTTGAACGCCCTGGGATTGCAGGAGACGTAAACGACCCCCTCAACGCCGCTTTTAATCAAAAGCTTCGACGCCTCCTTTAGCCCCTTCCTCGGCGGGTCAACTATTACGGTGTCGTAATCGCCGATTGACGTTTCCTCAGCCCGGCCAACTTTGAAGACGACATCAACCCCATTCAGTTCAGCGTTTTTTCTAGCCATCTCCACCGCGAAGGGATTCAGCTCGACGCCCTCGACGGCAAAGCCCCTCTTCGCCAGCCAGACGCCAAAGGTTCCGACGCCAGAATAGAGGTCAAGAACTCTCTCTCCATCGGCGAAGCCCTCGACGGTCTTCAGCAGGAGAGCTAAGGCGTAGCTGTTGGTCTGGAAGAAACTGTTCGGATGGATGAGATACACCACGTCCTTAATCCTCTCTCGGATGTAAGGTTGGCCAGCTATAAGCCCCGGCTCTCCCTTCGGGTCGTCCCTCTCATCGGCCTTGAAGCTCCAGTAGAGGGAATCCGCGAAAGAGAAGTAGTCCCTAAAGGCCTGCAGGACCTCCCTGGTGGGTTGAACGTGGGCTATAAGGTTCACCATAACCTCTCCCGTGAACTTGCCCTCCTTAATTTGGAGATAGTGAACGTCGCCCCTCTTTTTCCGCAGGTCCCAGGGTCTTAGGCCGCTCTCCTCGAGAAAACCTCTGAGGGCATTCAGATACTCGCGCGTCCTCTTCGAGAAGATTGGACACTCCCTGGAATCCACGACGTCGAGCGGGTTTCCGTACTCCTTGAGGCCGATCCCAGCGGCTGTAACGATGAAGTTGCTCACGTTCCTGAAGCCCCAGATTTTGGGAGAGCCCCTTACATCTGCGCTTATCCCTGTTATCCGCTCGAAGAGTTCCGCTTTAAACCTTAGCTGCTCCTTGTACTTCATTCCCTGCCAGAGGCAGCCGCCGCATCTCCCAAAGTGAGGGCATCTCGGAATTTGCCTTAGCGGCGAGGGTTCGAGAAGCTCAAAGTCTGTTGCGATTCTCCTTCCGAAGCGCCGTTTAGTTCGCTTCACCAAGACGTAATCGCCTGGGTAGGCGAAGGGGACATGGATAGCTCTGCCATCTATACGAAGGGTGCCTAGGCCCTCCTCGGTAAAGTCTTTGACTGTCTCTTTAATCATGTGGTTCGTTAATTGGAGCAGCTTTAAGAAAGTTTGCCCGATGCTCACGTTCGGTTAGCAAGAAGTGAAGCTACGTGATGATGTTCCACAAGGGAGGAACGATATGGGACTTCGAATTGAAAAAGAAAGTGGAGGATCAGAATTTCTCGCAGTAGAGCTCCGCAAGCCTCTTTATGCCTTCCTCTATCTCCTCTTTGCTCGGCCTTGAGAAGTTTAGCCTTATGGCGTTGCCGCCGCTCTCGTCCGTGTAGAAGGGCTTTCCTGGAACGACAACGACTCCTTTCTTTTCCATTAGCTCGCCCGCAAAGGCCATCCCATCGGCTCCCTCAGGCAGGAAGAGCATTACGAACATCCCTGCTATTGGCCTCGTGAACTCGGCGTCGGGAAGGCTCTCTTCAAGGGCATTCAGCATTGCGTCCCTCTTTTCCTTGTAGCCCGGAAGGCCCTTGTTCAGGTGGTACTCCTCGAAGTAGCCCCTCTTCAGATATTCGAGCGCGATGTACTGGGAAATCGTCGGTGCGCAGAAGTCAACCGGGGACTTCTCCATAAGTACCTTCTTCCCTATTGCACCTCCGGTTATGAGCCACCCGATCCTGAAGCCCGTCCCCATGACCTTGCTGAGCGTTCCGGCCACAATCACCCTGCCATCCCTGTCCATTGCCTTGAGGGGTGTCGCTTTACCTTCGTAGCGCATGAAGTTGTATGCTGCGTCTTCAACGATTAATAGATCGTGCTCGCTTGCTATCTCGAGAAGGGCCTTTCTCCGCTCCTTGCTCATAGTCACGCCCATGGGGTTCTGGCCGGTGGGTATGGTGTAGATGAACTTGACCTTCTCCCCCCTGGCTTCGAGCTCCCTGAGCCTCTCCTCCAGGAGGTCAGTCCTCATGCCGTTTTCGTCCATAGGTATTCCCACGATCTTCGCACCCAGCTGCTCGAAGGCAAGGATGCTGTTGATATAGCTCGGATTCTCGGTTATGACGATGTCGCCCGGGTCTATGAGCACCCTTCCGAGGAGGTCGAGGGCGCCGGTGCCACCTACGGTTATGATGATCTCTCCGGGGGATACTTTATAGCCTTCGTACTTCTCAAGGAACTTCGAAAGCTCTTCTCTGAGCTCCGGAATCCCGTTCGCTGGGGTGTACATTACCGAGGCTGGAACGTTTTCGAGAACTTCCTTCGCAAGCTCGCCCAAAACGCTCCTCGGAATGAGGTTAGGGTCGGGGTCGCCTGCTGAGAGGGAAATGAGTTCTCTTCCCTGCGCCCTCAGCTCTGCAGCTTTCTTCATAACGTCAGCAAGGGCAGAGCCTTTAATCCAGTTGGCCCGTCCGGCCAAAAACTTCACGTCCTTCATAGCCATCACCCGATAAGGATATTAGCATTGAGACTTATGTCTAAAGGCATATTTAACGTTTCCAGGTGGTGGAGATGAAGCCAAAGGTCCTCATCACAAGGAAAATTCCTGAGAACGGAATAAAGATGTTGAGGGAGCACTTTGAGGTCGAGGTCTGGGAGGACGAGCACGAGATTTCGAGGGAAGTCCTGCTCGAGAAGGTAAGGGACGTCGATGCTCTCGTTACCATGCTGAGCGAGAGGATTGACGCCGAGGTCTTCGATGCCGCCCCAAGGCTCAAAATCGTTGCCAACTACGCGGTTGGTTATGACAACATAGACATCGAGGAGGCAACTAAGATGGGAGTCTACATCACCAACACGCCCGACGTTCTTACCAATGCCACTGCAGACATGGCCTGGGTTCTCCTCCTAGCGACAGCACGGCGGCTCATTGAGGCAGACAAATTCGTCCGCTCCGGCGAGTGGAAGAAGCGCGGTGTTGCCTGGCACCCGCTGATGTTCCTCGGTTACGACGTCTACGGCAGGACCATAGGAATAGTTGGCTTCGGCAGAATCGGTCAGGCGATAGCGAGGCGCGCTAAGGGCTTCGGGATGAGGATACTTTACAACTCCCGCACGAGGAAGCCAGAAGTTGAGAAGGAGCTCGGCGCTGAGTTCATGCCATTGGACGAGCTCTTAAAGGAGAGCGATTTCGTTGTCCTGGTCGTTCCACTGACCAAGGAGACCTACCACATGATAAACGAGGAGCGTCTGAAGCTGATGAAACCGACCGCGATACTCGTCAACATAGCGAGGGGAAAGGTCGTCGATACGGAGGCGCTCGTTAAGGCTCTCAGGGAGGGCTGGATCGCCGGAGCTGGGCTGGACGTCTTTGAGGAGGAGCCATATTACCACGAGGAGCTTTTCAGCCTGGATAACGTCGTTCTCGCACCCCATATCGGTAGCGCCACTTACGGCGCGAGGGAAGGGATGGCAGAGCTCGTGGCGAGGAATTTAATAGCCTTCAAGAACGGCGAAGTTCCGCCGACGCTGGTCAATAGAGAAGTTTTAAACGTCAGGAAGCCAGGATTTGAATAAACTTGAGAGGGAATCCCGGCGATGATGACCCCACCCTTGGCTGACCCATGATGAGCTGGACCCGTGCCTGAGCCTAGAGCATTGCCTTGAAGCGCTTCGCATCGGCGCACATGTTCGAGTTGTTGAAGTACACGAAGCTCTCCTCCCTGTTCCACCCGATAACCCTTTCCCTTATTTTTTCCAGCTCCTCATCCGTGTAGGTGTGGCTGTAGACTATCCTCCCTTTCTCGTAGCGCCCGTGGAGGCGGTAGTAGTTCACATCACCGTGGTGGAGCGGAATCCTCACGAGAGGGTCTGTGACGTCTATAACGTCGAACTCCCGGACAAACCGTTTAACTCCCTCCTCACTCCAGCCCCTGAGCTCAACGGCTATCTCAAATTCGCCCCTATCGATCATTGAGAAAAACCTCTCGGCGTTCTCAAAGCTCTCCTCGGTTTCCTTGAAGCTTCTTGGAAGCTGGATGAGGATGAACCTTGCTCCGAGTAGCTCAGCTTCCCTCAGGGTTATCCTCCAGAAATGGAGCACCTCACTGTTGGGTCTCAAAAGGCCGACCTCCTTAGACGGCCTCACGTTGCTCCTCCTCCAGGTGGGGCTGTTCGGAGGATGGGTGACTCCCTGAAAGGCCTTCATCGAGAAGATGAACCCTTCCGGCGCTTCCTTCCGCCAGCGTTCTAGGGTCTTCTCTTGGAGAATGCGGTAGAAGGTCTGCTGTATCTCAACCGTGTCAAAGTCCTGAAAGTACCTCGCCCTTGCCTCGCAGAAGCCGCAGGTCCCCACGTGGATCATAACATCGCCGGAGAGAATTTGTCCTGGGAGCATTTAACCCTTTCGTGAAGGCAAAGTTTGTACGAAAGCTCTAAATAGCGGGAACGCCAATCTCCGACCATGAGCCCTCCCGAGCGAATCCTCCTCGTCACCGGCAAGCTCGCCGAACCGCTTGTTCGAAAGTACGGTAAGGGCTGCGACGTTTTCGTTACGCCCCTGAGCGTAGCGGCTTTTCTGACTCCCGAGATGATAGTTCGCTATCTGAAGAAGGCTAAAATCAAAAGCGAGGAGTACGACCTTATTCTCATTCCTGGCCTCGTGAGGGGCTCGACCCAAGAAATCGAGGAAGAGCTGGGCATTCCCACATTCAAGGGGCCGAGGAACGCGATGGACCTTCCTCAGGTGCTGAAGGCGGTAAGAGAAGGCTTCAATCTGAGCAAAGAGGTTCCGGCGGATGACCTCTTCTCCTTCGATGCTCTAAAGCGCGTTGAGGACATAAGGAACCGGACGAGAAACAAGCGCTACATGGAGGAGGCCCTCAAAAGGCCGTGGAACGTCCTTGTAGGGAACCTGCCCGCGGGGAGGGACTTTCCCACCAGAATCCTCGGCGAGGTCGTCGATGCCCCGAGGCTGGGCGTCGAAGGAACCGTGCAAAAGGCCCTCTACTACCTCCGTGAGGGGGCGGATATAATTGATATCGGTATGATCGCGGGCGAGACGAACCTTGACTTCGTCGAGCTCATCCCCGAAATACGCGAGAGGCTGAGGGAGAACGGTTTCGACGTGCCCATAAGCTTTGACTCTCTAAACACCGCTGAAATCGAAAGGGCCCTTGATTACGCTGATCTGTTCCTCAGCGTCGATGATAGCAACCTGGAGAGCCTTGTTACCGATAAGCCCGTCGTTCTCATCCCAACCAACCAGGCGAAAGGGTATTTTCCAACGAGACCTGCGAAGAGAGTTGAATTTCTTGAGGGGCTTAAGGCCAGGGCCCTTGATCTGGGTTACAAAACGATAATCTCGGACCTAATCCTGGAGCACGTGCCCCATCTGGCGCGCTCGATAACGGCCTTCCAGCTCTACCGTGAGAGGAACCCGGACGACGTTCTCCTTGCCGGCGTCGGAAACGTCGTCGAGCTCTACGACGCCGACAGCGTCGGGATGAACGCCCTTCTTGCTGGAATGGCCAAGGAGCTCTCTATAGGCCTTCTCCTAACGACGGAGACAAGCGCCAAGGCCAGGGGCTCGATAAGGGAGCTGCGGAGAGCCCTGGACATGAACCTCTTTGAGATGCCAAAGGACCTCGGCTTTGACCTGCTGATACTCAAAGAGAAGAGGACCAATGACTGGCGCTTTGAGCCTGCCAAAGAAATCGTCAAGGCCGAGGAGAGGCCAGTTGAGCTCGAACCCGTTTACTTCCGCATCTGGCTTGAAGATGGGAAAATATGGGTGAACGCTCACCACGGAACAAAGGCCGTCTTAACCATCGTCGGAGACGAGCCGAACGCGATAATCGACACAATCCTTGAGTGCTTTGAGATAAGCCCGAGGCACGCCTTTTACCTCGGCAGGGAGCTGGAGAAGGCCTACACCGCGCTGAGACTGAGGAGAAGCTATGTCCAGGAGGTCGAGCTTTTTAAGGACTTCTACCTTCAGAACAAGGGAAGTGATGAGCGGAGCTCTCCTGAGGGCTCCCGATGATGACTACAGCCAGGGCTGATCCTTAGCCCTCGAAAATCGGTGGCTTCGCCTTCCTGAACTGCTCGTCAAGCTCTGCTCTCCTTGCACTGACCCTTTCCAGGAGTTTCACAACCCTCTCATCGCCAGGATACTTGGCCCTTAGGCTCGTCAGCATGCCTTCGGCAAAGCCCAGTATGGAGACTTCTATGAACTCTTTCCCCTTCTTGCTCTCCAGCCCTTCATTAAGGGCCACGAATGAATCTATCCTTGCTATCAGCTCTTTCTCGCCGAGCTCTTCGCAGAGCTTCTTAAGCTCCTCAATCTCCGGAACGTTCATCTCTCACACCTCCAGCCTGAAAAACTCGATCGTATTTTTCTCTGTTATCCGTTCAACCTCACCAAATTCCAGCCCCTTAAGCTTTGCCACTTCTTCAATGGCCACTCTGACGTAGTAGGGCTTGTTCCTCTGTCCCTTGAATGGGCTCATATATGGTGAATCGGTTTCCACGAGGATATCCTCCAGCTCAAGAGCCTCTACTGTCTTCCTAATCTCCGGGATAAAGACTATCCCGGTGCTTATCCCTATTGGATGATCGTTTTCAGCAATCTCCTTAGCAAGCTCGGGACTCCCCGTGAAGGAGTGGAAATAGGCATTAACACCGTATCTCTGAACCAGCTCAAAGGCTTCCCTTTCGGCATCCCTTGCGTGGATAACCACGGGAAGCTTAAGCTCAGCCGCCAGCTCGAGGAAATGCTGGAATATCGCCCTCTGGTTTTCCCTTTGGGCTTCGTTTTCAGCGTAGTGGTAGTCGAGGCCTATCTCGCCCACCGCCACAATTTCGTTCCTGTGCTCCCGGATGAAGTCCTCAACGCGCTTCACCTTTTCCCAGTTGCCCCTGCGTGCTTCGTTCGGATGGTAGCCGAGCGTCGGGAAGAGAAAGCCGAAGTACGGCTTGAGCAGCTCCCAGCTCTTCCAGACGTGGGTTTTTCTGTACTCGGTTATGGAATCAACCACAGCTTTGAGCTCCTTTCTGCACTCTTCTATTACCTGAGGTACTTCCTTCTTGTAGAACTCGAAGTGAGCATGAGCGTCAATCACTCTCTCCCCTCCTATCCTTTCTTGTCTCCCAGATTACCTTCCCATCCTTCTTCACGACCCTCCGAATACGGTGATATGGAATCTGGGCATCCCCGACGAAGAAGTAGCCGTGCCCAAGCTCTATCAGCTCGACTGGGATTTTCTTGACGTCGCCGTAGGCACCGCGGTGCTCGATGATGATGTAGTAATCCCGCTCGTCCTCGCGCGGGTCGTACTTGAGCTTGGCGAGGACTTCCTTCACCGAACCCTTCCGCATCAGAGCCACCCCAGGATTTCAGTGAGGTTTCCACGCCAGTCTTTTATCACCCAGCCGTGCCCGGGGAGGCCGAAGCTGACGTCGAACTCTAAAAGTTTCTCCAGTGACTCCTGGAGTTGCCATCCGCTTCCGGTCGGGAGGTCTGTCCTCCCTACGGTGCCTTTGAAGACGGTGTCGCCCGTGAACATCAGCTTTTCCTCCGGTTCATAGAGACATGAGCTCCCGGCGGTGTGGCCTGGCGTGTGAATAAGCTCCAGCTTAAGCGAGCCGATTCTAAGTGTGTCCCCGCCCTTCAGCTTTATATCGACGGAATGCGCCTTAAAACGCCGTCCATATGAGTACGCGAGTATGATATAGTCGTCGCCCTTTTCAAGGGCTCTCGCAGTGACATCATGGGCCGCGAAGAGAACCTCCATTCCCTTGTTCTCAAAATAGTGCTTCAGGATGAGATTGCCCCCGACGTGGTCAAAGTGTTCGTGAGTGTTGAAGATTATAACTCGCTTGATCCCCTGGAGATAGCCTTCCTTTTCCCAGATTTCTGTGTAAACGTGCCAGTTCACGCCGGTTCCGGTGTCAATGACCAGAGCCTCCTCTCCGTCGCGGAGCAGGTAAACGTTAGAATCCCAGCTAATCCCGCGGAGCATGACTGTATGTGGTGGAATCTCTATGGGAATTATGTTTCTCGGAAATTCTTCCAGCATGACTTTCCCTCCAAAAGGGCTCCAGGGGGGACCGCGTCCTCATCCGAGGGAGCGAGTCTCGTCAGGAGGGATGAATCTCTTCATCGCCCCTTCAATCTATGCGGGGGAGGTTTATAAACCCAACCACAGAGCTTTATTAGGTGACCCAAATGAAAACTGAGAGAGCAAAGGAAATCCTTCTTAACCTCCTCAAAATTCCGTCCCCCTCAGGGAGCGAGGATCGTATAGCCCTTCACATCATGGAGTTCCTCCACAAGCTGGACTACGACGTCCACATTGAGAGTGACGGCGAGATAATCGACCTCGTCGTCAATCCCGACGCTGAGCTCTTCTACGAGGTCCATATGGACACGATACCGATGAGGGCCGAGCCCTTTGTAAGGGGTAACATCGTTTACGGAACCGGCGCGAGCGACATAAAGGGCGGCATAGCTGCGATTCTGCTTATGCTCGAAGAACTCAAGAAAGAGGATAAGGATCTCAACGTCGGCATTGTCTTCGTCAGCGACGAAGAGCACGGCGGAAGAGGCTCGGCACTCTTTATGGAGCGGTACAGGCCCAAGATGGCCGTTGTGCTTGAGCCCACTGATCTAGAGGTCCACATAGCCCACGCAGGCAACATAGAGGCCTACTTTGAGGTCGACGGCAAGGAGGCCCACGGAGCCTGCCCTGAGAGTGGAATCAACGCCATAGATCAGACCTTCAAGATGCTTGAGGAACTCAAGAAGCTCGAACCTTTCAACGCGAAGGGCAAGTATTTCGACGCCCACATCGGCCTTCAGGAGCTAGTCTGCGACAACCCATACTACCTTATCCCTGCCCTCTGCCGTGGTCGTGTGGAGGCTCGCCTTCTGCCAGATCAGGAAGTCGAGGACATCCTTGACCTTATGGAGCCAATATTTGAGGAGTACACCCTCAAGTACGAGTACACGGAGATATGGGACGGTTACGAGCTTGAACCCGATGAGGAGATAGTCGTTCTCGCTAAAAAGGCTATGGAAGCAACAGAAATAGACGAGTTCGGTGGCATGAGAAGCTGGACGGACGCGATAAACTTCGTGTACAACGGAACGAGAACGATAGTCTTCGGCCCAGGCAACCTCGACATCTCACACACAAAGAACGAGCACATCGATGTGAGGGACGTGGTTACAGCAAGTGAGTTTTTGAAGGCCTTGAATGAGATTTTTGGAAAGAGCTGAGGTTCTCCCTTCTTTTTACTTTCCCTTCGTATTATGGCCTTTATATAACTGGTCCACCAACAGATAATTTGTGGAACCCATTATTCCTCAGACTTCTTCTCTTCTTCCTTCTTTGCATCCACCCAGAAGCGCCTCGTCCTTATGAACTGCCTCTCGCGCTCCATCAGGGCGACCAGTAAGGCCTCTCCCCGGTACTGGCTCAACAGCCTCGCCGCAGTGTCCGGGCCTGTTCCGTAGCTCGCTAGGGCAAGAACCGCGTCAAAGCCGTAGGAATCAATCAGATCAGCGGCCTTCAGGAGCTTCCTGTAAGCCCTCTCCTCCTTCCGCTCGAGCCTCTCGCCGTGCCTGACCTTTTTGAGAATAGGCATGAACTCCTCCGCGTCAATCGGATGGGCAACTGCCAGCATCCTCGAGCCGCACTTCGGGCATTCCCAGTGCTTGATTCTTTCCCTCAGGCGTGAAACTCTTGTTTTTGAGCTCCATCCGCAGTTGGTGCAGACCAAGACAACCTCATGGTCAAGGAGCCTCCTCTTGAACAGCTCAAGTATCTCGTCTCTCTCCAGCTCCCCTCCGATCAAGAACTCGCCTCCGACGCTCATGTTAAGCCTCGCCAGCCTTGACGGCTCTCTCCTCAGTTCAGTTTTCACGCGCAGGCTTCCAGCTTTGAGCATGCTTAGAACGAGTTCACCTCTCTTAACATCAACCTTGTCGTGGTACAGCTCGTTCAGGGCTTCCCTTTCGATTACCGTCCCCTCGAAGAGCCGCTCGATTCTCCTTATCTTTGCGTCCCTCCTAAGTGCGCCAAAGCGTTTGGCGACGTTCATCATCCTCCAGCGATAGGCGTGGGAGTCCCTCAGCGAGCGCGCAACTATGAACTCCAGTGCCTCTGGCTCCTGGTAGAGGTAGCGCTTGACCTCGCTCGGGTTCAGCTGGAAGGGCGTCTTGAATACTATAGCGTGGGCTTGGCTTCTCACGGAGAAGACCCTGCCGTAGCGCAGGATCAAGAAGGAATGAACCAGCCGACCGAGGGCTTCATTCGCCCTGTTGCCAAAGTCAGCGTGGATTACGAGCGCTTTCGGCGTGCTCTCTATCACGATATCCCTGTCGGTTGAGAATGGCCCATCCTTTATCTCCTCAAAAGCCCGTCTGAGCTCCACCTCGCTGAAGTCCACGCCTTCCAGAAGCTCTAAAGCCCGTTTGAAGTCAAAGGTCAGCTCCCGCTTCAACCTTCCCACGTCAAGGGCAATGCCGAAGGGAACGGGAATCATCTCACCCTCCCAGCTTGGTATTGCACTCTCTAGGCTCTTGCTCTCGCGCACCCTCAGCAATTTCGCCTCTTCGTCAATCTTGAGCACTATCCAGCTCCTCCCGTTCATCACGAACTCCATTCCTTCCTCCAGGTCCATAACGAAGCTCTCGTCGAGCCGTCCGATTATGTGTCCGCTCCCTGAGTCGAAGACGCGCCAGGAAACCTCGTCCGGGATCGTCGAGAGGTTCTCGTAGTAGTACTGGAAAGCCCCGCGGCGGAGATAGAGGAGATTCTTTTCTTTGTCGTAGCCAATTAGACGAGCGTCCTCGAGGATTCCCAAAACATCGAGATATTCCTCCCATTTAAGCTCCCTGTAAACGTAAGCTCGCCTCGCTATCTCGTAGGGCCTCTCCCTCGGCATGCGTTTGTACTCGATAAGAAGCCCAACGAGGAAATGGGCCAAAACATCGAGGCCGCCAATCGGCTCTACGGCCTCAAACCTTCCCTCCAGCGCGCGCCTGGCTATGATTAGACTCTGAAGGTAGTCCTCGACGTTGGAGGTGATGACGTATCCCTCGCTGACCTCGCCAATCCTGTGTTTCGCCCTCCCAACACGCTGAACCAGGCGGTTCACCTGTCTCGGGCTCATGTACTGAATGACAACGTCCACGTCGCCTATGTCAATTCCCAGCTCCATCGAGGACGTGCAGATTAGAGCCTTGATTTTGCCCTCCTTCAAGGCCCTTTCCGCTTTTATACGGGCCTCCTTCGAGAGGCTCCCATGGTGGACTTCAACTGGCTTGCCCCAGGCCTTCAGACGGTGGGCCAGAATCTCGGCAAACTGCCTGGTGTTGGTGAATATCAGCGCCTTTCCATGCTCTTCGACTATTTCCCAAAGAGTTCTGAGACGGGCGGCCACATCGGGGGCCAGACTCAGCTCCTCCGCGAGCTTGAAGTCCTTCTCCTCCGGCCTTGGATAGAGCACGTGGAAGCGGTACGCTTTTCTCCAGCTGGGCTTGACTATCGTTTCCGCCCCGAGCCACTCCCTCACCTCGTCCTCGTTGCCGACCGTTGCGGTCATTCCGATGCGTTTGAAGTCCGCTATCTCCACCAGCCTCTCAAGGTTCAGCAGGAGCTGTGCCCCACGCTTGTTGTCGACCAGCTCGGCTATCTCGTCAACAATGACGAACTTGACGTTCTCCAGAGCTTTTCGGAGTGATTTTACCGTTAGAATAACGCCAAGAGTCTCGGGGGTAATGATGAGCATCTGAGGTGGATTCTTCGTCTGTTTGGCCTTTTTGTAGGCAGAAGTGTCCCCGTGCCTAACTTCGACGCTTATTCCAAGCCTCTTTCCCCACCACTCCAGGCGCTCGAGCAGATCCCTGTTGAGGGCCTTTAGGGGAGCGATGTAGAGGGCGGAGATTGGCTTGAGGCCTTCCTCAAGGATGGCGTTAAAGACGGGCAGAACGGCTGCTTCTGTCTTACCAGAGCCAGTGGGGGCGATTATGAGAACACTCTTCCCGGAGCTAACCTCACGAAAAGCTTTCATCTGAAGCTCGTTGAGCTTTCCAAAGCGCTCCCTGATGGTCTTCTTGAGGAGAAGGTGCATGGTGAAAGAAGGTAGGGGAGGTTTATAAATCACTCCCCGTAGAAGGCTTTTAGATACAGCTCCCTTATCTCCTCGGGCTTGGGCTCCACCGGGTTGAAGTAAACCAGGCCGTCGCGGTAGGCCTTCTCCGCCATCTCCTCGACCCTGCTCACGAAAGTTTCTTCGTCAACCAGCTCGCTCAGCTTCGGAACGCCGAGCATCTCGTTTAGCTCCTTAACGACTTCCACTAAATCTTTGGCACTCGAGAAGCCCAGCTCCCTCGCTATCTCCGCGTAGCGCTTCCTCGCGTAGTCGTTCCTCATGTTGAACTCCATGACGTACGGCAGGAATATCGCATTGAGCAGGCCGTGCGGGCCTATCCAAGCAGCTTTGTGACTCATGGCATGGCAGAGGCCGAGGCGAGCGTTGAGGAATGCTATGCCGGCCATAGTGGCCGCGTAATGAACTTTTGCCCTCGCGTCCTCGTCGCCCTTAACCGACAGGGGCAGCCACTTGTAGACAGTCTTTATCGCTTTTATCGCCATCGCGTCACTGAAGGGGTTTGCGACCTTCGTCGTGTAGGCCTCTATTCCGTGGACGAGTACGTCTAACCCGGAGTTTCTCGCAACCTCGGCCGGCATTGTTCTCGGTAACCTCGGATCGAGAATAGCTATATCCGGCGCTATTTCGGGAGTGACGATGTTGTACTTCACGTCACCCTTCTTGAGGACGCTCGCGGCAGAGACTTCGCTTCCGGCGCCGCTTGTTGAAGGTATGGCTATCAGCGGTGTTTTAAGCTTAGGAACAGGCTTCGGCTTGGAGAAGCGGTCGATGAAGGCTATCTCCTCGAACTCAACTTCTGGAGCATCATAGAAGACCTTCAGCGCCTTGGTAGTGTCTATGACGCTTCCGCCACCTAATGCCACCAGAAGATCCGGGTTAAACTCCCTTACCTTCGGCAGGAACTCCTCGATGACTTCCACACTCGGCTCGGCTGGAAGGCCCACTATCGAGAAAACCTCTGCTCCAGCGTCCCTCACGTAGTCCTCGGCCTCCTCTAGAAAGCCGTGTCTCTTCATCGAGCTTGATGAAAGGATTAAAACGCGCTCGTGACCCTTTGCAGCCTTGGAGAGGTAGCTCAGGCTCCCATCCCCCTCGACTATCTTCGTCTTCAGCCAGAACATGGGCACCACCGTGATTCCCTATGCTCAAGTGCTTTTAACGTTCTCGCTTCTTAAACATGGATTGAATTAGTTGCAGGCATTTTATTTCCTGAACTTCCGGTTTTTAACCTTTGGATTGGGAAACGCTTTAATCTTCGCGCTCTTTTTCTCCATCGATGCTCGTGAGAGGTAAGATCGTCGGAAAGAACTACAGCGCTCCCTTCGTGGTGCGCAAAGACAAGGGTGGTGTTAGCGTCAGGGTAGAGCTTGGAGATGAGGACTTTACTTATTCAATCGACTGTCCCTGCCTCGAGCCACTAGAGCTCCTCGGCCTCCTGCTGCCGTCCCTTGAAGAAGAGCTCGGGGAGATTCAGGGAGTCTTCGTGGAGGAAGTAAAAGAGGAGAAGAGTCACTCCCGCTTGAAGAGCCTCTTGAGGTTTCTCTCGAAGGGCGGATAAACGACTCCTCTGTCTGTGATTATGCCCGTCAGATACTTGTGCGGTGTCACGTCGAAGGCAGGGTTGTAGACATCGACATCTGGGGCAATCCTGCAGCCACCGCAGGTGAGAACCTCCTCCTTGCTGCGCTCCTCTATTGGTATCTCCTTTCCACTCTTGAGGCTCATGTCTATTGTCGAGAGGGGCGCGACGGTGAAGAACGGTATCCCGTGCTCCTTGGCCAGAACCGCGAGGGTGTAGGTTCCTATCTTGTTGGCGAAGTCGCCGTTTGCCACTATCCTGTCCGCGCCGACTATAATCGCGTCAACCTTTCCCTGTTGCATCACGAAGCCCGCCATGTTGTCGCTTATGAGCTTAAGCGGAATGCCGTCGTAGTGGTACTCCCATGCTGAGAGCCTCGCGCCCTGAAGGACGGGCCTCGTCTCGTCCACCCAGAGGAGCTTTAGGGTTCCTTCCTTGTGCATGACCCTCAACACGGCACCAACCGTTCCCAGGTGAACCGTTGCCAGGCTTCCGGCGTTGCAGTGGGTCAGAACGTTCCCCTCGGGAAGAACCTCTGCTCCATAGTGCCCCATCCTGAGGTTTGCTTCCACGTCTTCGTCCGCTATCTTTTGGGCCTCTTCAACTATAAGGTGCTTTATCTCATCAAGTGAATCCTCTCTGTGCTCCTCAACCAGCTTTTTAACCCTGTTGAGGGCCCAGAAGAGGTTTACGGCCGTTGGCCTTGTGTTCTTGAGCTTATCGTAGGCGGCGTAAAAGCCGTCCATGAACTCATCTTTAGTCTTTGCCTTTGTCGTCTCAGCGTAGAGGGCCAGGCCAAAGGCTGCGGCCGCCCCTATCGCCGGCGCCCCGCGCACCTGCATCGTAACTATCGCCCTCGCAACCTCATCAACCGTCGTTAGCTCGATGACCTTAAACTCCCTTGGAAGAAGACGCTGGTCTATGAGCTTAACCTTTCCGCTCTCGTAGATAACGCTCCTCGGTAGCCTCGTGAGCTCTTCCGGTTTATACTTCAGCTCCATCACGACCACCCTAAAGGGTTTAAGGAGGAAGCTTAAAACTCGTTCGGTGGTGACAATGAGGATATTCATAACCGGCCCGGCAGGAGTTGGGAAGACAACGCTTGTGAGCAGAGTTGCTAGGGAAGTCGACCGCTGGGGCTACATCGTCGGCGGCATGATAACTCAGGAGGTTCGCCAGCGTGGGAGGAGGATGGGATTTAAAATCACTGCCCTCGACACGGGCGAGGAGGGAACTCTCGCGTGGATAGGCAACGGAAGGCCGAGGATAGGAAAATACGTAGTCCATGTTGACGAGCTCAATCGCGTTGGCGTTTCCGCGATAAGGAGAGCTTTAATTGAGGCCGACCTAATCGTCATAGATGAAATCGGCCCGATGGAGTACATGAGCGACGAGTTTGTAAGGGTTGTTGGAGAAGCCCTGAGGTCAGAAAAGCCTCTTCTGGCGGTTGTTCACAGACGCTTTGTGGACAAGTTCAGGCCGCTTGGAAAACTCTACACACTGAGCGTCGAGAACAGAAACAGAGTCTTCACTGGGGTAATGGATGAAGTTATGAAAGAGCTAAGGGGCGGTTAAAGGTTCAAGGAGTCCTTGCAGCTCTCGCAGATCCACTTCTCGCCGCCCTCAATGTAGACTTTGTAGAGCGAACCGTACTGACCACAGAGCTCGCAGATTCCATAGACGTCCGCCTCTGGCTCGGGTTCCTCCTCAGCGGCTTCATCGGCTTCGGTAGCGTATGTATTGAGCGCCGCGAGAAGGTCCGCAGCAGTTACGAACCCTATCGGCTTTCCAAGGCGGGTAACAAGGAGCCTCCTTATGCCCTTGTCCATCATCCTGTCGATGGCGTCCTGTACCTCGTAGTCATCCTCTATCGTTACAGGGTTCTTGGTCATTACCTCCTCGACTTTAACGTCTTTGGGATCCCTACCTTTTGCCACGACCTTGTCGAGTATGTCCCTGTCGGTTATTATTCCAACGATTTCGTCGTCCTTGACGACGACAGCGCTTCCGACCTTGTTTCTTGAGAGAATTCTGGCGATTCTGTGGACTGTGTCGTCTGGTTTGACTATGACTGCCTTCCTTTTAACTACTTGTCCCACGGCGATTCTCGGTGCCATTTTACCACCTCGCTAACGGGGGTTAGAGGGGAAACTTAAAAACCTTTCCTCAGCGCCTGCGCTCCAAAAGATACGAAACGAGGAGAAACGTTAAGATGAACGCCGCAAGAGATAACATCACTGGAAGGGCCGAAGCAGAAGTCTGCATTAATGGTGTGGTAGTTATTCCCTGCGTGGTGTTGGCTGTGAGCACGGTTATTTCCCTGCCCGCTTCCATCACAGTAAAGTTCCCCGATTGAGTCGTATTGCTATAAGTGGGTATGTCCTTTGGACTCAGCAAATCCGTCGAGGCCTTGTAGACGCCGGCCGCCATCATTCCCGCGATGGTCAAACTTATCACGTGAAGCTTCTCAAAGCCGGGCACGGCCTTCTTCTTAACTTTGGCCACGTTCTTCCTGGGAACAAGCAGAATAGGTCTGTCTGAGGCACTGTACAGCTTTACCTCCTGCAAACGCTTGCCGTACTTTTTGCCAGCGACCTCAACGAGTCCCACCTTGAGCATCTTGTCGATATGGTACGAGACCGTTGAGATGGGAAGGTTCAGCTCCCTCGCTATCTCGCTCATTGAAAGGGCTCTATCTTCCAGCAGGTGCAGGATGGCTATAGCTTTATCGTTCATTAGAATCTGAGCGAGCTCTTTCGCTCTCTCATCGTGTATATCTATGGTCTCGTAGTCCAAAGGAGCCACCTACGGAGAATACTGTGAGCAGATATTAAAGCTTTTCACAGCTTCAAACTGAGTTGAAGTCAATCTAGAAACGCACGATAGTAAAAGGAAAGGAAGTCAAATTCACGGCTTCTCAAGGATGATCTCGATGGTCGAGGTGTTGGCAGTCCTGCCGTCGGCAGTCGGGAGCTCCTCGGTACCGATCTTGATCTCCTTGACCCTGACCTCTGGGAGGAACCTGTTCCTGACGATCTCGGCGACGTCAACGGCCCTGCTGATGGCCCTACCGCGAGCCTTGACGCTGACCTCCTTAGCGCCCTCGTTGAACTGGGTTATCACGGCGAGGACGTAGTTCATAACCGGCTTCTTTCCAATGTAGACAACATGCTCCTCTGCCATCTTTGGCACCTCCAGGAATTTTGTCGTTAGCATCTCGAGGGATTTCGGTTAAATACTTTTCGGTCTTTCCTGACGTTATTGGACAGTCCTATGGCTTTAATGAATTTATCGAATATCCATCTCTGCTCCTGCATGTTTCTGTTAAAGTAAAATGTTTTAAGCCGTAAGGATTGCCATAGGCCTGGTGATAGGATGGCCGTTCATCCGATTGATTATCGCTACGGTAGCGAGGAGATGAGGAGAATTTGGGATGAGGAGAACAAGCTTCAGAAGCTACTCGATGTTGAGGCTGCCTTGGCTAGGGCTCACGCCAAGCTCGGCAACATCCCCGAAGAGAGCGCCCGCGTTATTTCCGAGAGAGCTAACACCAAGTGGGTTAAGCTCGAACGCGTTAAGGAGATAGAGAACGAGATACACCATGACATAATGGCCGTCGTTAAGGCCCTGAGTGAGGTCTGCGGCGAACATGGCAAGTACGTTCATCTAGGTGCGACCTCAAACGACATCATCGACACGGCTAACGCTCTTCTCATCAAGGAGTCCCTTGCGATAATCGAGAAGGATCTTAGGGAGCTCCGCTCAATTCTCAAGAAGCTCGCGGAGGAGCACAAGTACACGGTCTGTGTCGGGAGAACCCACGGGCAACATGCTGTTCCTACAACATACGGCATGAAGTTTGCCCTCTGGCTCGATGAGATACAGAGACACATAGACAGGATAGAGGAGCTGAAGGAAAGAGTTTTGGTTGGCCAGATGAGCGGTGCAGTTGGAACGATGGCGTCTTTCGGCGATAAGGGCCTCGAAATTCAGCGTCTCGTCATGGAGGATCTCGGTCTCAGGCCTGCCAGAATAAGCAGCCAGGTAATCCAGCGCGACGTTTACGCGGAACTAATGATGGTTCTCGCGCTTATAGCTTCCACTCTCGACAAGATAGCCCTCGAAATCAGAAACCTCCAGAGAACTGAAATCCTTGAAGTGAGCGAGCCCTTCGGAAAGAAGCAGGTGGGCTCCTCGACAATGCCCCACAAGAGGAACCCCATACGGAGCGAGAAGGTGAGTGGCTTGGCGAGGGTTCTCTACTCCAATGTCATTCCTGCACTGCTCAACAACCCCCTATGGCACGAGAGGGATCTGACGAACTCCTCTGTCGAGCGCGTTATTCTTCCTGAGAGCTTTGTCCTACTTGACGAGATGCTCAAGAGCATGAAGAAGGTTCTCTCGGGGCTTGAATTCTTCCCGGAGAACATTAAGAGGAACCTCTACATGACCCACAACCTCATAATGGCCGAGCCGCTTATGCTCGAGCTTACTGAAAGGGGCATGGGAAGGCAGGAGGCGCATGAATTGGTGAGAGGACTGGCAATGAAGGCGTTCTACGAGAAGAGGGACCTCATGGAGATCGCGAAGGAGAGTGAGGAAGTCAGAAAGTTCCTCAGTGAGGAAGACTTTGAGAGCCTGAAGCCGGAGAACTATATTGGCATCGCGCCTCAGATAGTTGATAACGTAATTGCTTATATAGGGGAGAAAGAGCGAAAAGAAGGGATGTAAGGCTTTAATTTATTGTCTCTTATTCTCTACATCGTTTTTGTTGTTTTGTCCACTTCGTCGAATTTATCTCTCAAATTTTTGGGCGAATTACTACGTTTAATTATAGTGATTTTTATGCTTTTTATTTAAGTGTTATTTATGTAAAAGTTCAATATAAATTAGATACTTGTTTATATATCTCAAAAATTACTCTTTAAAGTATTAAAAAATTCAAATTTTTAACTTTTTCTTAGCGTAATTTTCACAATGATTTTTAGTGTGGCAAGATGTTTGACTGGCGTATGCCGACGAATGAAGTTACCCCCACCAATGTTTTTGAGTCTAGTTCACCAATAGTCTCTATCGACTGGAATTGATACCACCTTTAATTGTAATCATTTTTTGGTCTGTAGAAGCCCGATCTTATCGATAAAAATCCCTGATTCAGAAAGGATGTCCATGGTTACACCATCATTCCCAATTGGGGGGGATAGTCTGGCCACGGGGATTGTCTATGGATATTTATTTGTGTTGTCTATTATCTTTCCTAAGTACATCGTGATCATTTTATTTGCAGCTTATGGCAGCTGTAACTTTGTTTCGGAGCAAAGCTGGGGGTGCAAATTGGAGAGTTTTGTATCCCTCCAATGCCTTATACTCACGGCAGATGATTATCACTTCAACCTGTCTTGGCATTTGTGTATTCGGTCTCCTCTATCTTCCATGAATAACTGCTGTTTCAGACAGCATGGGTGCCTTTAACTAAAACAAAAGCTTTGGGCATGTAGGGAGCCTTCCTATACAGTGCACTCATCGGCGATCTATTTCTGCCTCAGGTTAATGTTCAAACATGTTCGTGAATTTTAGATATAATGTGTCTTATATCTAAAATTTATGTACATTGTTGTATATTGAAATGACAAGTTTCATGTAGTGGCGAGCGGTGTTTCCAGCTCAAATATCAGAGGATGCTGCCTGGACTCAACTCGTAGTATCTGGCGTAAAGGACGTCAGCAAACGCCCTGTTCTTTGTAGTGCCCTTCAAAGTCTGCTGGTTCAATTCCAAGTATTGGTCTGACAAAGGAACATATGGGTAGCTTTGCCTTTCTTAGGGCTCTGGGCATTAGTCAATTTCGGTTAATTTTTCTTGTGAATGTCAGGGAAGTAGTTATCTTCTTGGGCTCTCTTAATTTATGATACCTATGCACGAGGATCTAGTACTACCTTTAATTGTAGCCCAATATTGGATCCAAGATAGCCCGTCTACCGGCGCTGATTGTGGATTTTGCGAGGTGTTGAGGTCGCTGTGCCATCCTTCTGCCAATGTTCTGAATATGTTCTTTTTGTCTAATAATTTCTTTCTGGAGTGGTAGACTTTTTGAAATTTTAACTATTTTAAAAAGTGATATTTTTCTTTTAAATTATTGTATTAAACTACGTCCTAAAATTCAACAAGAAATTTAATCTTCAAAATAATCTAATAAAAACTTTATAAATTCGTTTGATTTTATCTATTTTAAAAAGTAAAAATCTGCTGAAAAATTTGAGAGATCACTCGATACAAAAATTAGGCTTTTCTAAAAGGTGAAACAATCATAAAACGTCCCCGATAACGCAATACTCAAATAAAAGAAGATATTTCATCGAACAAACAGATTATGGGCCTTCTTCAGCAATGTCCTTTGGGACCTCATTTCCTTGAGGAAGGATTATCAGCTCTCTGCCCTCAACCAGCATCTGAGCAACTTTCTTTCTGGCTGAGCTCAGAGCTCTCCAGACTGTTCCTCTTGAAACCCCCATTCGCTTTCCGGCCTCCTCCTGGGTCAACCCTTCAAAATCAACCAGCCTCAGAGCTTCGAACTCCTCATAAGTCATGAAAATCGGTGGCTTTGGCTGTCCAATGGGCGGTAATGCAGGATAGAAATGTCTAACCTGAGGGATGAAGCCTATCATCCTCATCTTTTTTCTTCTGCCCCGCCCTTTTCCCCAACCGCGTCCCATTCCCATTGGCATGATTATCAATGGCCTTAATGTAGCCCTGGTTTATAGGTTTTCCTATCCCAAAGCTGCTCAGTAATTGTTATAACCAATTTGCTCTACTCGGAAGTGGTGGGAAAAATGGGATTTCGTTTAACTGAGAGAAAGATCGGCTGGCACAAGGACTTCGATAGCTCGCACTTCCTCGCTCTTCCATACGAAAGCAAGTGCCTTAGAATTCACGGTCACACCTACAACGTTGACGTGGAGATATGGGGCGATGTCAATGAAAGCGGTATGATATTCGACTTCAACCACCTCAGCAATCTCATTAAGCTCCTGGACCACAGGATTCTCGTGAGCGAGGAGTGGGTTATAGAAAGAAAAAACGGTCTGGTAGTTATCGAAAAGAACGGCAAGCGTCTGGAGCTTCCCGAGAACGAAGCAGTCGTCCTTGACAAGCCCAACGTTACTGCGGAATACATAGCCGAGTGGTTCGCGGAGAGGATAGCTGAAAAAGCTGGGAACAACGTGAGAAAGATAAGAGTGAAAATCTGGGAAGACCCGAGGAGCTACGCAGAAGTAACACTGGAGCGTTAGCAGGGATTCTTTCTTTTCTTCTCTGGCACGGGTGTCTCGATACTGCATTTTTCCCTCAGGTCTCTGAGGTGTTTTGCCGCCGTTGCTGCCAGCTCCTGGAAATACTCCTCCGAAAACGTTTCCTTTGCTTCGAGCGTTAGGCTGTGAATTAGCGTGAGGTACGCGTTGGCCATGCCACAGTCTTCAGATTCTGCTATGTGTGGCATCATGTCCACCAAGTAACCTAGGAAGTTGTGAAAGATGTTGAGCCAGTCTCTCTCGTAATCGTTCTCAATCAGCCAGCCCTTTAGGGTTATGAAGATTTTCACTGACGGAATGATTACCTCCTGTTCACCGTACCTGCGGTACCTTATGAGCAGATACTGGAGGAGCGATATAATGAATCTTCCAACTACTGCTCTCTCGCCACCGTTTTCTTCAACGAACCTCTGGAACTCCAGTAGGCCCTTGCCATCGCTTTTTTCAAACTTGGTGAGAAGTGGAGTGTAGGGAGTGGCGTACTGAGAGAAATCAACATCCTTTAACTCAGGAATCTCAGGGAATATTTTTACGACAGCTTCTTTGATGTTCATTCTCTCACCCAAACTATTAAATCCTGCTTGTCTTATTAGTTTTGGGGGTGATAGTTATGAGATTCTCAAGGGGGAGGAATTTTCTGTTCAGGGTTCCTGAGGGCAAGGAACTGCTGAGCTTCATCAACGAATTTGCGAGAAAAAATAACGTTTTAATTGGGACGGTGAGTGCCATTGGAAGTCTCAGAAATCCCAGAATTGGCTACTTTGTGGAAACGGAAGGGCGGTACAAAGTTATTGAGCTGAAAGGCATCTACGAGCTCGTTTCACTCTCTGGGAACATAAGCCTTAAGGATGGTGAACCTTTTACCCACATCCACGTCGCACTCGGCGATTCGGAGGGGAGGCTCTGGGGCGGTCATCTTGTTGAAGGGGAAGTCTTTGTCGCGGAGGTTTACATCCAAGAGCTCCTCGGCGAGCCGCTTGAAAGGAAGCCTCAGGAAAGTGGGCTGGCACTGTGGGACGAAGAGTCTTAATTTTTCCTCTGCTTTTCTGTTTTGTAGAATTTTGCCCATAGCACTGTGTAGTGCCAGATTATAATCCCAAAAATTCCGATGAACTCTGCGATGGCCACACCTTCGAAATTCCCGAGGGCCCATCTCGCCAGAATCCACGCGACCACAAAGACGGTAACTGTAAAAATTCCGATATTCCCTCTTCCCTCAAGCCAGAGGCCGAGGCCGGCTATCAGAAGTCCTATGCTACCTGTTATGAAGAAACCCCAGCTGACGTAGTAGTGCGGATCTGCTCCCTCGGGAAAGAGGCCGATTCCAGCCAGAAATAGGAGAGCGACAATGAATACTCCGGCTCCTATCTTCTCTACTACGTTTCTGAGCTCTCCGAAGAGGCCGATCGCGTAGTATGTGCTCAAAATCGCAGTTGCAATGAGTGCAAGGTTCATCACCCAGTTGTAAGGCAGTCCAACTTTTCCAAGGTCGCTTATGGCGTTGTCAGTCAGGCTCCACCAGGAGCGGTTTATGATTATTGCAATGAAAATCCCACCTAACCCAATCAGGGGTGCACAGAGGCCCGCCAGTCGCTGGCTTTTTCTCAATGATATCACCGTTCTAATGTTCTCTCCTTCATCTATAATCTTAACGCCTATTGGGCTCTCGATGAAGCTGACTAGTCCGGTAAGGCTCGCTACCAGCCAGAGAGCGGCGATTATTATGAACTCTATCAAAGCTAAACGAGCGTATGGAGCTCGTAGAGCGAGAGGATAACAAGGAGCCATCATATAGAGAAGAACGGGTAAAGGGTTGAGGGACGCTAGCGAGGCCGGTGTGGGCCAGAAGTGTCTTTTGTTGATGCTCATGTGTAGTCATCAAGGTGCATGGAAAGGGATAAGATAAAACGTCAGAACACTGAGTTCAACCTTCCTCCATCAACGGGAATCATCGCGCCGTTTATGTAGCTTCCGAGATCGCTCGCAAGGAACGCCACTAGGTAGCCTATCTCTTCCGGCTCGCCAAGTCTTCTGAGAGGTATGGGCTCTGCATAGTCGTTGAGGGCTTCCTCGACGTTTTTCCCTTCCTGATTCGCCCTATCCCTGGCCAGCTGAATCATCCTACCCGTCCTTATGATGCCGGGCATTATGCCGTTCACCGTTATTCCCTTTGGTCCCAGCTCCTTGGCGAGCGTTCTCACGAGGCCGGCCATCGAAATCCTCACAACGTTGCTGAGGGCTATATTGGGTATTGGCTCCTTTATGGCGACACTTGTTGAATAGATTATCCTACCAAAGCCCCTGCGCTCCATTGCTGGAACTAAGGCCCTAGTTAGGTAAACCGCCGGACGGAGGAGCAAATTCACTGTGCCTTCCCAGTCTTCTATGCTCATCTCCATGAAGTAGCCTGGCTTGGGCCCACCGGTGGAAAAGAAGAATATATCTGGCTCGCCGATGTTTTCGAGCTCCTTCACGGTTCTCTCCAGATCTTCGCGCTTCGTTAAGTCAGCAACGATGTAGCTCACTTCGACGTTGCTCTCGGCCTTTATTTTCTCCCTTGCCCTCTTCAGGTTTTCCTCGCTTCTCGAGAGGAGTATCAGTCTGCACCAGCCTTTGCCAGAATTCTCGCTGTCCCAAAGCCGATGCCTTTGCTCGAGGCGGTGGCAAAGGCTAGTTTCCCCGAAAGGTCTATTTTGAGCATGGAAACCACCGTATTAAAATTCGCGTCGAAATGATAAAAAAACTAACGACCAAAACTCAATGCCCCTGTCCCTGTTTCTGCCAGCTGGACAGAGTTTATGAAATGAAAAATAATCATCGACCGCCCATTCCGCGCCCCATGCCTCTGCCGTGGCTGCCACCGTGTCTGCCAGGGCTCGTGACTGCACCCTGGAGCTCGCCGCGGAGGAAGGCTTCGACTGCCTCTCTAACGGTCATTGTTGGCGGTGCCGAGACCATTCTTATGCCAGCAGTTTGGAGAACGCCGTAGGAGTTCGGTCCGAAGTGACCCGCTATGACGACCTCGGCGCCTTGGTCGATGCAGAACTGTGCCGCCGTAACTCCAGCTCCTCTCGGCTGGCTATAGCCAGGGTTCTGGACAACCTGGACGTCCACGATCTCTTCATTCTCGACGTCGACTATGGTGAAAGTCGGTGTCCTTCCGAAGGCCTGATTGACCCTGTCATCAATTCCTCCGTTGATAGTTGAGACTATAATCCTCATTTTTTCACCCCCAGCATGGATTAGGGAAGCCGAACTTAAAAAAGTTTGCATAAGCTCAAAATGGTCTTCTCCATCCCCAGAGTCTTGGTCTCAGAAATTCCCGCAGGATGAGCAGGGCTATCAAGCCGACTGCATAGGGAGCAGCCACGATGAACAGCTTGACAAAGAAGTACAGTATCCCAATGAGGAACAGCAGGTCTATCAGCCCGTAGAATCCAAAAGATCTTCGGTAGTAGCCCCTACCAAAACCCCTGCTGTATCCTCTTCCTGCCCCTCTTGGCATCGCTCATGCCTCCAAAAGTAAAAAGAAGATAACTCACCACCAGCCGTAGAGCCAGCGAAGGGTTCTTCTGTTTGGTCGTCCTGTCCAGGGACAGTAGCCCAGGCGGACTCCCCAGCCTCTTCCGCCTTTGCCCCATCCGCGTCCAAAGCCGCGGCTTCTGCTCCATCCGCCGCCGCGGCCCCAGCCGTAACCGTAAGCCGGGTAGGCTGGATACGCCGGAGCATATGGGCCGTAAGCTGGCGATGGAGCTGCTGGCGCAACTGGGGTTGCTGGGGCCGGAGTGCTAAGCTGCTGAACGCTTCCGGTGGTGACGGCTTTAATTGCCTCTTCAACCGGAGTTCCTGGGGCGATCTGGTAAAGCCTTATGCCTGCAGCCTGAAGCGCTCCAAGGGCGTTGGGACCAACCTGTGGTGCAATGACGGCCTCGACGCCCTCATTGATGAGGGTCTGGATAGCAAATGGTCCTGCTCCTCCACCTGCCATGGCGGCGCCGTTCTGAATAACCTTGCTATTGGTAACGTTACCCTTTTCATCTACCTCGACTATGACGAAAGCTGGAGCTCTTGCAAAGACTGGGGCGACAGTATCCTCGAGGCCTCCCCCATTGGTGGGTATTGCGATCCTCATCTTCACCACCTCTCACTCCTTCTGTTATTTTGTGCATATGCACATGATTATAAACTTTTCGGTTATCCTAATTGGGATCCATATTCTGGTTCGTGCTCTTAGCTTGGGGGATTGGTGACTCAATAGGTTCAACGCTGCTCTTTGCTCTCCACTGGAAGAGAATTACCAAACAGGGCAATTATAGATGGTAGGGTCGTCGGAACACTGGCCACTAATCTTGAGGCCTTTTCAACAGCCTGACATTGGACTCTAGGACATTAATCTGTCCATTTCAGCATATGGCCAAGCTCTACGCGCTCTTGGGAAAACTTTGCTCTCATTAGAGTCCAAGAAACTTACAGAACAGCTTAAAGAACCTCGTCTTCCTCCCAGTAGACGTGATAAAACGGTGGAGAATAAGTTCTTCCTTTAATCCTGCACAGTTCTTAGCCTTTGCCTTTTTACATGCGTCTTCAAAGTCTCTGCTCTTGATGAGGACCCCAATGAACTTCCATCCATCTGGAAAGATGGCGTTGAAGTAGCATTTCAACCATTTCTCATCAATCGAGCGGACAAAGAGCTCTCCCTCCCTCGAAAGGCGGTAGTAGGTATGATGCTTGTGAACCTCGAAGGCCTTCTTAAAGCGAGCTTTGCTCCTCTTTACTGCGCTTCCAGAGTCGCGTTCAACGAGGCCCGCTTCCATTAGATCCATTATGGCGCTATTGATCATCTCAAGTGGAAGTTCTGTCATCCTTGCTATCATCTTGGCATACTCAACATTGGCCTTCTTGAGGTGAACTAGGACGTACAGATGGATGGGAAGAAGCTCAAGGCTTCGATACGGGGCGGGCCGTTCTTTTCGTGTATTCGCATCTCCCATCGCCGAACCTCCATGTGGGGGTATTCTTTCATAACATTATGAACCTTGTCATGACTACCAGTAGACAAGTGGATTGCTAGTGTGAACGGTTCACATGGGATCAGTGAAAGGCCTGGAACTATTAGAGTGTCTCGATAGGATATACTGGATGTCTGGCCATTGGATAGTACCTTGAAGCCAAGAGATGGTCTCTCTCATGCTTTTGGCACTTGGAGGTGGAAGACTAACCAGAGAGGATGCCAGACAGAAGGGGGGCAAGCCATGGGAATAGTACCTGAACGTTAGGAGGTTGAGGCTGTAATCGATGAAAATAGTGGAGGGCGCAAGGGATTATGAACTTCACCTGCGCGAGAGACTCCCAAAAGCTCATACTCTTGCCTTGGCCCTCTTTTTCTGCACTTGCTCCCATAGGTCATCGAAGTTCTCGGCAACCCTCTGGAGGGCGAGCTTTAGGTCCCTCGTTCTCGTGAAGAAGGCCACCTTGTCGCTCTGGTCTCTTATCCTTAGAAAGTTCGGCCCCATTCTAAAGGCAGCCAGAACGTCGACGTCTATAAGCTGACTCACTATCGCCCTGAACTTCCTCGGATCGCCGTGTCCTTCGTCGTGCTCCTCCACATTTCTGGCTTTGTTGTCCCTTTCCTCAAGGAGCTTAACGCTCCCGTCTTCACAAACCTCGTATATTGCAAAGAACTCAGAATCGCCGTAGTGAGCATCTATGAGTGTCTCATCGTTC
This sequence comes from Thermococcus onnurineus NA1, assembly GCF_000018365.1. Lineage (NCBI taxonomy): Archaea > Methanobacteriati > Methanobacteriota > Thermococci > Thermococcales > Thermococcaceae > Thermococcus > Thermococcus onnurineus. The sequence goes on along the minus strand of NC_011529.1, from coordinate 847,342 downwards.
TCCATCCCAAAGGCAACTTTCAGGCACCTCATGACCATCACCGTGTGAGCATATGCACAAAGCTTAAAAACTTTTAGGTTAGCCTAATTCTGGGGGTGAGGTAATGCAGATCGCAGTGAGCGGAGGAAAAGGTGGAACCGGAAAATCCACCATTGCGATAAATCTCGCGATAGCCCTTAAAGAGCACTTTGATCTTGTTCTGGCCGATTTGGATGTTGAGGCACCAAACGACCATCTGCTTCTTGGAGTTGAGCTCCAGAACGAGGAGCCCGTTGAGCTCTTCATGCCGCGCTTTGACTACTCCAAGTGTACTCACTGCAGAAAGTGCGCAGAAGTTTGTGAGGAGCACGCGATAATAACCATGCGTGACGGAACTCCCTTCCTGATGCCCAACCTCTGTTCTGGTTGCGCAGCCTGTGAGATAGTCTGCCCGGTTCCCGGAGCGATACTGCCCGGCAAGAAGCTTATGGGCCACACATATCTAACGGAGACGCCCTACGGCTTCCCGCTCGTTACGGGCAGGCTTTTGGAGGGCGAGGAGAGGGCCATGCCCATCGTTTCAAGAGCGAAGAAGAGGGCCCAGAGCTTAAATAAGGAGCTTCTGCTCGTTGACACTGCTGCCGGAACGAGCAATACCGTTTCGAAGGCACTTGAAGATTCTAAGCTCATCATAGCCGTCACCGAGCCGACACCGCTCGGGCTTCATGACAGCGAACTTATCCTCCGGTTGGCTCGGCTCATGGACATTCCGGCTATGATAATCGTTAACCGCTCCGATCTGGGTGACGTTGGAAAGGTCAGGGAAATTGCCGAGCGCTATAGCGCCGAGATAATAGCCGAGATCCCCTACAGCGAGAACGTCATACGAAGCTACGTGGAAGGAAGGCCGATAGTTCTGAGCGACTATCCTGAGGCCCGAATCTTCAGGAAGATTGCCGAGAGGGTTGTCGAATTCATCGGGGGTGGTGAGTGATGCAACTCGTCATAGCGAGCGGTAAGGGCGGCGTAGGAAAGAGCACCGTAACTGCTTCGCTCCTCTACCTTCTAAAGGATGAGTACAACTTTGTGGCGGTGGATGCGGACGCAGATGCGCCGAACCTCGACCTCCTTCTTGGCGTCGAGCGCTGGGAAGAGGAGATGGAGCTGGTTGGCGCCAAGGTCGCTCACATAAACACGGAGAGCTGCATACGCTGTGGCATCTGTCAGGAGCGCTGCCCCTACGATTGTATCAAGGTCATCGACGGCGACTACGTTGTGAGTGAACTCACCTGTGAAGGCTGCAACGTCTGCAGTCTGGTCTGCCCGGTTCCAGGAACCATAACCCTCGAGGAAGTCCGCTCTGGGATAATAAGGAAGACCACCACGAAGTACGGCTTCCCGCTAATCTCAGCCCAGCTCGACGTCGGCAGGCCCAACAGCGGCAAGCTCGTAACTGAGGAGAAGGAGTGGGCGAAGAACCTGATGAAGGAGCTTGGCCTTAAGCACATGATAGTGGACAGCGCAGCTGGAATAGGCTGTCAGGTTATAGCGAGCATCGGCGGTGCAGATTTGACAATACTCATTGCCGAGCCGACGCCAGCCTCCCTCAGCGATGTTCAGAGGGCTTATAGGGTCATCCAGCACTTCAGGCAGCCGGCTTACCTTATAATCAACAAGGCCGACTTCAACCCTGGATTTAGAGCCCTCCACGAGTGGGCAGAGAGCGAGGGAATCCCGATACTTGGCGAGGTTCCCTACGACAAGGCGGTACCAAAGAGCATGGCGATGCTTAAGCCTGTTGTGGAGGCCTTTCCAGACTCAAAGGCATCCCAGGCGATAAAAGAGATTGCTGAGAGAATTAAGGCTGAGATACTGAAATGAAGCCACAGTTCGTGGAATTTCCACTCTTCCCATCTTATCCTTAGTTAGAGCTCGTGCGTGGCTGGTTCTATAACCTTTCGTGGTTTGTGGCGAGGCAACCCAAACCTTAAAAGCCTCCCATCCAAATCCAATCGGTGGTGCAAAATGGCGGAGAGAAACGAGCAGCTTGAAAGGCTCGCTTACGAGTATCAGCTCCTGCAGGCTCAGGCTCAGCTTTTAGCCCAGAATCTTGAGCTCCTAACCCTCGGAAGGAACGAGTTCCAGGCCGTTAAGCAGACCCTCGAGGAGCTCAAAAAGGTCGAGGATGAGAAGCCGGAAATTCTGGTGCCAATCGGTGCAGGCTCCTTCCTGAAAGGTATGATAGTGGATAAGAACAGCGCGATAGTCAGCGTCGGTTCTGGCTATGCTACCGAGAAGAGCCTCGACGACGCTATAGGCTACCTTGATGCTAGAATAAAAGAGTACGACGAGGCAATAAGGAAAACGCAGGAGGCTCTGGCAAAGCTTGAGGGTCAGCTCCAGGAGCTCGCTCAGAAAGCACAGAAGCTCCAGCAGGAGGCTGCGATGCGTTTTAGTGTAAAGGAGTAATGTTTTTGAGCTTCTTCTCCTCCACTTTATGGGTTTGAAAAGCAAAATTGGGAGATAATATTTTAAACTTTCTCCGCTACAATGCATTTTAAGATGGGAAAGTTGAGATTGACATCAGCCATGCTTGCACTCGTGCTTCTTCTGGCGACGCTTGGGTTAGCTGTCCCCAGCATTAACGTTTCCGTACAGGAGATTGGAGTGGGGAGCTGTGATGTGGTGAGTCCTGCGAACTGGGCGGATGTTCAGATTACTTGGAACATCACTGATTACAGTTGGGGTATACGGGACCTGTATGAATATACCCTGAATGAGGTGATCATAAATTTCTCAGATTCTCTGCCAGCGGGAACTACAATGTACATCAATGTCACGATTTACGGATACAATTCCAATACTGGGCAGTACCAGAGTGACAGTTTTACGAACTTCACGGTGTTCACTAGTGGATGGAGTGCTGCACTGCCATATATTATAACAAACAAGGATACACAGTACTCGTATTATGTTAGTTCCTTTTTTGGAATTTCGCCTCCGGAAATCGTCGACATAAAAATAGTTCTTGTGGGGGGTAGCAATAACTGCACGATACTTCCTATCTATATAGAGGTTCAGAAGATTGGTGTAGCTACACTGTCGTTTGCTCCCTCTGGAAGTGGAAACGTTCCCATCGACGTTACGGAACGGAGTGGACAGGATCTGAGGGACTATGTTATCAACTTTACTTTGGGTGGAGACTGGAGTTCTTTATACCCTTACGTTACCGATGAAAATGGCAACCGTCTGTACTACTGGTACTTTTACGACGCTGCCTCTCAGAAGACGTGGTTCTGGGTCAAAATGAATCTAAGTGCTAATCAGGTTAACACGATATACCTATTTTACGGAAACCAGTCTGCTTACGATGCGACATACTTTAATCCAGACAAAGTGTTTTGGTTTTTTGATGATTTCAACGGCGTCACATTAAACCTTTCAAAATGGAACATCCCTACCCTTCAGAATCCCTCCAACTACACTGTTTCTAATGGCCTGCTTGAGCTTAAAGGTGGTCAGTGGCTCTGGACTAAGCAGAATTTCAGTGGCTCATTCATCATCGATTTGTACGCGAATTCCCTGGACTCCACGGCATTTCCAATTTTTTATGTGGACAGCACGAACTATGGCTGGGCCATACTACTAAATACTTCCCTCGCAACATGGGGAGCTACAACTTATCAACTCAACAATGTAACAATAAGAGGATTTAACTTGGCAGATGGCTCGTGGGGAGCATTTTATTATCCAGATGGTGGTAGTAGGAGTCCGATATTTGGAAAAGACATCTTAATAACCACGCTCATTAATGTCACTAGCACTCAGGCCGAGTTCTACCTCTATGAAAACGGCTCACTCATAGCAACCTTCACTCAAGGTTACTCCCCCGAACAGAGTGAACCCTTGGGCCTTGGTCAGTGGTATGAGTACAACTACACTATAACTGGTCCACGGAGGAACCCCCAGCTTACCCTCTCCTCGATAATAAACACGACCTCAATCTATGACTGGATACTTGTACGGCCCTACATTTACCCTGAACCCGAAGTGCAGGTAGTAGGCCAGACCTCTGGTAGCTACACCTTTAGGATTTACTTTAAACCCTGAGCCTGATACCACTCCACAGTCTTCTTCAGCCCATCCTCCAGTGTCCATTCCGGCTCAAAACCGAGTTTCCTAATCTCGCTTATGTCTGCCTGACTGTGTCTTATGTCTCCTGGCCTTGGCTTGTCGAAGAGTATCGAGCTGGTGGCGTTGGTTATTTCAATTATCTTCATCGCTAGCTCAAGAATAGTTGTCTGCCTCCCAGTTGCGACGTTGAAGACCCTTCCATTGGCTTTTCTGCTCTCTGCAACCAGGATGTTGGCTCTGACAACGTCCTTGACATAGATGAAGTCCCTCGTCTGCTTTCCGTCGCCAAAAATTACGAGCGGCTCGTTCTTCAGCGCACGGTTGATGAAAATGCTTATAACTCCTGCGTACTGGTTGGCACTCTGCCTCGGACCGAAGACGTTGAAGTAGCGCAGGGAAACTGCTGGTATCCCGTAGAGCTCGTTGAAAACTCTAAGGTACTGCTCTGCCGTTAGCTTCGTGACGCCATAAGGAGAGAGGGGTCTCGGCGTTTCCGTCTCTTTGAGCGGCAGATTTGGATTGTTGCCATAAACCGCCGCAGAGGATGCAAAAATCAGCTTTCCATGACCTTCCATCAGGGCTCTCAAAATGTTGAGCGTGCCTATAACGTTGACTTCCTCCGTGAAAATCGGGTCCCTAACGCTCTCGACGACGCTGACCTGAGCAGCCTCGTGAAAAACGTAATCGGCGTGGCTTATCAGCTCGGCTATCGATTCGTAGTCCCTGATGTCGGCCCGAACGAACTTCGCCGCCGGCGGAACGTTTTCCCTCTTTCCAGTGTGGAGGTTGTCAATGACGATTACCTCGTTATCTTTGCTCAGTTCCCAGGCAATATGAGAGCCGATGAAGCCTGCCCCTCCAGTAACCACGACCAACTTGTTTCTCATTTCTCTACCCCCGTAAGTAGTGTTTGCCGTGGGTTTTAACCTTTTGCTGTCTCTTTCCGTGGGATTTTGACAAACTTTTGTCTGATTAGAAACTGTTATAAGGCCCCTATTGACTTAAACTTGGGTAAGGAGCCATGCCGAGCTACATAGTTGTTGGTGGTCAATGGGGAGACGAGGGTAAGGGGTCTCTTATAGCCTACCTTGCCTTGAAGGATGAGCCTCAAATCATAGCACGCGGCGGCGTTGGGACAAACGCGGGCCACAGCGTCTTCATCAACGGTAGGAAATACGCAGTCAGACAGCTCCCAACGGGCTTTATGCAGACTAAAGCTAGGCTTCTTGTTGGGGCTGGAGTTCTTGTTGATCCAGGGGTCTTTTTCCATGAGCTTGAACACCTGAAGGAGTTCAATGTTGCCGAAAGAGTTGGCATTGATTACCGTTGCGCCATTATAGAGCCAAGACACAAGGAGCGCGATAGAGCGAGCAGCTATCTGCACGACAAAATCGGAACCACGGGTTCCGGCTGTGGGCCGGCAAACGCTGATAGGGTCATGCGTATGGCAAAACAGGCGAAGGACATCAAGGAGCTGGAGCCATATCTCACGGACGTTGCTCAAGAAATTAACGACGCGCTCGATGAAGGCAAGCTGGTTCTCATCGAGGGCACACAGGGCTTTGGACTGAGCCTCTACTACGGTACTTACCCCTACGTGACCTCGAAGGATACAACCGCTTCAGCCATAGCCAGCGACGTCGGAATCGGGCCCACGAGGGTCGACGATGTTATAGTCGTCTTCAAAAGCTTTCCGACGCGCGTTGGAGAGGGTCCGTTCCCGACGGAGATGAGTGCTGAGGAAGCTGAGAGGCTCGGTCTCGTCGAGTACGGCACTGTCACAGGAAGGCGCAGGCGCGTCGGCTGGTTCGACTTCGAGTTCGCGCGCTATTCGGCGAGGCTCAACGGGGCGACGATGCTGGCTATAACAATGCTCGACAAGTACGACAAAGGGGCCTTCGGCGTTACCGACTACGACAAGCTGCCAAGGAAGGCCAAGGAGTTTATAGAAGAAATAGAGGAAAGGGTTGGTATTCCGGTCGGCATAATCAAGACTGGTCCTGAGCTTGAGCACGTGATTGATAGGAGGGATACTCTCTAATTCTCTTTTCTTCCTCCCGCGTGGGCCACTAACCACTCAACTATCGTTCTGTGAAACTCATTCCCCCACTCAGGATCCTCGAATATCTCGTGGTAGGCCCCTTCAAACTCCTTCAAGGCCTTGTCTTTGACCTTAAGCTCCCTGAAAAGCCTTCTCGCTCCTTCTGGCAGGGTTATGATGTCTCCCGTACCAACAATGAGCAGAATCGGCACCGTTATTTTTTCAGCCTCTTTGTGTGCCAGCTCCATGTTCTCGAAGATGCTCCTCCCGAGCTTTGCCGAAATCCTGTCATGGACGAGTTCATCTTTGATGTACCTCTCGACTGCATCGGGGTTTCTGGAGAGGAGCTTTGGATCGAGGCCGTTGCTTAGCGTTACCCCCGGCGCGATTTTTCCGAGGAACTTCGCGAGGACGACCATGAAGTCCGGCGTCTTTGGGCTCTTAGCGAGTGCTGGCGAGGAAGCGACGATCCCCCTTATCTTATCCGGCCTCGTCTCGGCATAGCGGATCACGGTTAGACCACCCATGCTATGGCCGAAGAGGAACGGCTTTTCTCCAATCTCCTCAATGATGCTGTCAATAATCTCCATAGCTTCCTCAACGCTCGTATGTCCTCTTTTGCCACCACTTCTTCCGTGTCCCGGCCAGTCGAAGGTGTAGACGGCAAAGCCTGCCTCATTAAGCATCTTTACCAGCCACTTGTATCTTCCACTGTGTTCCCCCAATCCATGAACCAGAACAACCCATCCAATCCTTGGCTCACCGAACTTGGCTTTGTAAACCCTCACCATAGCCACCGCCAGTTAGAAAATTGGGAAAAGGAGAATTTAACATTTTCCAGTGCCGAGATTCTGAAAACAAATGGTTAAGAAGAAAACGGACCTTCTTTCAGTTTTTCCTTGGCGAATTCTACGATCTTTTTGATGTCGTCCTCTATCGTATCCGGTTCGGGCTTCATCAGCACATAGAACACGTTGGTCTTCGGCGTGAGCGAGATGTGCTTGACGTTTGTTGGCTTGGAGAGGTTCTCGACGAGGTATTTGAGCAGTTCAACGTCACGTCTCTTTTCGTAAAGTGCCTCGTACTTCGTGCCAGCTATCTCCACTATTTCCTTCTGAAGGAGTTCCTCGTCTTCAATCTTGGGCTTTATGCGGTAGTAGCCCTTCTGTATGAGGTGGGCCTCACGCTTTATCTTGGATTCTGGCTTTATTACAATGTAGAGCTTGTCGTGCCTGCTTGTGAGGAGTGCTATGGGGAAGTAGAGGATGCTCTGTCTCGGCAAAAGCGTCAGCGTGTACTCAAACTTCCTGATGTTGTCGCGGTTCACCTTGTAGTAAGCCCTGAAACCGATGTAGCCGCCGAGCCAGACGTAGTCCTTGTCCTCGGGCTTAACAACGTCCTCAATGCTTCTCAGGTAGTGCTGCATTATCTGGAGGTTCAGCTTTCTGCCTTTGAAAAATTGTATAGATGAAACGGCCGCAAGGGCCATAATCGCCAGTATAAATCCGGACGTTATCTCCATAATTAGACCTCCTCGATCGGGTAATAGCGCTGCAAAGTCATATCATCAACTATCTCAAAGTATCCCAACTTATCCTCTAAAACCTTTACCATGTCCTTAACAATTCTCGCCTGAAGCGGCCAGGTGATGGCCATGGCAAAAGGTTTGGGGGGAGTGTTCCTTGCGAAGGCCACGTAGATAGTGGTTCTGTCTTCTTCCGCAACTATTTTAGTGACAAGGCCTTCACTGACTATGTCCTGTCCTGTAAAGGGATTTTTAACTGTCCTTAGGAGTTCCAGTATTCCATCAGGTCTCAAGTACCATACCTCCAAGCCTTTCGAGCCACTCCATTCCCCGGGGCTCTTCCGCAAACATAGGTATCCTCACGACGTCAATTCCTTTGAATTTCCTCTCGATCTCCTTTAAAACCCTCCCCTGGGCTTCAAGTTTGACCTTCAGCTCTGGTATGTCCTTCCCCAGCGTTATGACTTTGTTTACGACTATCAGGTTAAAGGGCACCCTGAACTTCTTCAGGCTTTCGTAGGCTCTCTCCGTTTCATAGAGTGGGAGCGTTTCAGGATTCATGACTGCGACAACACTCGTTTTGTTGGGGTCAGTTATGACTTTCTCGACAAAGGCAACTTCCTCGCGATATGCCTTTAGCTCTTGCATGACAGCGTCCTCTTCCTCCTCTTTGGGTAGGGTGAACTCCTCACCTTCAATTGTGAACTTCTGCTCTCCCTGTATTTTGGCTATCGCGCGCCTTCTTTCGAGTATCTTTTTCCTTATCCCTATCAGTTTGTCCGCCCAGATGAGGGATATCTTCGGTAAAGCGAGAACTCTCAAGGTTAAGCCAGTGGGAGGTGTATCAAACACTATTACATCCCAATGATCTCCCTCGATTAGTATCTCCCTTATGGCCTCCAGCGTTGCATACTCCTCTATGCCGGGAGAATAACTTAGAACCTCAAAATACTTTTCTAGATTTATGACAGTCAAATAGCGGTACATATGCTTAAGGTTTTTCTCTAGGTGCTTGAGGTAAGCTTTAATTAACTTATCCATATCAAGCTCGCTAGCGTAAAGGTTTTCCATCAGCTTTTTGGGCTTGTCATTCAGTCTTACCATAAACACGTCGCCAAGGTTGTGGGCGGGATCGAGTGATATAATGAGTGTTTTATATCCTTTCTTCGCCAGGGCAACAGCTAAAGAGGCGCTCGTCGTTGTCTTGCCGACGCCACCTTTTCCAATGACGAATATTGTCCTGAAATCCTCTTTTGGAAGCAGGTACTCTCTCATGTTCCCACCTCAGTCTATATCGAACATTCCAGCAATTTCCGCAAAGATGTCATCTAAATTGACGGCCCTCTGCTGCATGACGTGAATCTCCCGTACCATATGGGGCATCAGTCTTATAACGAGCGTCGTTGGTGGAGATGGTATGCCAACGAAGGCTCCCATTAGCACCAGCGCAAATACGTTTTCAAGCTCTCTCAGCTCGAATTCGATGTATTCAGTTGACTGCTGTTTGAAAGACTCCACGAATCCTTTAAGAAACTGCCTTAGTGGTTCCAATGGTTTCACCTCCAAAAACGAAATAAAAATGAAAGAACTCAAGCGGTCGCGTACTCCTCGGCCGGCTTCTTCCAGGCGGCGTACCAGTCGACGACGAGGAGCAGGTTGAGGAGCAGGCCGACGATGGTGATAAGGGACACCCAGAATCCAGGCTTGATGACGACAAGGAACCAGACAAGTGCTGCCGTCACTGTAATCCACAGGAAGAGCGCGGGGATGACCACTGCCCACTTCCATGCTCCCTCTGGCCTCTGAACCTTTGCAACCCACAGGGAAGCTGTCATCATCGCAATGCTTGCCAGCATCTGGTTCATACCGCTGAAAGCCGGCCAGATGATAAGCCAGCTTCCGCCCCAGGCCATGTAGATACCGAAAATGGCAAGGATTATTGATGCGATCCACTTGTTCTTGAGGATTTCGGGTCCGTGGACCATCTCCATGATCTCTTGCCAGGCGAACCTGCCAAGCCTGGTAGCAGTGTCGAGGGTCGTGAGAGCGAAAGCCGAGACCCAGAGGCTGGCGAAGACTGCGCCGGTCTTGAACGGGATTCCAAATGCATCTTCAAGACCGTAGGCGTAGCTCTTGGAGAATATTCCGACCTTTATTCCGTTCTTGACGACCTGGATGGCATACTGCTGTCCCCAGTTGTTGACGTCAACAGGGATGTTCATGGTCTGGAAGACCTGGAGTCCGTATATGGCGATGGAAGCTATGACGATGGTTGAGAGGAAGCCCTCGGTGAACATACCGCCGTAGCCGACCATAAGGCCGTGAAGCTCATTGTCAAGCTGCTTGGATGTGGTACCAGAACCGACAATGGAGTGGAATCCACTAAGCGCACCGCACGCGATGACGAGCGGTATTGTTGGCCAGAACGGCGAGGGCTTGCCACCGACGACGTTGGCAGACCAAGTGGTGAAGGCTGGGGCTGTAAAGGTTCCAACACCCTTAAGGCCGACAACTATGAACGCCAGACCACCAAGGATAAGGCCAAACCACAGGATATAGGCGTTCAGGTAGTCTCTCGGCTGGAGCAGAATCCAGACCGGCAGTGAGGAGGCCACGATGATGTAGAGTCCAAGAACGATGTACCAGGTCTGCTTGCTGGCGACTATCGGGAACTGGAAGCCAATCCATATCGCTATGATGAGAAGTACTATTCCAATGATTGTACCGACTTTAAAGTCTATCTGCACTTTGTAGAGGAGGTATCCGAGGATCACAGCAACTACCAGGAAGAGCAGCGAGGCTGTCGCAGCTTCTGGAGTTCCAACGAAAATTCCGGATATAACTGCTGCGAATGCTGCTATTACAAGTACCAGAGCGAACCAAACGTAAAGCTCAAAGGCCATGCTGGTTCTCTTGCTCATGAGCTTTCCGGCAATCCACTGGATGGACTTACCATCGTAGCGTACCGATGACATTAATGCCAGATAGTCATGGACAGCACCGATGAAGACGTTTCCGAACCAGACCCACAGGAGTCCTGGCAACCATCCCCAGGCCATTGCCACGGCTGGACCGACGATAGGTCCTGCACCTGCTATTGAAGCGAAGTGGTGGCCGTAGAGAACCATTGGGTGTGCTGGGACATAATCAACCCCATCGTAGAGCTTGTGTGCCGGGGTGGGTCTGTTGGGATCGGCCTTGACGACCTTACTCTGTAGCTTTCTTCCGTAGGCCATGTACATCCCAACGTATATGGCAGCCGCTATCAATATTATTACAGCGGAGTTCATGGTTGCACCTCCGAGGAAGTTTTCGCAGTAGTGTAAAATTGTGTTCATATAAATGTTTTTCGGCAATGGCCTGAAAATTTTTCGCTTTTCAACTAAAAGTTAGAAACACTACCTCTGTTTCTGAGAAAAAAACCTTTAGGCGGAATGACTATGAAAAATGGGGAAAGGAGAAGTCTTTTTCACTCACTGAAGTTCGATTAGTGGTTGTCCGGTGTCGACGGTTTGGCCTTCTTTGATGAGGATTTTCTTTATTGTTCCGTCTTTTGGTGCTGGGATTTCGTTTTCCATTTTCATTGCCTCGAGGATGAGTAGTCCCTGACCGGTTTTGACTTGATCACCTTCTTTAACGAGTATTCTAAGAATCTTACCCGGCATGGGAGCCGTCACAACCCCCTCACCAACAGGAGCTGGAGTTGGTACTGCTGGTGCCGGGACAGGAGCGGGAGCCGGAGTCGGGACGCTAGCAGGGATGCTTGGAACACTCGGAACTGCTGGGGTGGGAGTACCGGTACTTGCTATCTGAGGCAGATACTTGAGGGCGCTCAGGTCAACCCCTTCAATACCAACTTCGAATTCTACACCGTCAATGTACAGCTTAAACTTTTGGGCTGTCTTTGGAATTTCCGGTTTTCTGATTCCCTCCTTTCTTGCTTTGAAGAACTCCAGTGCAATCTGCGGGAAGAGACAGTATGTGAGGACGTCCTCTTCCTTCTCCAGATAACCGAGTTTTTCAAGCTCCTTTCTGCATTTCTCTAATGCAGGCTCTAGAAGCTCACCCGGTCTCGCTGATACTGGTTCTTCATCTCCAAGAACCTTCGTCCTTAGCTCGGGGTTTATCTCTGCTGGAGGCCTTCCGTACAGGCCTTTGATGTAGTTCTTGACCTCGTTGGTTATCCTCTCGTATCTTCCGAAGAGGACGTTGAGAACAGCTTGAGTGCCGACTATCTGGCTTGTTGGTGTCACCAGTGGCGGCCATCCCAGATCTTCTCTCACATGCGGAATCTCCTCGAGAACTTCGTCGAGCTTGTCCAGAGCTTTCATTTCCTTGAGCTGGGCTATAAGGTTGGAGAACATTCCTCCTGGAACTTGGTACTTTAAGACGTATGGGTTCACCATGAGGGTCTCCTTGTGGAGCAGGCCGTAGTACCTCTCTTCAAGCAGCTTTTTGAGGTAGCGCGAGACCTGATGGATCAGTTCCCTGTCGAGGTGAGAGCCGACTGCTTTGGGTAGCGCGTGCCATATCGTCTGTATCCCAGGCTGGGCCGTTCCAAAGGCGAGGGGGCTTATAGCTGTGTCAATGAAGTCTGCCCCGGCCTCGACAGCCTTCAGGTAAGTCGCGACGGCCATTCCAGTGGTCGAGTGGGTGTGAACATTAACTGGGATGCCGTAGGTTTCCTTTATCTCACTCACCAGTTCGTAGGCCTTCTCGGGTGTCAGTAGGGCTGCCATGTCCTTGATGGTAATTACATCGACGTCCAGCTTTAGGAGCTCCTCCACCTTTTTCATGTAATATTCAAGGGTAAAGATTGGTCCGGTTGTGTAAGCTATGGCACCCTGAACCTCAGCACCCACTTCTTTGGCCTTCCTTATCGCAACTTCCATGTTCCTAACATCGTTCAGAGCGTCAAAGACCCTGAAAATGTCGATGCCATTCTTGTGGGCCAGCTCAACGAACTTCTCGACGACATCGTCCGGGTAATGGCGGTAGCCAACGACATTCTGCCCCCTGAGCAGCATCTGGAGCTTCGTCTTCCTTATGTGCTCCCTCAAAAGTTTAAGTCTCTCCCAGGGGTCTTCCTTGAGGTAGCGAATGCAGACGTCGAAAGTTGCTCCTCCCCAGACTTCCATGGAGTAGAAGCCTATCTTGTCCATCTTCTCGGCTACGGCAAGCATGTCCTCTGTCCTGAGGCGCGTTGCTATGAGCGATTGGTGTGCGTCCCTAAATGTGGTATCTACTATTTCCACCATTGTGATCACCTGCCTTCTTGTTGGTCACTTAGTATATGCCCACCTAAACGTTAGTTACCTTAAAAAAGTTCCGACGTTAGAGGAGATATATTACGACAAACGTCGAAAAGAATGAGTAGAAGGGATTCAGAGAAGCCCCTCAGCCTTGGCAGCCTCTTCCGGCTCTTCATTGCGGTGAATGACCCTGATAAGGGCCTTGATTAGAGGCTCTGGGTTCTCGCGCTGGAAGATGTTTCTGCCAACTACGGCACCGGCCCCTCCAGCTTCGATGACGTCGTAAACCACCCTGAGGAAGTCAACTGGGTTCTCCGTCTTAGCGCCGCCGCTCAGAAGGACTGGGACTCCCGCTGCGGCATCGACTACCTTGGCAAAGGTCTCCTTCGAGCCAGTCCAGTAGGTCTTTATCATATCCGCACCGCTCTCAACGGCCGCCCTCGCGCCGTACATAACAACACGGTAGTCCTCCTTTTTGCCGTACTTCTTGTTGATGTACGGGCCGCGCGGATAGGCGAACTGCACAACCGGGAAGCCCATGTCGTGGGCGTAGCTCGCTATCTCGGCGAACTGGCGCATCATAACGTCCTCCTGCGGGCTGCCCCAGTAAACAGTCGCCGCTATGGCGTCGGCGCCGAGTTTGACGGCATCCCCAACGTAGCCGAGCTGGCTCTGGAGGAGCTGCTCATCTTTTGGTCTGAGGTTGGTCTTGCTGGTGAGCTTTATCATCAATCCTCTGTCAGGCTTCACTTCGTCGCCGGCGAACCTGGCGAGGCCGGGGAGCATCATGACGCCGTCAACACCGGCGCGCATAACCTTTCTAATGATTATCTTCGGGTTCACGTGCTCCCAGTGCTCCTCAAAATCTGTCGGTCCGTGCTCGAAGCCGTGGTCCATCGCAAATATGAGCGTCCTTCCGTTTCTGCGGAAGAACCTTTTCATTCTTCTTCTAATTCCAATACTCTGGTATGCATCCATACTAATCACCTTGGGTGATATATGGTTTGGGGGATTTAAGGTTTTCTTTGATGGAAAGTTGTTTAAGTCCAGGATGAGAAGTTCGGCCGGTGGTTTAATGTCGGGACTGGGGAGTGAAATTATCGGCCGTAAAATAATTCACTTCCACGAAGTGGATTCAACCAACGAGTACGCCAAGCTTATCGCTCTGGACGAGCGTGAGGGGACGGTGGTGGTGGCGGACAGACAGACCGCCGGAAAGGGGCGAAAAGGTCGCACCTGGGCCTCCCCGGAGGGAGGCCTCTGGATGAGTGTCATCCTGAAGCCTAAGGCTGAGCCCAAGCACCTTTCCAAGCTCGTCTTCATCGGAGCCTTGGCCGTTGTCGATACTCTCTGGAAATTTGGAATCGAAGCGGGTATAAAATGGCCCAACGACGTCTGGGTAAACGGGAGAAAAATCTGCGGGGTTCTTACTGAGGGAAGGATCGGGGAGTTCGTTATTCTCGGGATAGGCCTCAACGTGAACAACGACGCCCCTGAGGAGCTCAGGAAAATGGCGACCTCGATGAGAGAGTTCCTCGGCCGTGAGGTTTCTCTGTCAGAAGTCTTCCACGCCCTTATTAGGAATCTCGACCACTGGTACAGACTCTTTCTCAATGGACGATATGCTGAGATAATATCCGCGCTGAAGGAGAGGAGCATTGTCCTCGGGAAGGAAGTCAAGATAATCGACGATGAAACAGAACTCGTCGGCAGGGCTGTGGACATAGATGTGGACGGCGCGCTGATCCTCGAAACACCAAAGGGCAGAGTGCGGGTGCTCCATGGCGACGTTTCTCTCAGATTTCTCTAAATTTTCCACGATTTTCTGTCATATTGTCAACTTTTTTTGGTAAAAGTTAATATAATGTCGCTATTAATGCTATTTCGACGTCATTCTTAAAGAGGTGAAGCCAATGGGAAGGGGGATATTGAGAACATATCTTGAAATTCCTGTGCTTTACAAGATCCTCGCTGGGCTCGTGCTGGGTGTTATCTTCGGTATGCTGCTTCCAGAGTATTCAGCAGCCCTAAAGCCGCTCGGAGACCTATTTGTGAGACTCCTGAAGATGCTAGTGATGCCCATAATACTGTTCTCACTGATAGTTGGCGCCGCCAGTATCAATCCATCGCGGCTCGGAAGGGTTGGCGTCAAGATAATCCTCTATTACCTGGCCACATCGGCATTCGCAGTGTTCTTTGGCCTGCTGATGGGCAACCTCTTCAAGCCAGGAACTGGAATCGAGCTCGGAACAGGCTCTGGAAAGGCTATAGAGGCAGAGGCTCCGTCACTCGTCCAGACGCTCCTCAACATCGTTCCGACCAACCCCTTCGCAGCCCTTTCAAGTGGCCAGGTTCTGCCTACGATATTCTTCGCCATAGTCTTTGGAATAGCCATCAGCTACCTCATGAACAGTGAAGATGAAAGGATCAGAAGCTCAGCTGAGACGCTCTTCAGAGTTATGGATGCCGCCGCCGAGGCGATGTACAAGATAGTCGCCGGTGTCATGCAGTACGCTCCAATAGGTGTCTTTGCCCTGATTTACTACGTCATCGGCCAGTTCGGCCCGAACGTCGCCGGACCACTCGTCAAGGTTGTCGTAGCGGTTTATCTTGGCCTCATCCTCCAGATACTCTTGGTCTACGGCGTCCTGCTCAAGGTCTTCGGCATCGACCCGTTTAAGTTCCTTAAGAAGGCAAAGGACGCTATGATTACTGCCTTTGTTACTAGGAGCTCCAGCGGAACTTTACCCGTCACAATGCGCGTTGCCGAGGAGGAGATGGGCGTTGACAAGGGCATATTCTCCTTCACCCTGCCCCTTGGCGCGACGATAAACATGGACGGAACTGCGCTCTACCAGGGTGTCACGGTGCTCTTCGTTGCGAACGCAATAGGCCAGCCGCTGACACTTGAGCAGCAGCTCGTGGTCATCCTCACGGCTGTACTTGCCTCGATTGGAACCGCTGGCGTTCCGGGTGCGGGGGCTATAATGCTGGCCATGGTGCTCCAGAGCGTTGGCCTCGAACTCGTGGAGGGAAGTCCTGTAGCTTTGGCTTATGCCATGATACTCGGAATCGACGCAATACTTGACATGGGCAGAACTATGGTAAACGTCACCGGCGATCTGGCTGGAACCACCATAGTCGCCAAGACCGAAGGCGAAATGGACTCTTCCAAGTGGACGAGCTGAACTCTTTGCTCCTTTCACTTTTTCTAGTTTTAGATGGCCTTTTATTCTGGCTTTTCTGAGATAAAGTTAAATACCCAGGGGTCTAATGCTATCTACACATGTGCGGGAGGTAGATGGATAATGAGAAGGAACGTTTTAGGGGGTCTCCTTATCTTTATGCTCCTAGCTCCTATGTTTGGAAGTGTAGGGGCAACCACGACTGTTGAAATATATGAGGAGAGCTTTACCTTCAAAATCAGACTGTTCGAGAATGGGGACGCAAACATCACGCTGATAAGTGTATGGCTCCGCCCCAAAGATAAAATTCAAGAGCAGATTGAATATTACCTCAACCAAACAAACGGTAGCGTTGAAGACGCCATAAAACTAGCTGAAGAGCAACAGCTTGCTTACTATGTCCAAATCATAGAACAGATCGGGATTGATGTAAATAACGCGACAGTAAAGGTGTATGGGATTCCCAACGGAGACAACATCACGGTGGTTTTCAATGCAATAGCCGTCGGAATGGCCAAGTACTACTCTTATGGGGACTTCTGGGAGATCATCATAGACCCAACCAGAGGGCTTATAGGGGCGTCTTATCCGGATACCGGATATCCCTACTGGGTTATTATGCACAATGAGTTTGTAATCCATCTTCCGCCTGACGCTACACTGCTTTCCTATCCGTTGCCTTACAAGAAGACATTTAATCAGAGCCTCTTCGAGGTCGTTCCAACGATAACGGACGACACAGTAACAGTTGCCTCCACGATAAAGCTGGAGCCGTATCTGTCCCTCGAAGGATTCGGAAGCCTTTTTGATGAGTATAATGACTTTTCAATAACTTATCAAACACCTTACAAAGGTGAAGAGACTTTCCAGAAGAGAGCTACACATGAGTATGTCACGCTTACAGTCTTTTCTGATGGTAAGACAGAACTAAAAATGAGAGAGGTCTATCTAAATCCACAAGACGAGATAGACGACATGAAAAGCCTAGTTGCTTCGTATGGGGTTGATAACTTCAAGAGCTTGATGATCTCGGAGTACGCACAGAGATTTGTAGGAATGGGGGCTGTGATATACAACGCGAGTGCTTACGTTGAGGGACTCAATGAAACTGGCCCTCTTGTTATAGGTCTCAGTTATCTTCTCGAAAACTACACTAAACTTGAAAACGGAACCTACGTTTACATATTCAATCCTACTATGGGATTATCATCCCTCGAGACTATCAGGGCATTAGCCGAGTACAACTATACGTTTACCACGGAGGTTGTTCTTCCAGATAATGGAGAGTTTGTTTCCGTTCCTGAGCCGGTCTCAAGAGAGCTGCACGGCAACTACTTCACCCTGAACGTCACCCGGTCAGGAAATAAGATAATCATAACAGCCAATACGTTCATCCGCTATGGTGCATCCCGGCAGGATATTATGAACCTTCTGGAGGGATATGACCAGCTTGAGGTTCGTTATACACTCGATGTTCAGAAAGGCACTGAGTCAAATCTGAGTACAACTCAGATAGCGGGCATCGTCGGTGCGTTTGTGCTTATAGGTCTGGCCATCTTCATCTGGAAGAAGCACTGAGCATTTCTTTCTTTTCGATATTCATTTAAACCTGCTTTCCAACTTTTCTAAGGTGGTCTTAATGACGAGGAAGCTCTACTATGAGGACGCCTACCTTAAGGAAGCAAAAGCGAAGGTTCTTGAGATTAGGGAGGGTGCACTCCTCCTTGACCAGACGATTTTCTACCCTACCGGCGGCGGTCAGCCCCACGACAGGGGGACGATAAACGGCGTCGAAGTTCTGGACGTCTATAAGGACGATGCTGGAAACGTCTGGCACGCCGTTGCTGAGCCGGGGAAGTTCAAGCCAGGTGACGAGGTCGAGCTCAAAATAGACTGGGACTACAGGTACAAGCTCATGCGCATCCACTCGGCCATGCACCTCCTCGAGCACGTCCTCAATGAGGTTCTTGGGGAAGGCAACTGGGAGCTCTATGGCAGTGGGATGAGCGCTGAGAAAGGTAGGTACGACATCCTCTATCCGGAAAACGTTAACCAGTACAAGGAGAAGATCATAGAGCTGTTCAACAAATACGTCGACGAAGGCGGCGAGATGAAGATATGGTGGGAAGGAGAGACGAGATACACTCAGATAAGGGACTTCGAGGTCATCCCTTGTGGCGGAACGCACGTGAAGGACATAAAGGAGATAGGACACCTCAAGAAGCTCAAGCGCTCCAGCCTCGGAAAGGGCAAGCAGAGGCTTGAGATCTGGCTTGAGGACTGAGGTCTCTTTGAGTTTTAGATTATGCTCTAGGGCCGTTCTTTTCCATTCCCTGTTACAGGGACTTTTCTCGGAGAGCAGCTTTATGGCCCCGCTCGTAAGGCTGACCGGCTTAAAGCAGTGAGTTTCCACACGATTACGTTCTACAGAAACGGGCGTTCTACTGTGGCGATGAGGCAAGCCTGCCGAGCTAGCTGTTTCCATACAATTATGTTCTACGGAAATATCAGGGCCACTACTGGTATAGCGCCGACAAGATTCAGTTGTTTTCACACAACTCTGTTCTACGGAAACATTAAGGCGTTGAAAAATGACCCTTACGGAACAATAACGGCAAGGTACTTCCCACACAATTCTGTCCCCACTAAAAGTTGACTACCTCGCTGACTATAACACAGACACGATCGAGTTTCCACACAATTTTGTCCCCACTGAAACGTATATAGTAGTAACGTATCGGCTGTTGACAGAATACGTGTTTCCACACAATTCTGTCCCCACTGAAACCAAAAGCGAGTGGCTCAGCGAAGAGCAAAAGCAGGAGACATTTCCACACAATTCTGTCCTACTGAAACCCTGGAGTCCGGCCCGAAGCTCATCAGCGACCTGGTCGAGGATCTGTTTCCACACAATTCTGTCCTACTGAAACTTCACCGGGCTTCGTTAGGTTAGAGGTCGCCGCATTAGTTTCCACACAATTCTGTCCTACTGAAACCGAGCACCATGTCACAGTTTGGGCGGGCACCGGACAGTTTCCACACAATTCTGTCCTACTGAAACTCGACCTGAGCACGAACACCACGACCATCTACGTCAAGCTTCCACACAATTCTGTCCCACTGAAACATTTACAGGTTCTTCCCCCAGTACGGCGGGCCGGAGCCATTTCCACACAACTCTGTCCTACGGAAACCCGTCAGGGACATCCTGTCTGGTTTGCTGACACCCAGTGAGCCCATAGTTAGTAACACACCTTAGCTCTCCTTCAGCGCCCTGCTTACGATGTCCTCCACCTTTTTGAGTCCCACCGGTGTGTACTTCAGGTGAGTGTGCCTTCCTGCCTCTTCCTCGGGCCGTTTGGGCTCCCAGGCCTCCATCGATACTTCGACGACGTTCGCTTCGAGGCCGGCGTGGGCGAGCACGTTCCTTGGACTCACCTCCCGGTTGGCGGCGTCAAACCCAAGGAAATCCCGCAGGGGAATGTCCCGCGGAAATGCCCCTTTCCTTGCGTATTTTATTGCTTTATCCTCAATCTTACCGAGCTCCACTCTTACCCTCTGCAGGGTGCTTCCTCGGAAGAGCCTATCCGAGACGCTGTAAAGCTTCTCGATGGAGTAGGGTTCTTCGACAAGCAGGCCCCTGGTTATCCTCGCTTGGAAGAGGAGCTTGACGAGCGTTCCAAAGCCACTGCCAAAGGCCAGTCTTCGTGTTACTGCCTTTTCTTCGGCGTTAACGGCTATCGCTCCCCCCCACGTTTCGGCGAGCTCCTCAATGTATGATTCCAGCCTTCCAATGTCGGGGAACTCCTCCAGAAAAAGAAGGGGAAGCCCGAAGAGCAGAGAGCCAATCCACGCCTCAAGCTTTTTCTTCTCCTTTCTCAGGTTCTTTAAAGTGTTCAGAGAGCCCTTGAGCCTTACGAACTCGGCCCTTTCCATTGAGTACGGGCACAGGTACTCATCAAAGCCGGGCAAAGGCTCAGATAGGGGGGTTGGTTTGACCATCGTCGTTTCTATCGTGTTTATGTTCAGCTCCTTCGTTATTTTGGGAACGAACGGGTCGGAGTTGTAGGCGTAGAAGGTGACGGTGTTCATTACCGCCGCGATGCCCAGGAGGTCTTTGAGCGCCCTATACGTCAGCAGGGTTACGTAGTTGAGCCCGTGCGTCGAGTCAAAGTGGACTTCGAGATCGCCTTTGGTTGGGATTATCTCAGAGAGGGCGTGGAGAACGTAGTAGTAGGCATCCATAGCACTTCCCCTGAAGCTCCCGTGGGTGAATTCGCCTATCCCGGGGGCGATAATGACGTCTACCTCTCTGCCGGCTCCTATCCTGTCGAGGAAATCCATAACCCTATTCCTCACGTCCTCTCTCAGAGTCTCCACCGAGGAGAAGTCCTTCCCAATAGTGTCCGAGAGAACTATGACGGTCCAGTCCGGTTTGATGACCTTTTGAAGTATCGGGAGTGTTGAGGGCCCTACTGAGGTCTCTCCCCCAAAGCGATACTTGGTCTCTTTCCATCTTTCAAAGTCGCCCCAGGAGACAACGAGGAGCTTCATTCCAGCACCACCCACCCCATGGGCATTCCGTCGGCCAGCCTCCTGGTCTTGGGGAACTCCCTTGAGAAACCACTCCCACCGGGCTTCTTTCCGAGTCCGAGTTTTTTCCTCACATTCTCCCACTTGTAGCCCTTCTCAACAAGGAGCAGTCCTATCGTCATCGCCAGCCAACCGCTCCCCCATCCAAGCCTCAAAACGTGCCCCGAGTGATCTTCCAGGGAGGCGTAGAACGACCGGACCTGAGAGGTGTACCTCCCAAACTTTTGAACCTCTATGGTCTCGTATTTCATTACCGCAGTGTAGAACTCGTCGACGGCCTCCCACAGGAAGTCTTCGAAGACCTCCCCCGGTTCTCCTCTCTCTTTAAGGCACTCCCAGAGGAGACCGTTGAAGTAGTCGGCGTTAAGCCTGAGGGCCTCGGTGTCCACATGTATCTCGACGTCCGTAGCCGCTCCAGGTTCAATGGCTTCGACCCATATCGGTATGGGTTGCGGATTGCCGATGACCTCAACGTGGTAGACCGCCAGGTGCTTTCGGCCTACTGGTTTGCTGTCCCGAACGATGAGCGCTTTCATCGGGTCGCGCTTCGGTTCGTAACGGATCTTAGACCGTCTATCAGGCTCCATCCCGAAGACTATGGCTTCGAGCAGATCGTCAGCGCGTTTTCTGTCTATCCTGGCCCTTGAAAGGAAGCTCATGTAGTAGTCGAGCACGTCCTCACTCCGTCCAATGTCTCTCGCAACATCACCGTTTACCTTTGAGACGACCCTCATGACCGCCCGGGCATCGCCGCACTCCTTTAGGGCTTTGTAAAGCACCGCGGTTCTTATCGCCCCCTTGAGGGACGAGCCCGGAATGTAGGGCCTTCCGTTGAGCTTGATGAATTCCTTTATCTGCATGCTCTTTCTCCCAATCTTTCCATGGATTTTTAGGGTGTATATGGAATAGTCCGAGGGATCGAGGTGGAACTCCTCGATATAACCCTTCCAGATGTATGCGTCCCCGGGAGGATTCTTGAGCAGGGCGAGTATCTCGTTCAGCTCCACCCCAAGGTTCATGAGGTCGTTCACGAGCCTCTCAGTGTCAAGGACATGGATGATGTTTTCCCGAGGGTAGATGTCCACCGGCGTCAGCTCGTTCCCGGTTCCGATATGAAGTGGCGAGAGAACTTTGAGTGTTCGCTCGGTCATTCCAGACCCTCCGGGAGTTCAACGCCCAGCGGGAAGGTGAGACCGTAGACGTAAACTTCATGGCTTAAACCCAGCTCAAGCCTTTCCATCCCTCCCGGATCATTTTTCACGATTGAGCCCTCTGCGATGAACGTCATCCGCGGCTTCCTCCTGCCGAAGCTCCAGCCGCCTTTCCTGAGGAGCCTCCAGAGCACGGGGGTTTTGGTCGGGAGGGCATTCGAGAGGGTAACGCTGTACTCGCTTCCAGGTGCGTCTATTTTCATCTCGTGGAACTCGACCTCAAACAGCCCTGCCCCCCAGGTCGATTTCCCACCTATGCCCGTGTCGCCGAGGAACCTCATGGCCGGTGCTATATATCCATCGAACACCTCCCGCGGGCCTGAATAGAGGAAGTAGACTCCGCTCTTCTCTCTAAACCTGATCTCCTCCCAGAAGTATATCGAAGAATCCTGTGTAACCCTGTCAAGGACAACTCTGGGCACGTCCACTCTGGCGTAGGGAATTTCTTCTGGGATAGTGAAGGGCCGCAGCCGGAGTGCAAGCTCGAAGTTTTTGAGGTCTAGGTACTTTGCCTTTCTGAGCCTCTTCGCCGTTGTATAGCGCTCCTCCTCATCGAGCCCTGTGAGAATTCCCTCCAGAGCCGGCTCAACGCTCAGGGGCTTTGGTAGGTAGTAGGTGTCTCCGGAATATGGGAACGCGGAGCTTATCCTCGCACCGCCCACGAAGGCATCCACAAGTTCCTCGACAGCCGATTGTCCATGGATGGCTGAGATTGCGTTTCCTATTGCTCCGAACAGTGTGTCAGCCCTTGGGATGTCCCGAAACGGCCCCTTCGGGATGAGCTTTACTGCAATGAACTTCGGCATCACCCTGCCTCCAGCTTGCCCTCCACCTCCGAGAAGAGGGAATCAAATCCGCTGAGTATATCACTAACTGACTTCTCCCTGGCGTCAATTGAAACGATGTCCTCATCTTTGCCCGTCCTGTAGTAGTCCAGAGGCCTGAACTCAAAGCTATCAAAGATGAACTTCACTTTTCCGTAGCCTCTCGAACCGGAACCGCCGAGATAGCTGTCTTCGAGGAGTGCCATGGCAGTTAGGAGGTTCTTGATGTCGTCCCTCCAGTGTGTGGTGTTCTCCACGTTGTAGATTATCTCGAACTCGAATTCCGCGCCGGCGACGACGCGCTCGTTGGTTCTGGGGTTCGCCTGGGATGTAACGCGGTCTATGCCGACCTCAATCTTCGCCTCGGTTATTGCCTCTCCAGCGCGCCACTTCTCCTCCCACTCCTTGGTGAGGAACGCGTCCCTGACGATGATCCTCGATGGGAAGTTGCTCTCTTTACCGCTGGCACCAAAGAGTCTGCACACTGGACATGCGAGGGCAGTCTCGTAGTCAGGACAGACGTGTATCCATCCCCTGTTTATCTTTCTGTTGAAGAACTTGCCGCAGTTCTCCTGGTTATCTGGCCTGCAGCTACCGGGTGAGTAATTCGCCAGTGACGGATATTTCTCCCTCCATTCGCCCAGTCTGGAGTTGACAAGGATTTCAAAGAGAGACCTTAACCTGCCCTTGAGGGACGAGCCCGGGATGTATGGCAGTCCGGTGTGGGGGTCTTTTATAACAGGGTTGTCTATACCGCCGATCTCCGAGATGTCCCTCTGTGAACCTATGTGGAGTCCGGTAACGGCCTTTATCTTGCCCTTAATTACAATCTTGCCGTAAAACCGCCTGTCCATCAGTCACCGCCTCCGAAGAACTTGTGATAGGCAACAACAGCCTGAAGGAAGTCGTAAAACTTTTCAAAGTTCTCCTTTTTGGGACTGCCCATCAAAACCTCAAGCATCGGGTCGAGAATGCGGTGAAAAGCGTCCAGCGAATACTTTGATTGTCCCGTGGCCTTTCCAACGGTGTAGGCCAGGAGATAACGCATCTTTACCAGGTCGTCCTTTATGTCCCCCTCACCCCTCTTAACCTTGAGTTCCGTGGTTCGGGCCATGTCGAGGATCTTTCTTACCTGGTTGGTCTTCAGGCCCTGCGACGTCAGGTACGCCGCAACCGTTACGGCGTTGGCCAGCCTCTTGTTTGGACTCCACTCTAGGAAGTTCTTAGCCTCCCTAACCACATTGTCAAAATACGGCTGTATGGCCTCCCACTGTTTCCCTTTGCCCTCTAACATCTTCTTAATCCCGACAACGTCGGGACTTTCCCCGAATAGTCTGGAAGCATCGACCTGGGGGCGGTCCTGCCTCCCGTATCCGCCCCTCCCATATCCACCATGCTTCTGATGGTATGCCACAAAAATCACCTCCTAACCGCCATGAGCACGATTTTCAAAACCCCATCAACCCAGTAAACCGGCTGGGGTTCTTTCCTCTCGACGGCCTTTGTGTCTATGCCAACCAGCTCCGGGAACAGATCAGAGAGACCGTGCCTTCCGAGCAGGTATGCGGTCAAGTAAGCCCAGCGGACGTCGTTCGGGTCTCTGACGTAAAGCTCTCTTATTTCAAGGAGCTTCCAGAGAAGACCCTTCTTGGACTCCAGCTTTCCTTTCAGCCTTCCGTTTCCGGCGTATATCCTCGGGGCATAGGTTCTCCAGAGTTCCTCGTAATGGTTCCACTCGTAGGATAGCTTGTGCTTCCCATCAAGCGGCCTGCTCCTCCCGACAACGAAGACCCTGTTCCTGCCTTCATCTTTGGCCGTGTCAAGCCTTTCACTTACAACATCCGCCATCCTGTATATCGGCGTGCGCTCGTCGAAGTAGCCGAGGCCAACCGAGAGCGTCAGCTTTCCGCCGGTGTAGGCATTGAACGCCCTACGCACCCTGAATGCGAGCTCGAATATCTGGTCCCACGCCCCAACGATGAAGAAGTCGTCGCCGCCGGCATAGACGACGACAATATCAGGTTCCTCCGGCCAGTCCCTCAGAGAGGGGACGTCTCCTATGATGTAGCCGAACTTTCCTTCAATTATCGCCCCGATGTAGCCCTTGAAGAAGTAGTCCATGAATCTCGACGCCGTTGCGAGCTTCGACGGGCTGTCCATTGAGCTGAAGAACTCCCCAAGCCTGTCCACATCGCCCTTCATAACGCCAAGCCTTCTCGTACCGGTTGACGCCATTGAAAGCTCTTCAAACGTCGCGACTCCGCCCTTAGGGTCTTTCTTGAAGTAGTCCGCCACGAAATACGGGACGAACTGGGCACTTTCGGGGATTTCACCGGGGTTGAGCGTGTTCTTAACCAGAATTTGTTCTCCGACGGGCCTGCCTCCCTGAAGGTAGGGGACGAAGCCCGAGAACGGCCCCTCAACGAGGACTCCAGCGTCGTTTTTGGCGGTCCGCCCAAATCCGAGCAGCTTTGGAAGGTTACCCCCGAGGCTGACGAGCCTGTTGCACGTGGGACATACTTTGGTCTCGGGGTCAGAGGCAGAAGGTTCGAGTTTTCCCTCAGGAAGCTCTCGGCCGCATACGGGACACTCCGCTAGCCTTTCGGTGTGCCCGTGCTCGAAGAGGCCCTTTATCTCGCCGAAGCGCTTGAGCTTTCTCACAGTGAGCTTGTGCTTGAGCCTTTTTCTGGCCTCCGCAAAGAGGTTTTTCCCACCTTCTCTTCCAAACTCCCTGCCGGAAACAGGCTCCCATTCTATGGCAAGGTATAGGTCACTCTCAAATTCGCGATAAAGCCACTCTACGGCCTTCGCCCTTATCTCTTCCAGCTCCTTTACGGCATCGGGGGTGTTCTGGGCGATTATCATGAAGTGGCCGCCGGCGTTGAAGACCACGTTGGCCCTTGTGAGGCCCAGCCTTGAGAGTATCTCAAGCACGACGTCCCAGCCGATGAGTTCGAGGTATGCACTCCTCGCGCGGAGGTACTTGAGGGTTCCCTTTCCGCTCACGCGGTAGATGAAGTCCTGTATTCCGGAAAAGTCCCCCTCAATGAGGAGGAAGCGTTTCTCTTTCCTGCATCTCCCAGACCTAACGTCCTCGGCGGTGCACCCGGCGCGGAGCATCGCGAGGGCTATTGCCGAGGTCATTCTCATGTGGTCATACAGCGAGATGATGTTCCCCTCGCTCGTCACGGAGCTGACGAAGGTCAGGTACTTTTCGAGAACCGGCAAGAGTCTGTCGCTCCTAAGCTTGGCCTTGGAAAGTTCTTCCCAGAGTCTCTTGACAAGCTCCCTATAGTCCTGGGACCTGATGGAAAAGACGTCCCCAGGGACTGGAAGTTCTTTCTCGAAGTCCAGCTCCGCCCAGGGATAGGCTTTTCCTGGATTGAACACTGAGTACAGCGGTCTCGACGCCTGCGGCTGCCCCTCTTCCCTCTCGCCCGATGCCAGGTTGTCGGCCTCGTACACTATCCAGAGGGCGTTGAGGACATCTTCCATCGTGAGGCCAAAACGCTCGGGGGAAAGCTCTTTTATTCTCCTTATCATCAGTTCATCGTTTTTCATGTGCCCTTTGTGATGGAACTCGGAGAAAAGGGAGAGAAGCTCGTATTCCGCCCTTCCGGTGTTCTCAGCTAAGTCCCTGAGGAACCTCGCACCCTGTGTGGAATGATCCCCGGAGTAAAGACCTGCCCGCTGCACGGGCTTCCCTATGTCATGGAGAAGCCCGCCCAAGGCGGTCAGTTCATCGATTTCCATCAACTCACCCCCTTATTGGGTTCAAAAAGCCGAATCCAAGGCTGTTCTTCTCGCCCAGCCCGGTCTCCATTATGAACCTGTAGAACCTCCGCTCCCCGGGCTTTATGCGCTCCTTTTCGAGAAGCTCCCAGTTGGAGCCGATAACGGGAAACGGAACTCCCTGCTTGACGACCTTGACGTAAACGTCGAGCTTGCCGTTTCTCCTCAGCTTGGGTATCATCCTGTCGAATATCGGCCCTTCCAGTGTAAACTCGTCCCCGTAGAAGGCGTTGTATTTCTTCTCCGCGTTCTCCTTCAGCCGTCTCAGGAAGAAGTTCAGGTCTCTATGGGCGTGGAGCTTGAAGTACTCGTTTTTCCGCGAGTCCCGGTATAACACCACCGGGGAGCCCGTTTGAAAGCGTTTTTTCAGGGGGAGCCTGAACTTCTTCAGCTCGTCTATAATGAGCTCCTGCGTCCCTATGTATACCCTGACCCTGTCCTTCAGGCTGGAGTGGAGTGCCCTGATGAAGCCCTCGTCCGGGGAGGAGACCAAGAAGGTCGGCCTTCCCAGGGAGTCTATGAAAAAGTCCGAGAATGTAAAGAACTTGAACCTCGGTGCGTCGTGGTTTTCCCCGTACTCCGTGCCCTTCAGCATGTTGTAGATGAACCCCTGAACGGCGTGCTTGTTGGGATAAATAAACCCACCATCAGGGGAATAAAAACTGACCTTAATGCGCATAATCTATCCTCCCCGGAAGGTTACCGTCTTTAACGTGCATGCTCTATCTTTATAACTCTTATTGTTGAATGCCTTTTTCTTCTAATCCCGTGGAAATCAGATTTTATTCCTTTTTGAATATCCGCTGACTCTAAAGAAACGTTCCGGTCAGGCTTTCAGCTCGTTCGTTAGCTCCCGCTCTTGCCATACGAGCCGTTCTACGGAAACAAGGGGCAATAATGGGGCTTTCACACAATTCTGTCCCACTGAAACACATTTACGGAACATTGGCAACGCAATACAGAATTAACTTTCCACACAATTCTGTCCTACTGGAACGTCGGTTGGAGATGAGAGCGATTTTGGGTGGTTTGACCTTTCCACACAATTCTGTCCTACTGGAACTGGAGGCCGTTGATGAGTTTGTTGAAGGTTTACCAGGCTTTCCACACAATTCTGTCCTACTGGAACTTCTATTGCTCCTCCGTGAGTTGTTCCCCCTTCAGGGTGCTTTCCACACAATTCTGTCCTACTGGAACTCGAGAGGGCGAGAGGCGGGTTCTACTACCTCGCGAGCTTTCCACACAATTCTGTCCTACTGGAACGTTTTGTATTCAGTTCTGGACGCGGGGTAAGGTCGAGCTTTCCACACAATTCTGTCCTACTGGAACGGACAACACAATAATCAAGCAGCTTACCGGAGCGACTGATCTTTCCACACAATTCTGTCCTACTGGAACCTATAAGAGCGAAAGGAGTCTTTTCAGAGACCTAAGCTTTCCACACAATTCTGTCCTACTGGAACAAATGTTCGGTTGGATGGCCGGTCTCGGTGGAAACGGCTTTCCACACAATTCTGTCCTACTGGAACTGTTCGTCAGCGCCCAATGAACCAGAAGGCCACCAACTTTCCACACAATTCTGTCCTACTGGAACCAGCGTAATAACCGCGTCGAGCTCGGGAAAACTCAACTTTCCACACAATTCTGTCCTACTGGAACCGTCAAGGAGGGTTTTGATGAACTCTTCCCTCTTCATCTTTCCACACAATTCTGTCCTACTGGAACTTACATTCTCTCTCGGATTCCTCGCCGGTGAAACCCACACTTTCCACACAATTCTGTCCTACTGGAACTCGAGGGTCCTCACTCTCCCGGAAGGGTTTCGGGCCACTTTCCACACAATTCTGTCCTACTGGAACGGGGGACTTTGGGGGATTTTGAGGCCCGGCCCCTCCTTTCCACACAATTCTGTCCTACTGGAACGGAAGAACTCGCGGCGGTCGCCGCTAAAAAGTCGTGGGCCTTTCCACACAATTCTGTCCTACTGGAACAGGACACTTTTTCACCCTGTTTTTCTAACAGAATACTCTGTAACCCCGGATATTTAAGTGTTTTTGGAAAGCCTTATTGTGGGACCCCTGAAAGCCCTGGAATCTGCCGCTTTTTCGGCCTTTTCTGGGGAGAGTGCCTTTTCTCTGGGGCCGAAATTCTCAATGTACTTTGCAGTGCATGAGAGTTCCAGAGCCCGAAGCGGCCTGTATTTTGGAGTGTCTGCCCGAATGCGGCAAGACTGTCAAAAACGTTCAATTATATCGGGGATCGGTACTTTTCGGCCGTCGAGCGGGCTTGATTGACATTCCGCCCGGAAATTGGTTACACTATGTGGCATATAATGTAACTTCTTGTTATGTTTTGTAAGTAATGCTTTCTGAATTCCACGGGGTTGTCTGCCCTTTTCCGGGGATGTAGTCCCTGTAAAACCCTCAAAGCGCCAAAAACGGGGCATAAAATATGATAGGGTATAATTTCAGGGCGACAGCCTCTCACTTCTCAAACACGTAGAAATACCTTTCTAAACTCTTGTGCACGCGCTGGTAGTACTTGCCGACCAGCTTAAAGCCGACCTTCTCAGCCTCGGCTTCCCCATCGAAGCTCGTGGGGAACGCTATCGCCAGCCTGCCGCCGTCTTCAAGGACGTTGTAGATGCTCCTCAGGGCTTTCCTGTAAAGCTCGTCCCTCGCCCTTCCGGCAAGAGTTGCCGAAGTCCCGTAGGGCGGGTCCGTTGCTACGGCTTCAAACTTCTTGTCCGGGAAAAGCTCCTCCAGCTTTGTCGCGTCGCCGAGCCTGAGTTCGTAGTCCTTAACACCAAAGTGCTCGAGGTTGAGCCTTGCCCCTTCAACCATCTCGGGTTTTATGTCAACGCCGTAGACCTTCAGGCCTATCAAGCCGGCCTCCATCAGAATCCCGCCGGCACCCATGAAGGGGTCGAGGATTTCCTCCCTTGCCTTCGTCAGGTTTACCAGCGCCCTTGAAATCCTTGGGTGGAGTGAAATCGGCCGGAAGAACGGCCTGTGGTGGGCCTTTCTCCTTTCGAAGTCTTTGGGGTCGAAAAAGCGGTATCTTATCCCGGCATAGAGCTTTTCGCCGCAGTAGACCCTCACAAGGGTGTCCGGTTTCGAAAGGTTCACACGGAAACCTTTGCCGTGTATCACGGCCCCCAGCTTCCTCGGGAGGTCTATAACATTGTATTTGCAGTTAGCCATGGTCTCTGTGTCCACCTTGAAGGTTCCGCTTATCGGCCACTCAATTTCTTTGGCCTTTTCCAGGAGTTCCTCTAGGGAGTTGGCCTCGATTAAGAGTTCCCCGTACTCATGGGACAGGCCAAGGCGGTTCAGGTAATGGAAAGCCCTCTTATCGGCGTCGAGCTTGAGGAACAGATAATCCTGACCCGCTATTTCACCGCCCGAGAGCTCGAGCATAGCTTTAACTTCATCTCTGGCCATCTCTGGAAGGTTTCCGAGTATCTCCAGGTAGAGCATATTGGTCGCTTTATCCTTTCTTTTAAAAATTTGCCGCCGGACTTTACCGGGATATGGGCTTCATAATAGCAAGCAGAAGCAAGATTACATCCCCAACGTGGAGGAAACTGTCGGTTATGTAGAGTGACAGTTCAGCCATACTAGGTACCGCGGGCACGTTATCTTCTATGTGTCTAAGAGCAAACCGAAAACTCAATGGAGATAAAAACTGCTGCCCTTGGCTGTAGAGCTACCAGTCCTTTCCATTTATTTGAAATCTGGACATGGAAAAGGGCAGACAGTATAGACCACCAACACCAACGTTGCTGTTCTGAGAGTGAAGTGTATCGAAGTGGGTTTATGTAATCGGATTACCTATAATAACCTCTCCATTTATGATATCAAACTCGTAGAAATCTGTTCCTCCTCCAGGAGACTTCTTTATCCTGAGACCGCGGGTTATTTTGAATTCATTGACTTCCTCAATAATATCTATAACATGGGTGGCATAGTCCTCGAACACGGCCAGACTTTTACTGTTGATGAGCCTTTTGTCAAGCAGAACTACCATGACCGCCTTCTTTTCTTGAACTATCATAACGAGTTCTGAAAACAGTCTGAACACAATGCTCGAAGACTGGAAAACGAGGAGTGGGTGAAGAAGGAAGAACCCCACACTTGAGCCTTCTGGGACGTTTCTAAGAATGTGGGATATCTTATAAAGTTCCTCCTGATATATGTCCCCTCCAAGAACTACCATCCCTATTTTCCGTAGATTAAAGCGTTTCTCGAACTCTTCCTTGAGCTGGGGTGTAACGAACGCAACGGCCTTTTCCTTGTTGGTCTGTAGCATACTTGCCGCTATCTCCTCGCCTAAAGTGCCTACTGTCTCTATTAGGATCACACTGCCTTCAGGGACTTCGCCCAGCAATTTATCGAGCTTTTTTATTCCTGTTTTCATTTCCAGTCACTCAACAAAGATGTTCTCATTATTGTAGACCTTAATTCCGCCGGTGGTTATCCTGTAGGGCCTAATTTGTTCATCAAAAGAGCTTCCTCGGAATTTTCGTATCATAATCCCCCTTAACAGCCGTCCGTTTACTTCAAGGGTCTTAAGTTCTATGACCCCACTTACCAGGTACTCCTCCACATCACTGGTCTTTAAATCAGAAGTTAAAATGACAGTGGCACCAAGCTCGGATAGTGACTTCAAGAAACCTATGAACGTTGTCCTGTAATCCAGTTCATCTTTCACTGTGAGCTTTAGCATTGTTAAAGGATCAATAGCCACCCTTGAATAATGTTTAGATTTGACTTTGTCTTGAATTGCACTCGTTAATTTTTCGAAACTCTTTCCAAACGTCTCGTAGAATGTACCAGCAAAGATGTTATGTGCCTTATCTGTAACGGGAGTTGCATCTATTGCATCGAATTTAGGGTCGTCCAAGTTAAACCCCAGCTTTGACATATCCTCTTTTAGGGTTTTAAGGGATTCCTCAAGTGTCACGTAGAGGACGTCTTCACCGTTTTTCACGCCTTCAGTGAGGAATTGAATGGTGAGAGTGGTTTTTCCCGTTCCCGGGCCACCTTTAACCAAGTACGTTCTCCCGGGGATTAGGCCACCTTCAAGCATCTTGTCAAGTCCTTTTATTCCTGTAGATATTCTCTCCATTATGTTCACCTAAAACTACTCACCTAATAAGGAACTTGGTAGTAATAGTATATATATGTTATTGATGGCCATGGCTCTACATAAAATATGTCCTTTATGATCTAATATCCCGTACATATTGTGAGCATATGGCAATTTTTTGGCATGTATTGGAGGTAATCGCTGGCTCCCACTATTGGTTTATGAATCTTCGAAAAGACCAAAAATGAGTTATATGCTTGAGAAATAAAAGTAAGACTACTTTTTGATTTCTACTGAGAGTATCTTAGATTTCTTTGTCGCAGCGTCAACGGCCTTCATTATTGCCGTTCTTATCTTTCCCTCCTCCAGCTCAAAGATACCATCTATTGTGGTTCCTCCTGGCGTTATAACCATGTCTCTGATTTCCGCAGGATGGTTTTCGCTCTCTAAGAGAAGCTTCGCTGTCCCGAGCAAGGTCTGCGCTGCGGCGAGCTTTGCAACATCCCTCGGAAGACCCACCCTGAGTCCACCATAAATCATTGCTTCCAAGAACACGGAAACATAGGCCGGTCCTGAACCACTTAAACCAGTTATGGCATCCATGTGCTCCTCATCAACTCTAAGGCACTTTCCAAATGAGCTGAAGAGATTCTCAACGATTGTTATATCTTCTTCGCTCAGCCCATCCGATGTGTATGCCGTAAATGACTCCTTGACTAAGATGGCTATATTGGGCATTGCCCTCACGAACTTGGCTTTGGGTGCTAGCCGTTTGAGGTTCTTAAGGGGAATTCCTGCAGCCAGTGAAATTACAAGCTTACCGCCTATTGCTTTATTGATCTCTCTGAGGACTCCAGGCACTTTGTTTGGCTTGACCGCGATAAAAACTACCTCCGCCCATTCCGCGGCCTCGACGTTATTCCTGATGACCCTGACGCCGTGTTCCTCTAACCACATGGCCTTTTCGACGCTCCTCCGTGTTGCGATTACCGAGTGGCCAGCTTCGGCCAGAGCCTTTGCTACCGCCCCACCAATTGTTCCGGCACCTATAACCGCCACCTTCAAGCTGATCACCCCAATAAGTTCTCCAATAATTCATTAACGTTTTCAATATCTCTTCCAACCAAGACAAAGTCAAAATCCCTTCCGTATTCCTTTCTGTAGTTTTCCACGAGCAGTTCGTCGTTCACGGTGTCCCCTATGTAAACCCCGTCTTCACCCCTGGTGAGGTGCCATATTGCCCTCGGATCGGGCTTCACGTAGAGCTCCCTCGTCACAGCCTTCTCGAAGTGGAAGTCTATGAGCTTCTCCGCCAGCTCAAGCTCCAATGCGCTTCTCCCCGTTATAACGCCGAGCTTGAACCGCTTTTTGGCCATCTCGAGCAGTTCCGTCCTTACTATTGGCCTCTCCTTCTTCCAGAGGCCGTCGAAATCGAAGAGCCTTCCCGGGTAGTGCTCGCCCAGGTAAAATGTGTTAAAAACCTGCTCAATGCTTCCGTTGAAGAGTCCAATCCCGAATCTTTCGCGAACCCAGTTTATTCCTTCGCCCTCCGGAAACTCCTCTATGAGCCCTTCAACGTCTCCGGCTATCGCAAAGAGTATCAGCGCCTCGCTGACCTTGAAGTCATCACCAAAAGCTCCCTTCCGTCTAAGCTTCCTTATCCACTCTAGCTTGATTCTCTTCTTAACCTCGAAGAGTCTGAGGAAGTACTCCACCGTGAGCTTTGTGGCTAGGTCGTAGCTCTCGCGGACGTCAATCAGAACGCCGTCAAC
Organism: Thermococcus onnurineus NA1; assembly: GCF_000018365.1. Taxonomy (NCBI): domain Archaea; kingdom Methanobacteriati; phylum Methanobacteriota; class Thermococci; order Thermococcales; family Thermococcaceae; genus Thermococcus; species Thermococcus onnurineus. The sequence goes on along the minus strand of NC_011529.1, from coordinate 813,943 downwards.
GTCGAAGATGATCCACTTCATCCTCTCCCCTCCATGAACTCCTTCAACGCCCCAATCAGCTCGTCGTTCTCCTCCCTTTTGCCGACGGTAACCCTTATGTGCCCCGTCAATCTTCCGCCGAGCTTTCTTACCACGATGCCCTTTTCGAGTAAAAATTCGTAAGCATTAAGCTTCATCAGGATGAAGTTGGCCTCGCTCGGATACGCGTAGTCCTTGAACTTCCGATAAATTCGCTCACGCTCCTTGATTATGTAATCGATGTTCCGTTTGACTAGATCGTAGTGGTCGAGCATGAGCCCTGCTATCTTCATTGAGATGGAGTCTAGAGTAAAGGGCGGTTTGATTCGATGGAGGTGGTCTATTATCTCTTCACTCCCGACTGCATAGCCAACTCTGACTCCTGCAAGCCCGAAGGCCTTTGAGAACGTCCTCAGGACTATTAAATTGTCGTACTCACTGATTAGATCCACGTTGCTGCCCTTTGCAAACTCTACGTACGCTTCATCCAAGACGACAGGAGCACCGGTTTCAAGGACGCTTATTATCTTTTCTCTATCTTGAGTGTTGCCCGTGGGGTTGTTTGGGGAGCAGATAAAGAGTGCCCTGGCGTTTTCCGCATACTCCTCGACGTTCTGAAGTCTGAAGTTCTCATCCAGTGGGACATCGATTAAATTGATTCCCTCGAACTTTGCAAAGAAGCCGTACATCCCAAAGGTGGGGGAGCTTATGACTATGTGATCCCCATCAAAGAGCTTCAAAATTAGGCTTATCAGTTCATCACTCCCGTTTCCAACGATTATGTTTTCTTTGTCAATCCCTAAAAACTCTGCTATCCTTTCCCTCAGCGGGTCAGCGGTGATGTGAGGGTATCTGTTGAAGGGAACCCGCTTTAGCTCTTCAAAAATCTCCTCCTTTATCTCCGGTGATAAATCGAAGGGATTCTCGTTCTTGTCAAGCCATATTCTGTAATCTCCCTCCAAGACTTTATATGGCTGGAAGGATTTAACAAGAGGCCTAATCCTCATTTCCTGCGCCTCCTCAGCTCGGTCATAACCTCGCCCAAACTTATGTCGTTGTATGCTAAGAGAACCAGGAGGTGGTAGAGCATATCAGCGGTCTCGTAGATTATCCTTTCCCTGTCCTCTGCGACGAGGACCTCGATGGCTTCCTCCCCGAATTTCTTGTAAATCTTCTCTTTCCCTTCAGCAAAGAGTTTTGAGGTGTAAGATCCATCGAGAAGCTTTTCCTTTCTCTGCTTTATCAGTTCTTCAAGCTCTCTTAGGATTGTGAGCGAGTAGTCTATCTCCTCTGCTATCCTCTCAGGCTCGCCAAGCTTCCGGTAAAAGCAGGAATAGTTCCCCGTGTGGCAGGCAGGTCCTTTGGGCTCGACGATTAAAAGCAACGCATCGTTGTCGCAGTCTACCCTCACCTCCTTCACGAGCTGGACGTTGCCACTGACTTCCCCCTTCATCCTAATTCTGTCCTGTGAGCGCGAGTAGTAGTGAGCATAACCCGTTTCAAGCGTTTTCCTCAATGCTTCTCTGCTCATATAGGCCAGCGTTAAAACTTCTCCCCTCGTGTCCTGAACGATTACGGGAACGATTCCACCATTCTTTTCCCAGTTGACCCTATTAATCAGCTCATCCATGATACCACCTCAGTAGTTCAGCCTCACGGGTATGCCCTTTTCAGCCAAATACTCCTTCAGCTCCCTGACCGTGTATTTCCCGTAGTGGAAGATTGAAGCTGCCAAAGCAGCCTCTGCTCCAATCTTGAAAGCCTCGTAGAAGTGCTCTGGACTTCCAGCGCCGCCAGAAGCAATGACTGGGATATCAACTGCTTCAACGATAGCTTTGGTTAAGGGAATGTCAAAGCCCTCCTGGGTCCCATCAGTGTCCATGCTTGTGAGCAGTATCTCGCCGGCACCGAGCCTCTCGACTTCCTTGGCCCACTCTACTGCGTTAATCCCCCTCGCCTTCCTTCCCCCGTGGGTGTAGACCTCCCAGTACTCCCCGTTCCACTTTGCATCAATCGCTATCACTAAATTCGCAGAGCCGACAACCTTTGCTGCTTCCCTCACGAGCTCGGGGTTGTTCACTGCGGCAGTGTTGAGAAAAACTTTATCCGCGCCGCTTTTGATTATCTCTCTTATCTCCTCAACGCTCTTTATCCCGCCTCCGACAGTGAAGGGGACGTATATTTCCTCCGCTATCCGTTTAACGAGGTCGAGCAGGATTTTCCTCTTCTCAAACGATGCTGTGATGTCGAGGAAGACGATCTCATCTATCCCTTCTTCCTCGTATCTCCTGGCGAGCTCTATTGGGTCGCCAGCATCTCTAATGTTCTGGAACTTTATTCCCTTGACGACTCTCCCCTCTTTTATGTCAAGAGCGGCTATAATCCTCTTGGCTAACATTCCAGAACCTCCAGAAGCTCTTTCAGGCTGACTTCACTCTCGTAAAGGGCTTTCCCGACTATGGCTCCAGAGAAGCCGACCCTCCTCAGCTTGAGCACATCATCCACGCTCGAAACTCCCCCAGCGTAGATGAACTCCTCATCCTTCCAAAACCGCTCTATACTTTCTATCCCCGTCAGTGTGCCGTCCCTCTCGATTGAGGTGTAGATGAACCTGTCCACGTACTCCCTGAGCATCTCGTAGGCTTCCCCGACCTTAAGCGAGCTCTCCTCGAGCCATCCCTTAACCGCGATCTTCCCGCCCCTTGCATCTAGGCTGACAGTTATCCCGTCGAAGTTGTCCGTTATCTTCTCCAGGAACTCGAGGTCGAAGGCCTTCGTGCCGATTATGACGTTCTCGGCGCCGATTTCGTATGCTTTTGCTATGCTCTCATAGGAGCGGAAGCCCCCTCCGACCTGGACTTTAAGCCCTGTTTCCTCTATTATCTCCTTCACAACGTCAAGGTTCTGTGGCTTCCCTGTGAAAGCTCCGTCTAAGTCCACGACGTGGATTTTATCAACGAGCTCCGTAAATCTGCTTGCTATTTCCACGGGATCGCCGTAGACCTTCACTTTCTCCTTCTGCCCCCTGTAGAGGCGCACGGCTTTTCCACCCATGAGGTCAATGGCTGGATAAATTCTCATCTCACAACCTCCTGAAGTTTGCTAAAAGTCTCAACCCGTTTCTGCTCGACTTTTCAGGGTGGAACTGCACCGCGAAGACGTTGTCCCTGCAGACTGCTGAGGTAAAGACGACCTCGTTCCCCTTGGACTTGTAATCGGTAACTCCGGCGATTATGCCCTCGTCCGCTGGCTGGGCGTAGTAGGAGTGGACAAAGTAGAAGTAAGCTCCGTCCTTTATGCCCTCAAAGAGCTTGCATTCTTTTTTCTGCCACACCTGGTTCCAGCCTATGTGCGGCGTTCTGACTCCTCTAAACCTCACAACGTTACCCTCGAAGGCACCTAAGCCCTTACCCCTGCTTTCTTCACTCCACTCAAACAGCAATTGAAGTCCAAGGCATATCCCAAGGAACGGCTTTCCGTCGTTTATAGCATCCAAGATAACTCCCCTCAAAGGCTCAAGCTTCTCCATCACAGCTCCAAAGTTTCCAACCCCGGGCAGGACTATTTTCTCGGCTTTTTCTATTTCATAGGGGTCGCTCGTAATTACTCCTCCGAGGGCTTTCCTCACGTTGGCCAAGTTGCCTATGTCAAGATCAACTATTGCAATCACTACAGCACCCCCTTTGTGCTCTCCAAACGCTCACTCTCTCTCAAAGCCTGTTTTAAAGCAATGCCGAGTCCCTTAAAGGTCGCTTCGATTATGTGGTGGGCGTTTATTCCAGCCAGCTGCTTCACGTGGATTGTTGCATTCAGCGTCCTCGCCAGCGCCCAGAGGAACTCCCTGACGAGCGTAACCTCGAAGCCCTCTTCGCTCTCCTTCACGTCAAGCTCAAGGTTGAGGTAGGGCCTTGATATGTCCACAGCGACCAGAACCAGTGCATCGTCCATGGGCATTACGGCATTTCCGAAGCGCGCTATCTTTTTGCCCCTAATTTTCTCCCTAAGCTCCTCTCCAAGGACTATACCCAGGTCTTCCCATAGGTGGTGCCTCAAATCGTAGCTCGCCCTGATGCTGACATTCTGCTCCATGTAAAAGAATAAAGCGGTGAGGAGGTGGTCGAACACTCTGTCTCCCGTCTCTATGCCTCCCTCAACGCCAATCTCCACAGCTATGTCGGTCTCTTTCGTTTTGCGCCTCATCTTCTAACCTCCATGCTCCTTTTGTGCATCTCAAGTCCTTCAATTTCGGCCAGGCGAATTCCTAGATATCTCTCCGCCAAGAACTCCTCTCTGCTGACGTAGGCTAAGCTAATCCTCTTCATGAAGTCCATAACTGTTAAAACTCCGCTGAACTTCGCTGCTCCTCCCGTCGGAAGGACGTGGTTGACGCCGAGGAAGTAGTCAGCCGCTGGCACTGGCGTGTACTCCCCGAGGTATATCGCTCCCGCGTTGTCTATGAGGTCAACCAGTCCCATTGGGTTCTCGGTGATTATTTCCAAGTGCTCCGGAGCTATCTCGTTAGCCTTTTCGGCGCATTCCTCAAGGCTCTTACAGAGAACGACCTCGATCCCGTCCCTGTTGCAGTACTCTGCCAGCTCTCTTGAAGTCGTCAGGAGCCAGGCCTTGCTGTCCTTTCCGTGCTCAAGCTGGGAGAGTAAATCGTAGAGGACGTATTCTTTGTTTGCGCTCTCATCGGCTATAACTGCTATCTCCGACGGTCCAGCCAAGCTGTCAATTCCCACAACACCGAAAACCTGCCTCTTTGCCTCGTTCACGAACTTGTTGCCCGGACCAAAGATTTTGTCTACTTTCTTCATGCCAATGCCATAAGCCATTGCTCCAATCGCCTGAATCCCGCCGAGCTTGTAGACCTCTTTAATGCCGAGGAGCTTTGCCACGTAGAGGACGTAGGGGTTAACTTTGCCATTTTTGGGTGGTATTGTAACCGCTATCTCCTTAACGCCCGCTATTTTTGCCGGAACCCCGACCATCATGAGCGTCGAGGGCAGAGGCTTTCCTCCTGGGACATAGATTCCTATCCTCCTAATTGGCTTGTAGATTATGCCGTAAAGCGAGGCGTTCTTTATGTAGAGCTTATCGTTCTCAAGCTGCTTCTCGTGGTAAAAGCGGATTCTCTCTATTGTACGCTTGATGATCTCCTTGTCTTTTTCTGGAATCAGCCTCTCAGCTTCTTCGAACTCCTCCTCACTTACCAGGAATTCGCCCTCGTAGCCGTCGAACTTCTTTGAGTATTCCTTCACCGCTTCGATGCCCCTCTCCCTTATATCCCTCAAAATTCCAGCCACGTAGCTTTCCAGCTCAAAATCCATCTCTAACAACCTCCTTAATTTTTAAAACGAGTTCGTTAATTTCGTCAAACTTCGTCTTCTGGGAGATTCTGTTCACCAAGAGCAAAGCCGAAACATCCATAATCTTCTCTACCTCAACTAAGCCGTTAGCCCTCAACGTGTTTCCAGTCTCGACTATGTCAACGATGGCATCTGCAACCCCAATCTTTGGAGCGAGCTCAATGCTCCCGTGGAGCTTTATCACTTCAACTTCAACTCCATTCCTCTCGAAAAACTTCCTCGCAAGGTTTGGATATTTGGTGGCTATCCTGAACCCGTCCATCTCTTCAACGCTGACTGCACTCTCTTTGGGCATCGCCAGGCTCAGGCGGCACTTCCCAAAAGGCAGCTCAAGAGGAACGAGGACGTCGCTTCCCCTTTCCTCCACGACGTCGCTTCCGGCTATGCCGACATCTATGCCGTGCTCTACATACACGGGCACATCAAAAGCCCTCGCAAGGAGAAGCTCATACCTGCCGTTTCTCACTATCAGTTCCCGGGTCTCTGGTGGTTTGAGCTCAATGCCTGCTTTTTTGAGGATTTCAAGAGAGCCTTTGAACAATCTTCCTTTGGGCAGAACAAACCTCATTATTCCACCTCCACTGGAATGCCGAGCTTAACAAGCTCCTTTGCAAGCTTGTACGTTTCCTTTAGCTCCCCCTGAATTCTCTTCCTGTTCTTCTCTATTTTGCCGTTAAAGAGCTTTGAGAGTGCATTTAAGTCAAAGGCGAATCCAAAGGCTTTTTTACCCTTGAATATATACTCGCCTCCGCCACCCAAGGGCTTGCCAATCTCTGGAGAATAGACCTCAAAGATCACGTCACTGTAATAGGGCAGGGGCCTTATCGTGCCGAAATCTATGAAGACCCTCCTGTCGTCAAGGGCATCGATGATTTTGTTGAGCTTTTTATATCCGCAGCTCTTTCCTCTGAAGTTGAACAGCTGCCAGAGCTCCTCCTTTTTTTCTTCACTTATGGGTAGCCTCTCAATAATTTCGAAGTTCCTCCTCGTCAGGGCTCTGAAGATCTCTGCCCTAAATTCTTCAATTCCTTTAATGGCGCTCTCCCAGATTTTCAGGCTGCCGACGTCGATGTAAAAGTCCTCAATGCCGAGCGCCTCGAGGGAAGTTATAACAGTTAAAAGAACCTCAACCTGCATTTTGATGTCTTCTCCGCCAATGAACTCAACTCCAGCCTGCCACTTCCCTCTAATCCCTCCGTCCAACACTTCGCTGATGTAGTATAGCTTGAGCCTCCTTGGCTCCTTGAGGTTTGCAAGTATCTGGGAGGTTAAATCGGGTTTTATTACGTAGAACTCATTGTCGTAGACGAACTTTGTCCCTTTCCTCAGCTCCTCGCTGAATTCCTCTATCGTTGGCAGGAACACTTCCCTGTAGCCCCACAGCTCAAATGTTCGCCTTAGATATTTTGTAATATCCGCTAACCTCTCTGATTCGGAAAGCAAATCCTTCTTCACAATAACCCCTCCGAGAACTTTTGAATGAGAACATCCCCTGCTAAATAGATCATAACTTGGTTAAATGTCCCAGAACAGTCAATGATGATGGCAGTAGCTCACCAGAAAAGCGGATATGTTACAGTAGTTCAACTTGGTGGATATAATTTTCGAGTTTTTGGGCACTTTCCTGTCTTTCATGTTGATCACCCCAGTCTGAGATTGAGGAGTGTTTGTTACAGTATTTAAGCCTATCCAATGATTTTCTGTCAAGATGTCTGCAATGCGTGAAAATCTTGTCATAATATCTAAAAACTGCGCGAGGAACTTAGTAGATATATCCAAAATGACCGCCTATGGGTCTTCCGAAAAATGTAATCGAAAATGTTAATAGACTTGAAAGCGAGATAGATATGGTGATTTGCGTGGAGATAACAGACAAGGAAGTTTTTGAGATTGCCATAAACTCTGAGATTAGGGCCAAGGAGGCCTATGAGAAGCTTGCTTCTCTCGTCAAGAGCGACATAATAGGGGACGAACTCCTTTTCTTGGCCAAGGAGGAGGACAAACACAGGGAAATCATAGAGAGAATGGCCGAAAAGTTCACGGGCGAAAACGTTGAGCCCAAGAAGATAGAGATAGACATAATGGGGGAGTTCAAGGTCGTAGCCGAGAAGATGGCTGAAGCTATAAGCAAGCCCGATATAAACATTGACGAGATTTATGAGATTTCCATGCAGGCTGAACTCATCAGCGAGAAGCTCTACAAGGAACTGGCTGGCTATGCAGCCACCGAAAAGACCAAACTTCTCCTTGAGATGCTCGCTGACATGGAGAGGAACCACTACAATATGCTGAGGAAGCAGTACGACTACATAATGCGCTATCCTGACGTCTACAAGGAGGAGTTTTACGACCAGCTCATGAAAGATATAAACTTCAACTTCTGAGCTCCCCGTTCACGTCACTCATACAACATAAGCCCGGAATGCTGGGGATGCTATACTTTACCTAAATTTTTTGATCTTATTAAAAAATGCTCCATCCCAGCATGAGACTGAAAAGCAAAAGTAGACAAGGTCGGATTTTATACCGGGAAAAAGTTTATATATGTAGAAAAACTGATTATTTTAGGTGAATCTAATGAAAAGAGCTTTGTTGGGTTTGGTTTTTGTTTTTGTGGTTTTTCTGAGCGGATGCATAGGCGGTGAAAGTATTTCAACAACATCTTCCTCAGTTTCTACGGCGACGACTCTAAGTGAGTGGAAAGCAGACGGTGTTATCGGAGAAAACGAATACTCCCATAAGCTCTCACTTGCCAATGACAAGTTTGTTGTATACTGGAGGAACGATGAGGAGTATCTCTACGTGGCCCTCAAGGGGCAGACAACGGGCTGGGTGGCAATAGGATTTGAGCCGAGCGTTGCAATGAAGGATGCCGACATGATCTTCGGCTGGGTGCAGGATGGTCAGATCGTGGTCATAGACGCGTACTCGACGGGGACCTATGGGCCTCATCCTCCTGATGGAGAGCTGGGCGGAACGAACGATATTCTGGCCTTCGCTGGAAAAGAGGAGAACGGCTACACCGTCATAGAGTTCAAGAGGAAGCTTGACACCGGAGACAAGTACGATAAGGTCTTCAAGCCAGGGCAGAAAATTAAATTCATCTTCGCGATGGCCGACGTCGACGACTTTACAACAAAACACAATATAGCTCGAGGCAGCGGCGAGCTGACCCTTGACGGCTGATTTTCCTTTTTGGGGTGAGAAGATGGAGCACTTCCGAGTACATGCTATCATCCAGACTCTTGCCCTTCTAAGCTTTCTGATAGGAATTTACTACGCAAAGAGCCACAATCTGAAGATGCACCACTCGTTCGTTTACACTGCAGTGGGACTCCTGACGGTCGGGATATCATATATGTTCTACACAATCGGTTGGGTTCCATCAACACACAGCAGGTTAGGACTTTTTGTCTACGTCTATGTTCTCCTCACAGTTCTAAGCGGAAGGGCTTTCCTGGGGAGAAAAATAACGAGGGAACAGCACAAGTTCTTGGCGATGATAGCGGTACTCCTGCTTATGCTCCAGATACTCTTCGGGCTCTACAACTATGTTCTCTGACCTTTATATTTCAGCACCACGAACTCCTTGTAGTCCATCACCTTCTCGAAGCCCTTCCTGAGATAGTAGCCGTAGGCCTCAAGGTTCGGGAAGGTTATCACGTAGGCATCTTTTCTGAGCTCGGCCAGGCGAGTTATGGCGAACTCTAGGAGCTCTGAGCCGTAGCCTTTACCTTTGTAGGCAGGATCAACCATGAAGAACTCTATGAGGCCTGTTCTCTCGCTCTTAATCTCCTTTGGCACCCACCAGACGTCCTTTCCATCCAGGTTGTAGACGAGGGCGAGGGTGCCTATTATCTTTCCACCTTCCTTCAGAACGTATAGCTCGTCGAACTCTTTCCCAAGACGGAACTCAAGGAAAGGCTCGTAAACCTTCCTGAAGCCCTCAAAATCGTCAATATTCGGCTTGTTTTCTACCCATTCGAGCGCTGGATACGTCCCATTCGTGCCCCTGTAAACCCTGAAGACGAACTTTACCAGCTCATCTTTTAGCTTGATGGGAATTTCGATCATTTCAATCCCCACTTTCGATCACCAAAGGTTATTAGTCAGAAGCTCAATAAAACTCTTTGGTGGTATCATGAAGGAGATTGAGACTTTAGCTTTGGCTTTGGAAGTCGAGAAGACCGAGCTGAAGTTCTACCTAGAGCTGGCCAAAAAGGCCAAGGATGATAGGGCAAGAAGGATGTTCTTATTTTTGGCCCACGAGGAGGCTGGACACTGGAGCCTGTTTGAGGAAAAGTTCGTCGAGGCCTTGATAGAGAAGTGCGAGCTGCCCTCGGTGGATAGGAAAACTCTCGAAAAGCTTTTGGTTAAAGTGGACGAAAAAAACCTCAGTGAAGTCGATGCGGTAAGGATTGGAATGGAGCAGGAAAAGCTGACATGGGAGTTCTACGAGCGGGCGGCAAAGGAGGCCGAGCATGAGGGTGTCAGGCGTATTTTTGAAGAGCTCGCAAAGGTCGAGAAGTCCCACTATGAGCTGCTTAAAGCACAGTACGACTCCGTCATGAAGACGGGCATATGGATGGACTACATGGATTTCAGCCTCGAGGTTGACTGAGGAAGCGTTATAACTTTCAGGGACGATATATGGACGGTGATTCCATGCTGGGTTTGAACCCCATTTCCATAGACAAAGAAAAGCTGTCAAAGAAGGAAATCGTCCAGGCCCTCCGCTGGGCGGTCATAGCTGAGCTCGACGCTATAAACTTCTACGAGCAGTTTGCCGAGCTGATTGATGATGAGGCGGTAAAACACACCTTCCTCGATGTTGCAAACGAGGAGAAGGAGCATGTAGGCGAGTTCTTGGCTCTGCTCCTCAAGCTCGACCCTGAGCTGAAGGAGTGGATGAAAAGGGGATTTGAGGAGGTTGAGGGAGAGACCGGGATAAAAGTAGAGCTTTGAACTTTTTCTCTCTTTGAGGAACCAACATCCTGGAAAGAAAATGGTAGAGGGACTTACGGTCCGAGGTTCATCATCTGGCTGTACATTGCCCAGTCAAGGAGGAGCTCGTACTCGGCCTTGAGCGTGTAGTAGTGCCCCCTCTCCATGTCGCTGAGGTAGCGCATGAGTCTCCTCTTGTCTTCCGTTCCCATTATGTTCTCGAGCTCAGCGTAGAAGTTGGCTGCTATCTCTTCGGCTTTCATGGCCCAACGGATAAGGTCTATTATGTCCTCAACGCTGTGAAGCTTTCTCGCGACTGGCTGGAGCTCTGGCCCTATGTGTTCCTCCGGGAAGATGACATCTTCTCCAGGGAACATATTAGCGTAAATCCTCCTCAGGAGTTCCTCATGCTTCTTTTCCTCTTCTGCGAGCCACTCAATTTTCTCCTTCAAAGCCTGTATCTCCATCCTTTCGGCAAGACTTGTGTAGAACTCCCTTGCACCTATCTCGGCCTTTATGGCCATTCCAAGGAGCTCCTCAAGGGAGAAATCCCTAATCTTTTCGAGGGGAAGCCCCTCGTCAAGTTCAGATGGAATCATAAATCATCCCTCCGCAAGCAACAGTCCAAGTTCATTATAGACTCTTATTTTATTAAAGCCTTCCTCTTTCAAAACTGTAACGATGTCTCTGAGAATCCTGTTCTGGACGTTTATCGCCAGCATCTGGCAGGCGTGACATTCTGGGGTGGAGCGGGCCATGAGGAGGAAAACATCAATCCTATCTCCTTCAACCGTCAGGCCATAAACCAGCCCTTCGTCCACGATGTTAACTCCGGTTTCTGGGTCCTGAACTTTCTTCAGAATCTCGACCACCCTCTGAACCTCTGGGGGCAGATCCTTACGCGGCCCTGATTTTGGTCTTTTCCCTGACCTTAGGAGATCAAAGAGCCCCATAGCTCAGACCTTCTCCGAGCTCAAATCTTCGATCGTATAGCCTTTCTTGTTCTCAAAAACACCGACGGGGTTGTTCTTGAGGTCGTAGACGTAGACGTTGTCAAACTTGACGAGGGCAAAGCGTTCGATGATGTCACCGATTATCTTGGAGTAGGCTATCGCACTTGCCCCGGTTATATTGTACTCGGCGTGGCTCTCGAAGTTGAGCCAGATTTTCAGAGTATCATCCTTGACCTCTAGGCCAGCTATTACTCCCGAGTCAAGGATGTCCCCTCCAGTAACTGGGTCAGTTATCTTTCTGAGCTCATTGAGAACACTCTTATAGTGTTCTGGCCATTCGCGGTTGGGCATGTAGACCTTCATTTTTCTCACCGATAGGCATTCCTCATGTCGTGTTAAAAGCCTTCCTGACCAGTTCTGCCCATAGTAGAATACTCTGCCGATATTGAGGGAGTGCTACCGTATCATCCAGCCGATACTTTGTCCACAAAAAGAGCACTATCAACAAGACACCAAGATGAGGGTTTTCTCTGAAGCCATTCCTACGATTAAAAAGAAGAGGGGGTTGGGGCCTGAGCTTTCACTCAAGCTCGACCTCGTTCTCCCAGAGGCCATGGATGTTGCAGTAGCTCAGGGCGTAGAGTTTGCCCTTCTTCTGGGTCCTGAAGAAGAAGATGGCCTTCGGCTCAGTGAGCGGGTCGCTGTGGTTGGTGAAGGCAACCCTGCCGACAAGAATCGGGAAGTTGCCGTCCTCAGGGTGGAAGTAAAGCTCGATCCAGGCGATGTGGTGCTCTGGGGTGTTCGGATGTGGTATCTCCTTTCCGACGCTGACCTCAACTTTGATGAGGTCACCCTCCTTCTCGTACTCTATAACGGGCACGTGCTTCTCTCCCTTCCAGTCACCACTCTTTATGGTTCCGCTAAGCACTTTCACCACCTCACTCTATCTTTTCAAACATATCCTTGGGGGCGCCGCAGAGCGGGCAGACCCAGTCTTCGGGAAGGTCTTCAAACTTGGTTCCCGGCTCGATTCCGGTGTCCGGGTCGCCTTCATCCTCATCATAGATGTATCCACAAACTATACATTTCCACTTTGCCATTTCCATTACCTCACTCTAATGTTGTTAGTCAGGCCTTATAAGGTTTGTGTTTCAAACTTGTCCATTAAGAAAAACAAAGAAATCACTCGAAGACCACAAACTTATCTCCTGGAACACCGCACACTGGGCACTTCTCGGGGATTTCATCGACGGCGGTGTAGCCGCAAACGGGACAGATGTAGACCTTTTTTATCTCGAAGTCCTCTCCTTTCTCGACCCTCTCTTTTGCCTTTGCGTAGAAATCAGCATGTATCTTTTCTGCCTCGAGGGCGTAGTGAGTTGTTCTGACGGCATCCCTTTCGCCTTGGAACTCGGCCGCGTTCTTAAAGACAGGGTACATCTCCTCAACCTCGTGGGTCTCCCCATTTATAGCCTCTTGCAGGTTCTCGGGGGTCTTGCCCAGCTTTCCGAGGGCTATGAAGTGGTTCTTGGCATGGACAAACTCGGCATAGGCTATTGCCCTGAAGAGCTTGGCTATGTTAGGATAGCCCTCCTTCTCCGCCTGCTCGGCGAAGATAAGGTACTTCATGTGGGCCATGCTTTCGCCAGCGAAGGCCTCCTCCAGAAACTTCCGAGTCATTTTCCTTTCCGCAACCATACTATCACCAACAGAGGTTCTGCATTAATAGTTGGGTGGTGGGGTATATAACGATTTTCTAAACCTTGAGTTTGTACGCTTTATCACTTCAGTCAATAAGCAGTCCTTCTCTGATTGCTTTCTCGACCTCCATGGCTCTCCTTACGTCTCCGAGCACAACTGCCCCAATGGGCTTTTCATCTTTGTAGAAAACTTTCGTTTTTTCATCAAGCCACCTGCCTTCTCCCTTTGTTCTTCCAATCAATGCAACGTTTAAGTCGGCGAACTTAAAGAGCGCCGAGCAGAAGGAGAAGTCGTAGTGGTTATCCTGCTCCCTGAGCAGGTTTGCGAGGATCTTTGCGTGCTCTACAGCAGTTTTGGCAGTCCCGCATATCGTCCCGCTGTACTCGGCGCAGTCACCTATTGCGTAGATGTCCTTCGCAGAGGTTCTTAACCCTGCATCTATAAATATTCCACGCCCAGCGTGGATTCCGCTCCTCAAAGCTAGCTCCTTGTTGGGAACTACCCCGAAGGCGCAGACCTTAAGCCTCCCGGGGATGTACCCCTTATCGGTCTCCACACCGTTCTTATCGGCCTTCAGGAGGTTGGCCTCGAGGTGGAACCCAACTCCGACCTCCTCCAGCTTTTCCTGGAGCTTTTCGCTCAGCTCCTCGTCCAGTCTGAGGAGATTCTTGCTCCTGTGGATAAGCTTGACAGAATAGCCTGCCTTGGCCACATTCCCGGCCAGCTCAAGCCCTATGAAGCCGCCGCCAAGGACCGTGATCTCTCCCTCTCCTTCAAGCCTTTCCTTTATCATCTTGGCGTCGTCAAAGGTTCTTAGGGTCAGGATGTGCTCCCTCCCGGGTATGGAAGGCTCTCTTGCCCTTGCGCCAGTCGCAAGAACGAGGACATCATAGGGAATATTCCCCTTGCTCGTCACGAGAACATTCCTCGCTCTGTCTATGATCTTGGCTTCAACGCCTAATCTGAGGTCTATCCCCTTCCGCTCGTACCATTCGGCTGAATACGGAAAAAGAGCCTTTTCATCCACAAATCCTGCTATGTAGTGGCTCAGCATCGGCTTTGAGTAGTAAGGGAGACCTTCTTTGTCCACTATTGTTACTTCAAAGTCCCCAGAGAGTCTCTTAGCAAGTTCAACTCCTCCAGGCCCATCGCCGACTATTACAACCCTCACGCTGTCACCTCACAGCCGCGTATGGGGCGCTAGATAAAGTTCGAGCTGGGTGTTAAGGTGCTCGATGGGAACGTTGATGTATTCTGGCTTGCCCTCCGTGACGTCCTCGAGATATTCGACGTGGGACTTTATGGACGCGTAGTGGGATCTCTCCTGCGCCGCCAAGAATCCGAATATGATCCCGTGCTCCGGAAGGCGTTTTTCCAGGTGGGTGTATAGCCTCTCTGCGGTTTTTTCATTGATTAGGGCAATTCTCATAGCCTCCACGAGGTTGACAACAGTGTCGACTCTGATCGAGGTTTCGGCAAAGGGTATCCCTTCGGGAACGGTGTAATCAGTATCCCCAAAGAGCGTTTCGTGCAGTCTTAGGAGGGTCTTCTTGTGGGAGTCCTCTAATTTAGCGAGGGTCTGAAAGAAGTCTCTGAGCAGCCCCCCTGTTTTGAAGGCCAGGCCCTCATAAAAAGCCTTGGTATCGTCTTCTGAGGCTATAGCGTAGCCAATTATCTCCCTCAGCGGGAGCTTAACAAGTTTGTCAAGAATCTCATCCATTAACATCACCTGTGTGTAACATTTGTGTTTGAAGTATTTAAACCTACGCAATGAGACTAAATAATAAAAAGGTCAGGAAATCCACCTGACAAGCTTTCTGACGCCTTCTCTAAGCCTCTCCTCATCCTCTGGAGTTGGCCATCCGCGCGATTCAACCGTGTCCACGTGATCGAACTTGCTGCGGGTTATCATGGTCTCTATCTTCTTTCCAGCAACGCCCGCCCAGCCGAAGGCGCCGACTATTAAAACGGGCTTCTCATAGTTGGCCTTGTCGAGTATCTCGTAGAGAGCGTAGCGTATGCGTGGGTGTATCTCGGCCTCATAGGTGGATGCTCCTATTATGAGCGCCTCGCTGTCTGGGACATCGCCGAGTATATCGCTAACTGCAGGTGCTTCTTTGTCCGTGAACTTGTAGACAACCGGGTTGAGGCCGTGCTTCCTGAGCTCGTCCAAAACAATCTCCATCCTTCTCTCGACGAAGCCGTACATCGAGTCGTAGATGACGAGAACCTTGCCCTTCTTTACTTTTCCAGCACCGACAGCCTCGTAGTGCTCAAATATCCTCATGGGATTCTTGCGCCATATCAGTCCGTGTCCTGGGAGTATCATCCTTGCCTCCTGCACTATGCCGAGCTCCTTGAGCTTCTTTATGTTCTGGACTATGTACTTGTGGTAGTGGCCTATGACGGTGACTATGTACTTGGTGACATGGGGGAGATATTCCTCGATAACCTTTTCGTCGCTGTCGTCAATGACTGGGGGAATGGAGTAGCCTCCGCCGGCGTCGCAGCTGAAGATGAGCTTATCCTCAACGACATAGGTTATCATCGTGTCCGGCCAGTGAAGCCACGGGACGGTTATGAAGCGAAAGGTTTTTCCGCTGATGTTCATCTCCTCGCCGTCCTTGATTGTGTAGAAGTTCTCGACGACCTTTTCTCCGTAAAACCCCTCAAGGAAGCGCTTCGCAAAGCTCGTACCTATGAGCTGGGCCCTATACCCGTTGGCCTCAAGAACTGCCGGAAGGGCTCCGCTGTGATCCGGCTCGGTGTGATGGATGATGATGTGTGTTATCTCTTTGGGGTTAACGATGCTCTTGAGGGCCTCCATGAATTCCTCCGTATACTCTTTTTTGGTCATGTCAAAGAGAACAACGGCATCTTCGAGCTTCATGAGGTAAGCGTTGTAGGTTATGCCCTCCGGGATGTCCCAGGTAGCCTCGAAGTACTTGATCCCGTCGTCATCAATCCTTATAAGGTAAAGCTCGGGGTCATCCAGTATTTTTTCAGTCCAGACCTTGGGCATTGCGATCACCACATTGAGTTCTCTTTCGGGGGTTATTAACTCATCCCTTCAGGACTGCCAGTATCTCGTTTAAGTTCGGAAGCTCTCCGAGGGGATAGATCTTCACAAAAGCCACCCTGCCGTTTTCGTCTATTATCACGTTCGCCCTTTCAGAGATGCCATCCTTCTCTCTGAAGAGGCCATACTTACGTGCAACTTCCCCATGGGGCCAGAAGTCCGCCAGCATTCTAAGCTTTTTAAGGCCCATGTGATCCGCCCATGCCTTTTTTGTTGGGACTGGATCAACGCTTATTCCCACAGGAACGACGTTGAGCTCCTCAAGCTCATCGTAATGTTCCTCTAGAGCCTTCATTTGCCTTTCGCAGATGCTAGTCCATGCTAGAGGATGGAAAGACAGAAGAACCTTCCTCCCCCTGAAGTCACTCAGCCTGAACTCCTCCCCATTCTGGTCTTTCAAAACAAAATCCGGTGCAACATCACCAACTTTTACCATTTCAGAGCCTCCTTTTGATATCCAGAATCTTTTTTATCTCCTCAACCTTCGGCTCCCTCTTCCACAGCGGCGTTTTGTCCCTCTTGTAAGCAGGGACGAGCTCTTCAAATGTGGGCTTTTCGTTGATATAGAACACGCCGAGCGGGAGCGGATCGGTTTCAATCGCGCGCTTAAAGGCCGCTTCCCTGTCGTAGGGGTCATGGTCGTCCATCCAGTAGGTGTGCTCTCTGTACCAAGCGTAGGTGTTCACCTTGTTGAAACTGACGCAGGGGTGGAAGATATCGACTATGGCCAAACCTTTGTGCTCTATCGCCTTCTTTATTATCTCGACGCTCTCCCTGAAATACCCCATGAAGGTTCTCGCAACGAAGGACGCATCGAGGGCTATGGCAAGGGCAATGACGTTGAACGGCTCTTCAAAGACGCCCCACGGCTGAGTGGGCGTCTTCATCCCCTTCATTGTAGTGGGAGAAGCCTGACCCTTCGTGAGACCGTATATCTGGTTGTCGTGAATGAGAACGGTTATGCCGGGGTTCCTTCTTATCGCATGAAGGAGATGGTTGCCGCCTTCGGCGTACATGTCGCCGTCTCCACCCTCTGCTATGACAGTCAGCTCTGGATTCGCCACTTTAACACCTGTCGCTATCGGTATCGCCCTTCCGTGGAGCGTGTGGTAGCCGTTGGCGTTTATGTAGTGGGGCATCTTTGCCGCTTGTCCTATTCCGCTGATTATCGCGACCTGGCTCGGCCTCAGACCAAGCTCTGTCAGAGCGGAGATGAGGATATTCCTTATACCGAAGTTTCCACAGCCAGGGCACCAGGCGACGTCCTTGCTACCGGGTCTCTTGGGCTCAAAGGCTTCTCTGCCCTTTGGGAGATTCATTCTATCACCCCCTTTAGGGCCCCAAGAATCTCTTCCACGGAAAACGGCCTCCCATCGTACTTGAGAACTCTGTGATGAGCCTCAATTCCAAACTCCCTCCTTAGAAGCTCCGCGAACTGGCCCGTAATGTTGAGCTCAACGGCTATGATGGTCTTGCCTTCGAAGAACTTTTTTGCCTCCGGGTTGAGCGGGTAGAGCCAGCTGAAGTGGAGCAGCGCTACATCGTCCCTGCCGAGCTTCTCTATGGCCTCCTCAACGATGTGGAGCGTCGAGCCCCAGGCGACGATGATGTACTTGGCATCCTCCCCTCCGATGAGTCTTGGTAGCGGTGCGTTTTTCTTGATGGTCTTGAGTTTTCTGATTGCCCTCTTCTCCTGCATTCTGACTGTGAGTTCTGCATCCTCTGTTATGTCCCCCCACTCATCGTGCTCGTTTCCATTGGCTACAACCACATCCTCACCGTAACCCGGGATCGCCCTCGGCGATATTCCATCCCCGGTGAGCTCATACCTCCTATAGCCGGGCTTCGCTTCGACTATGTGTTTTTCGACCTTGACCTTATCCAGCTCGAGCTCAGGGAGGTTGTAGTAGGTATCCACAAGGTACTGGTCGGTGAGTATTATTACGGGTACCTGGTACCTGTCCGCCAGGTTGAATGCCTTGGCGCTCAGGTAGAATGCCTCCTCTATGTTGCCCGGAGCGAGGATAATCCTCGGGAAGTCCCCGTGGCCGGCGTGGAGAGCGAGATTTAGGTCGCCCTGCATGGTTCTCGTGGGCAAGCCGGTTGCAGGTCCAGGCCTCTGGGCGAGGTGTATGACTATCGGGTTCTCGGCCATCCCGGCCAAGCTAAGCGCCTCGGTCATGAGGGCAAAGCCGCCGCCGGAGGTGGTCACCATAGCCCTCACTCCGGCGTACCAGGCTCCTAAGGCCATGTTGATTGCGGAAATCTCGTCCTCGGCCTGCTCCACCACTATCCCGAAGTCCTCCGCATGCTGTGCTGCGAAAACTGCCACCCCTGTTGAGGGGCTCATCGGATAGAAGCTGAGGAAGTTCATACCCCCGGCGAGGGCACCCAGAGCCACAGCCTCGGCCCCGCTGAGGAGTATCTCGTTCCTGGCCTTTTCTTTCCGTTGAACTTCCACCTTTACGGCACCTTCCTTGAGGAGCTTGAGGCCGAGTTCGTAGCCCTTTTTTGCCGCCTCGATGTTCTTCTGAACAACGTTCTTGCCCTTGCTCCCGAAGCGCTCCTTCAGATATTCCTCAACCGCTGAGAGTTCGCCGCGGAAGATGCCAACAACAATTCCCGCCGCTATGGTGTTGAGGTAGAGCTGACTGCCAACATCGAGCGCCATCTTGGTGAGGGGAACCTCGATGAAGTGAATCTTCTCGAGAAACTCCTCCTCGACGTTTTCCTTCTCGCCGATGACGACTGTACTCTCCGATATCCTGTCCTTGACCCACGGGAGAACACCGCGCTTGAAAGGAATTAGAATGTCTATCTTCTTCACGAAAGCCCTTACTCTCTTGGACGAAACCCTTATCTCCGTGGTATTTATGCCTCCACGAACGCGCGACATATACTCCTTGTTTGCATAGACGTTGTAACCTGAGAACTTCAGCGTTCTGGTCAGAATCTCCTCAACGGTCTGGATGCCCTGCCCCGCAGCTCCACCTAGAACCACAGAAAGGTCTTCTTGAAACTCCACCATAACACATCACTTCGGATTAAGTTCGACTTTCAACATCATAAGGTTTGCGGATTAGATTTACATAATTTTCTTTTGCAAGCCTAAAAATCCTGCTCGCTGACGTTGATTTTCTGTAATAATGGAAAAGAAAAGGTGAGACAACTTCGTTAAAGATCCTCAATAACGCTTTTAACGACCTCAAGGGGCTCTTTAATTATGTCGAGCACGTCGTTGACGGTGTTGATGGCCACGTAGGTTTCGTCGTCCTTCTCGTAGAAGAGCACCGGACACTTCCACCTCCTCAGAGTTTTGAAAGGCCCTCAAAGAGGGCGCTCCAGAGCTTTAACGGCGTGAGTTCTGTGAGCATAAGCAGGCCGAGGAGCACGAGGATTACGCCCAAGGCCCGCTCCCACTTTGCTTTGCCAGACTTGCCTAGGCTTATCCTCCCGGAGAGGAACTTCCTGTTTATCCAGTCCCCCAAGTCCTTCGAGGAGACAATCAGGTAAACCGTCAGCCCCATGCCAAGGCCGTAGGTTCCCATCACGATTATTCCTTTGAGTGTGTCCCCGCTTAGTGCGGCAGTAATGACGGCGAAGCCGACGTAAGGGGCTATGCAGCCGAGCCATGTGGCCCCCAAGGCCGAGCCGAGGGCGAAGTCATACAGCTTTCCTCTCTTCGACGCCACCTTATCCGATGCCGAAAAGCTCAGGAACCTCTCAAGCTTGGCGCTTACGCTCTCGCTCAGGAAGCCCAGGCCAATCACTATGAAGCCGAGACCGCCTATGAGGTACAGGGCTCCCTTTATCTGGGCCGCGTAGGAACCAAAACTACCCGCCAGAGCGCCCAGGAGGGCGAAAGATAACACCATGCCAGCTATTATCAGCTCCACGCTCCTCCTCGCGAAAGTGAGGGAGAAAGTGCCAACTATGAGGGGCAGAACGCAGGGTGAGAAGACACTCAGTATTCCAGCCGAGAATATCGGCAGGAGAACCGCGAGAGTTAGGTTTGTGTTATCTTCCTGGGCACGGTGCGTTGCAGTTTCCGTGGTTTGAGTTTGTTCCCCTCCTTGGGGTTTTTCATCGTTTCCCACCGCGGTCTTCACGAAGAACTCCAAACCATTAGGATTGAGCGCACCGATCGCTACTCCCTTCAGGATTTTGGTGCCATTCTCGACCTTGAATATCACCATTGTTGGTGTTCCCGGAACGCCGACACTTATCTCTTCTCCCAGAGTTTTTGGCCTGTAGTAACCGGCGTTGTCGGGCTGGATGACCACAACGTCATCGTAAACCCTGTATCTGAGCGTTGTAAGGGAGCGCGCTTTGTAAACGTCGATGGAGACAAGGTTTAATCCCAAAAGGGTCTCCTTAGATTTCTCAGTCGGGAAAACGCTTGTCTTCATGTAGTTGCACGCTGGACAGCTCTCCGAGTGGTAGAAGATGAAAAAGTACTCACCCTCGTGGGCCCTGATTAGGCTATCCAGCTCTTCCACGGTTGAGACATCGTGAAAGGTTAGCTCGCCGTATTTTACCTCACCGGCCTTAGCAAATCCAATCGAGAGCATGAAAATGAATATGATTGGGAGCAACTTCCTCATAAATATCACCCAAAATAATAAATTTACGGGATAAAAATCTTTTCTTGAAGCTTTTTTCATCAAAAAGTCATCGGGACGTAACCTTTTTCGAGGTAGTCCGCTATTATCTTCCCCACGTATTCCACTCTGGTGTACTTTTCCAGCTTTACTGCAAAACCTCCATCCTCGGCTATCCTTTTGCACGAAAGGGGAAGCTTGCCTAGCTCCCTCAGCTTCTCAATCCACTGAAGAAATTTCCTATCCCCCTCTGCGATATTCCTTTCGATTGGTCCGAAAAGTATCACCTCAACGTCTTCCACCCACTTGTATTTCAAAGCATTGGTAGCCCACATGAATCCTACCAGAGCTTTTTCGTCCTCACTGGAGATTATAACAAGCGCTTTTACCATCTCTACCCCTCCAGGGCCTTTATGAATTCTTCAAAACTCCTTGTTGAAATCTCCCTTTCCATAACTATGACGTTTATGTTGCCGCATTCATATTTGGCGCACAAACCGATGCATTCCTCAACGCTGACTTCATAGCCCTTCTCTTGGAGGAGCTTGACCACTTCCTCCAGGTAATCACCAGCACAGAACTTGCAAACCTTGGCTTTCATCTTATCACCCAAAAGTGTTTCGGAAGTACATCTTTTTGGTCTCACTATTTCTAATGTGAAAAGTCTCCAAGTTTTTCAGTTTTCAAAATGTAAAGGAAATCGGATGCTTTCATTTTTCAAATGGCATGCCAAACCTGTTATAGCTGACCTTCCCCCACTCGAAGATCTCTTCGCCGTGGGGCGGCTTATTCTCCGCTGGATAGCCAACGCCAATAATGCAGAGAACGCGGTAGTTTTCTGGAATGTCCAAGAGCTCCCTCACGTATTCCTCGGCGCTCTTCTCCTCGTTGTGCATCCTGTTCCTAATCTGCACCCAGAAGGATCCCAGACCCAGGGCAACGGCCGCGAGATGTATATGCTCGGCCGCTATGGAAGCGTCCTCGATCCATACGTCGCTCTTCTCACCATCCGCCGTCACGACGATGGCTAAAGGTGCCGTCGCCAGCCCAGAGGCGCCTAACTTTGCCTTTGAGAGCCTCCAAAGCTTTTCCTTATCATCAACGACTATGAAGTGCCAGGGCCTTTTGTTGTATGAACTCGGTGAAAGGAAAGCAGCCTTAAGAAGCTTTTCTACCAGCTCCCCCGGGACTTTCTTATCCTGAAAGCGCCTTATACTCCTCCTTTTTCTCAACACTTCGAAGAACTCCATGCCACCACCGACAAGAATTTCCTGGAATCCATTAATATCCTTTTCCGAAGTTGGTATTTCCCAGAACTGTCCAGAACTTTTGGTTTTCAAAAGCCTTTTTTGAGCCTCGTAGAAGCCTCCAATGGTGGGAGCATGGTGGATGTAAAGATGGACTTTTCGAGGCACTTCCCGATAATCGGTATGGATGGCCAAAGAAAGCTCGGCGAGAGCACGGTTGCAGTTGTAGGTGCCGGAGCACTGGGGAGCTGGGAGGTCTACTTCCTCCACAAACTGGGCGTTGGAAGAATAATAGTGGTAGACAGAGACTTCGTAGACGAGAGCGACCTTCCGAGGACTATATATACGAGTGATGATGTAGGAAAGCCCAAAGTGGAAGTCCTGAAGGAGCGCTTTGAGAACGTTATTGGCTACTTTGAGGACTTAAACCCGTCAACGGTGCACCTTCTGGACGAAGCTGACCTCATTATAGACGGAACGGACAACATTTACACGAGACAGGTAATAAACGACTATGCGGTGAAGAGCAACAAACCGTGGATTTACGTCGGTATCTTGGCGACTTACGGTAACTTGATGCCCATAATTCCAGGAAAGACTGCCTGTTTCCGCTGTTTGATGCCGAAGCTGCCCTCAAGACCCATGCCAACGTGCGCCGTCGCAGGGATTATGAGCTACGTTCCTCCCCTGGCTGCTTCGCTGGCCGTCACTCTAGCGGCTAAGATTCTCTTAGGTGGGGAAGTGAAGAGTGAGCTGATTTTCTTCGACACCAAGACACTCGACTTTGAGAAGGTGGAGATCCCGAGGAGGGAGGACTGTGAGGTCTGTGTCAGGCACAACTTCACGTTCCTGGAGAAGCAGATGAAGATAGAGCACATGTGTGACGGTTCGATTCAAATAACTCCCCCCGAACGGATGAGCATAGACCTTGATGAGCTCGCCAAGAGGCTCGATGCCCTCGGCATTGAGTATATCAAGACGTCGCAGTTCATCCAGTTCGAGGACGACTACGCTGAGATCCTGATATTTACGAGCGGCAGGATGATAATCCGCGGTGCTGAGGACGAAAAGGAAGCCAAAAACTTCTTTGCACGCTATTTGGGTGGTTGAGATGATACTGGTACGCTATGGCGAGATAGCAGTAAAGGGGGGCAAAAGAAGAGAGTTTGAAAGGAGGCTCGTAGAGAACATCCTCGCTGCCTTAGAGAGGAAAGGGATTAAAGCAAAGGCGAGGTTGATTAGAGGACGAATCCTCATTGAGGCCCCCGATGAAGCGGCTGAGATTATTGCAAAAGTCCCGGGCGTTGTTTCGGTTTCGCCTGCGAGGGAGATGAACTACGAGGAAGTGCCGGACTATCTGAAAGAAGCCCTGAAAGGCCTGAATCCGAGAAGCTTTAAGGTGGAAACCCAGCGGCTGGATAAGGCGTTCCTCAAGACTTCTGTTGAGGTTAACAGGGAAATAGGGGCGTTCATTGTGAGAGAATTCGGCTGGAAAGTAGATCTGGAAAACCCCGAGCTCACGATAGGAATTGAAATTATAAAGGGAAAGGCCTACGTCTTCTTTGAGAAGATTAAAGGAGTCGGTGGGCTTCCAGTTGGCACGCAGGGGAAGGTTGTGGTTCTGCTCAGCGGAGGCATAGATTCACCCGTTGCCGCATTCCTCATGATGAAGAGGGGTGCAGAAATAATAGCGGTCCATTTTGACCAGGGAAAGAACGCAAAGAATGTTGTTGAGAAAACCGTTGAGATACTCAATGATTACTCCCCAAAAGACATTGAGCTCATTGTGGAGAACCACTTTGAAGTTCTGAGACCCTACGTGGCCGTCCTCAGCAGGATAAACATGCTGGAATGGACATGCGTCCTGTGCAAGGTCGCTATGCTGAGGAGAGCCGCGGAGATAGCAAGGGAAGAAGGTGCGCTGGGCATTGTTACTGGGGATTCCCTTGGCCAAGTGGCTTCTCAGACACTGGCTAACCTTTACTTTGAGACCATGAGCGTCCGCTTTCCAGTACACAGGCCGCTTTTAGGTATGGACAAGGAAGAGATAGTTAAGATAGCGAGGGAAATTGGCACATATCAAGCCTTTTTAGAGTACCCTTACTGTGATTGTCCCTTCAGACCAGAGAGAGTTGTAACTCAGGGGAAGTATGGGGAATTCTTGAAGATCTTGGATATTTTGGAAAAGGAAGGAATAATTTAAAGTTTTTCAAAAATCTGAGGAGAAATCTTTTAAAGTAACCGGGTGTAACTATAGGAGGGTGATGGCCATGCTGAGTGAAAGAATGTTGAAAGCTCTAAATGAACAACTTAACAGAGAACTTTATTCTGCATACTTGTACTTTGCAATGGCAGCCTATTTCGAGGACCTCAACTTGGAAGGGTTTGCCAACTGGATGAAGGCCCAGGCCGAGGAGGAACTTGGCCACGCCCTAAGATTCTACAACTACATTTACGACAGAAATGGGAGGGTCGAGTTGAAGGCCGTAAAGGAGCCACCGAAAGAGTGGGAGTCTCCGCTGGCAGCATTTGAGGCGGCATACGAGCACGAGCAGTTCATAAGCAAGTGCATAAACGAGCTCGCTGCTCTGGCCGAGGAGGAGAAGGACTACTCAACGAGGGCATTTTTGGAGTGGTTCATCAACGAGCAGGTCGAGGAGGAGGCAAGCGTCAAGAAGATCGTTGATAAGCTCAAGTTTGCAAAGGACAGTCCGCAGGTTCTCTTCATGCTCGACCAAGAGCTCGGCCAGAGGCAGCCGCAGCTTCCGGGCCTGCTCCTCCAGTCAGAGGGCTAAATCCTCTGCCTGTCTTTTCCACTGCCTCTCTTTTGCATTTTGCATTGGTTCTACCTTTTCTGGATTTCTTAAGTATACAAATTTGTGAAGAAAGGTTTTAAAAGTGTGCGTTTCTACACAAACTCGGGTAAAGAAAGGACGGTGATGGTTATGCTAAAGGTGGAAAATCTCCATGTTAAGGTTGCGGACAAGGGAATACTCCGGGGAGTAAGCTTTGAACTGGGTGGAGGAGAGCTTCACGTGGTCATGGGACCCAACGGAAGCGGAAAATCTACTTTAGCCCTCACGATTGCCGGACATCCGAAGTACGAGGTTGTCAAGGGAAGGATACTCTTCGAAGGAGCGGACATAACCCACACAAAGCCGGAAGATAGGGCTAAGAAGGGCATATTCCTCAGCTTCCAGCACCCCGTTGAAGTCGAGGGGGTTAAGGTCATACAGTTCTTCCAGAGGATGCTCAAGAACCTCAGGGGCATTGACGAGGTTGAGGCCTACGACATGATATTTAGGGCCGTTGAGGAGCTTGGCTTCGACAGCTCGATGCTCTCAAGGGAGCTCAACGTCGGCTTCTCCGGCGGTGAGAGGAAGAAGCTTGAGATGCTCCAGGCGTACCTTGTGAAGCCGAAGCTTCTTATCCTCGACGAACCCGACAGCGGTGTTGACGTCGATTCTCTCAAAGTCATAGCGGGAATAATAGCCAAACTCCACCGCGAGGGGACGAGCATACTCCTAATCACGCACTACGGCAGGATACTAGAGTACCTCAATCCCCAGAGAGTTCACATCATCAAGGATGGGCGGCTTGTCGTTTCTGGCGGAATGGAGCTTGTAAAACTCATTGAAGAGAAAGGCTTCGCGGCGGTGAAAGACAATGACAGGGCAGACAAGGCTTGAGGAGATCCTCAAGGCCGGCTCGCTGGAGGAAATCCTTGGTACGGCAGTGCCATATCCTAAGGAAATCGAGCTGAAAGGCGAGCTGACCAGGGACATGATAGAGGAGCTTTCGCGCATAAAGAACGAGCCAGAATGGATGCTCAGGCACAGGCTCAAAGCTCTTGAGCTGTTCCACAAGCTCCCCATGCCTAAATGGGTAGTCGGCGTTGAGGAGCTCGACCTTGAAAGCCTCACCCTATACTCCAAGCCCGAGATCGGCAACGAGGTCAGGGACTGGGAGGACCTGCCCGAGAACATAAGGAGAACCTTCGAGCGCCTGAACATTCCTGAGATAGAGAAAAAGTTCCTCTCTGGCTTAACGGCTGTCTTCGACAGCGAAAGCGTCTACTCTAACCTCAAGGCCGAGTTCGAGAAGATGGGCATAATCATGCTCCCGATGGAGGAAGCCGTCCAGAAATACCCTGATCTCGTAAAGAGGTACTTTGGTAGAGTCTTTCCGGCCGGAGAGCACAAGTTTTCGGCACTGCATCACGCTCTCTGGAGCGGTGGAGTTTTCATCTACGTCCCGAAGGGCGTTAGGATACCTTTTCCGGTTGAGGCATTCTTCGTCATAGGCTCGGCTTTGGAAGGACAGTTCGAGCACACTCTCCTAGTTGCTGACGAGGGGAGCTACATCCACTTCATAGAAGGCTGTTCTGCGCCGATGTACAAGGGCTTCTCCTTCCACGACGGAATGGTCGAGATATACGCCCACAAGGGAGCGACCGTCAAGTTCACCACGATACAGAACTGGAGCAGGAACGTCATCAACTTCAACAACAAGCGCGCGATAATCGAGGAGAACGCCTACGTCGAGTGGATTGAGGGGAGTATAGGAAGTAAGATAACCTACACATACCCGTCGAGCGTCCTGAAGGGAGAAGGGGCGAGGACGGCTCAATATGTCGTTTCGCTCAGCAACGGGCCCTTCATGAAGGACACCGGGGCCAAAACCTGGCACCTCGCACCCAACACTAGCTCCAAGATAGTCTCGAAGAGCATAAGCGCCAACGGCGGAATCAACATCTATCGCGGACTGGTGAGGATCTTGAAGGGAGCTAAAAATTCGACGGCGACGGTATCTTGTGACTCACTCATACTCGACGAGGAGAGCAAGGCCTACACCTATCCACACAACCAGAACGACGAGCCAAGCGCGAGCATAATCCACGAAGCCACCACTGGAAAGCTCGGCGAGGACAAGCTCTTCTACATGAACTCGCGCGGAATAGGTGAGGAGGAAGCGAAGAGCCTTATAGTGCTTGGCTTCATTAGCGAAATCCTTGAGGGGTTGCCTTTCGAGTACGTTGAGGTGCTCAAGAAGGTCATAGAGCTGGAGTTCAGTGAGGTTGGGGGTGTTGGCTGATGCATTCCATGCTTCCAAAAATAACTCTTGAGAAGCTTGAAGCCCTTGAGTACCAGAAGTACGGTGACAGCCCGACCATAAAGAGCTACACCAAGTGGAAGCTCTTCGAGGAGAACTCACCACTTGGGCTCCCGACGGAGGCAAAGGCCGGAGAAGTGAAAATTAAGGCGCACGTCCTCCTCTCAGGAAGTGTAGCGAGCTTTAACCTTCCAGCCGGCGTTGAGCTAACTGAGGGGACGCTTGGCCTCTCAAGTCCGGAGGAGTCAAGAATCCTTGGCTTCCACTTTTATGCACTCAAGAAGTCCTACAGGCTGAGGATAACCGAAGACCTCCTCGAGCCGCTTGTGGTAGTATCGCACCTATCGGAGAAGGCCTTCATTAGCCACCACATCAGCATAGAGGCCGAGGACGTGAAGGCGCCGATAATCATCCACGATTTGAGCAAAGAAGGAACAAAATCCCTAGTGGTCGAGCTTAAAGCCAAAAACGCCGAGCTTGAGATACTCACTGTCGGGAAGCACAAAAGCTTGTCGCACTACCTCCTGAGGGCGAGCCTCAGCGAAGGAACCAGAGTCAAAGCCTTCACCGTTATCAGCGGCGGCAAGATGAGCCACCACCGCGAGGACTACTCTCTAGAAGGAGCAAAGAGCGAGCTTATCCTGAGGGGCATGCCTATAGCGGTGGGCTCTTCCGTTGACTACCTCACTAACGTCCTACAGTACGGCGAGAGAACCATCAGCGAGACCAGGGTTCACGGGTTCTCTTACCAGAACGGCTGGGCCGTCCACAGGGGCGTCGCGAAGGTCTTCGAGAGTGCGAAGAACTCGGTGAGCGAGGTAATTTCGCAGATAACCATCATGGACGAGGGCTCCCTCGGTGTGAGCGTGCCGATGCTTGAGGTCGATACCGGAGAAATCGAAGCCGCCGCCCACTCATCCGCGGTGAGGCAGTTCGATGAGGATGCCCTCTTTTACCTCCGCTCGCGCGGACTTGAGAGTGAGGAGGCATTGAACCTATTCATTCACGGCATCGGTGAGGCCTTGAGCGACCACCTGGAGCGCCTCAGGGGCAAGGCCAGGGGCAACATATTGGAGCTCATCGAGGGCCTGCTTTGACTTTTTCTTCTTTTGTTCCGTATTCACACGGAACGCGCTTATACCAGGTGACGGCAAACCTACCCTGGGGTTTTGGGGTGAAGACGCTTAAGTACTCCGGAATCGCCGGTCTGATAACCTACGGCTCTTCGTAGCCTAGAGAATAAGCAGGAATCAGTGGTTTTCCTTCTTCCATAACCCACTCAGCGACTTGGGCGACCCATCCAAGGCGGTCTCTCCGGGGATATACAACTACGACCCCATAGTTCCCCGCTCCTTTTCTCTGGGTTTTTCTCTTACTTCGTCCCTTATCGGCTTCAGGGCCTTTGCGTACTTTTCGAGAGTCCCGAAGAGCCTTCCAACCCTCTCCTCATACTTCTCGCCCTTTAGCTCTTCGCCCTCGAATATGTCGTCCACGTTGTAGAACAGAACCTGTGCAACTGGGAGCATGCGGTAGTTAAGCGACGCGGTTCTCAGCTCCATCAGCAGCCTAACGCCGCCGGTAACGCTTGAGACGGTACATATTCCAACCGGTAAAGCCTCGTACTCGTCGTAAATTGTGTCCAGGAGTATCTTGAGCTCGCCGGGATAGCTCCCGTTGTACTCGGGTGCGACTATGATAAGCGCATCCGCTTCAAGAATCTTCTCCCGGTATTTTTTCATCTTCGGTGTGATCCTCCAGCGGTGGGTATAGGCGAGGAGGTAATCGCGGACGTCTATCAGCTCAGCGTCCCAGCCGAATTCTTGGGCCTTCTTCACGAGGTACCTCGCAACTTTCTCGCTTTTCCTACCTTCCCTTGCCGTTCCGAGAACTATCTTAACCTTCATCTTATCCCCGGACGAAGTTCGCTTTTGGGATATTTAAATTTGTCCTCCAAAATGCAATACTTTCGATTTTGGAACTTTTCACTTTGTTAGGCAAACCTATATAAGTTAGGTTTCCCAACATAGTCCCGAGGTGTTTGAAAGATGGTGAAAGTTGGAGAAATCGTCCCGGACTTTGAGACAGATGCTTACCTTCCGGAAAAGGACGCAATAGAGAAGGTTAAGCTTTCGGACTACAGGGGCAAGTGGGTTGTTTTGGCGTTTTATCCGGCTGACTTCACCTTCGTCTGCCCGACGGAGCTTGAAGAGCTTGCTGAATACTACGAAGAGTTCAAGAAGGAAGGCGCCGAGATCCTGAGCGTTTCAACGGACACTGCCTACGTCCACAAGGCCTGGCACGACACTTCTCCCGCGATCAAGAAGATAAAGTACCCAATGCTCGCCGACCCAGCGGGAAAGATATGCCGCCTCTTCGGCACTTACATCGAGGACGAGGGCGTCTCCTGGAGGGCGACCTTTATCATAGACCCTGACGGAAAAGTCGTCCACATGGAGATGCACGATTTGAGCATAGGCAGGAGCGCGAAGGAGATACTGAGAAGGCTCAGGGCCTCTAAGTATGTGAGGGAGCACCCTGGACAGGTGTGCCCGGCTAGCTGGGAGCCCGGTAAGGAGACCCTCGAGGTTAGCCTCGATTTAGTTGGAAAGATTTAACCCCCTTTTTCCATTTTGTAAATTTTGAGCCGTTTCTTTCTCACATTAAGCAGGTGACAGACATGGGCATGCCCATACCTGGGCAGTTATTGCGAATTGTCTGAAACTCAAGTTCGATATCCAAACCACTGGGTTTTGCTTTTGAAGTGTCTCCCTTCCTGAACGCAGGCGTTTTCATCCCTACGTCCGAAACTTCAATTTGGCAAAGATAAACTTCATAAGTTATCCGAGAGATTTTAGACTGGCCTAAAAATTTTGGGGGTGGAGTAATGAACGCTGGCGCTTTCCTCATAACCTTCAGAGAGGCCCTCGAGGCCGCCATAATAGTCGCAATAATAGTTGCCTATTTAAGGAGAACCAACCGGACTGAACAGATAAAAAACGTCTGGATCGGCGTGGGACTTTCCCTGCTGGCTAGTATTATCCTCGGAGCCGCGATACTGGGGCTCTATGGGGGCCTAGAAGAGAAGGAGCTTTTTGAGGGCCTGGCTTCCTACCTGGCTGTGATAGTCCTCACGAGCATGATATACTGGATGGCTACCAAGGGGAAGAACATCCGGACCGAGATAGAGAGCAAGGTGAGCACCGCGATATCTCCCTTGGCATTAATCGGCTTTACGTTCATAGTTGTCTTCAGGGAGGGACTTGAGACTGTCCTGTTCCTCACGCCCTTCATGACTCAAGACTTCGGCGGCACGCTCCTTGGCCTTATAACTGGCTTAGTCAGTGCATTTATACTTGCATACCTCATCTACGGAGTGGGCATGAAGATAAACCTGAGGACATTTTTCTACTACAGCTCGATACTCCTTGTCTTCGTCGCTGCTGGCATGGCAGGTTACGGGACCCATGAGCTCATAGAGTGGGCTGAGGAGGAAGGAATGGATTTGGGATTTATAGGTGAAACCGCGTACGACCTCGGCATTCCAAGCGACAGCGTGTGGCACCACAAGGGAGCAATAGGTTCCCTCTTTGCAGTGCTCTTTGGATACTCGACGAGCATGGAGTGGGGAAGGATAATAGTGCAGTTTGGTTACCTCCTCCTAGCCCTGTACCTTGTGCTCAGGGCCTACAGGAAGGAGCCTTTGTTGAATCCTGAAGATGCAGGACTCAAAAGTAGCGTTTAGCTTTTTTACCCATTTTTGTCCAGCAATGCATAAAAAGCATGAATCTGAGTTCAAGTCAGGTGAAGAAAATGGGCGTGCGGAGTTTTAAGCGGATCGCCCTGGTGGGGGCAAGCCCGAATCCAGCCAAATACGGCAACATAATCCTAAGAGATTTAATGAGAAAGGGCTTTGAGGTTCTGCCCGTTAATCCCAACTACGACGAGATTGAAGGATTAAAGTGCTACAGAAGCGTTAGGGAGCTCCCGAAAGATGTGGATGTGATAGTCTTTGTCGTCCCTCCCAAAGTTGGCATTCAGGTGGCAAAGGAAGCCGTTGAAGCCGGTTTCAGAAGGCTGTGGTTCCAGCCAGGAGCTGAGAGCGAAGAGATTAGGGAGTTTTTGGAGAGCCAAGGCGTGGAGTACAGTTTTATAAAGTGCATAATGGTGGAGACAGGGTGATAGTGATGGAGTTCTACTACGTCAGGAGGTTTGAGGAGGATCTAGATTTCGTATGGGAGCGCTTTAAGGAGAAGCTCGAGGAGGGGGGGTTCCTTCTGATAGGCGAGAGGATTCCGGTTGCAATAACCGAAGGTGAAAACGGCATAATAGCGGACTATCACCTGCTATTCATCTGCCACAGTGAGCTGGTGGAGGAGCTCGTGAAGATTGACCCAAACATCGGCGCCCTCCTACCCTGTACTGGCTTTGGCTACCGGAAGGAGGACGGAAACTATCTTGGAGTCGCCCTGCCAAGCATCGCTTGGAAGGTAGCCGGGGAGAAAGTCGTGGAGCTTATGGAGCCAATAGAGGAAAAGCTCAAGAAAATCATTGACTCCCTGTGATTTTCAGTTTTTGAAGTTTTCTCTCCATCCTCTTTTCACCCTGTAAAGAATAAGGACAATAAGCTTTCGCGCTTAGTTAGTACAGGTGATTGAAATGGCGAAAGTTGTTTTGAAGATTAACAATATGAGCTGCGGGCACTGTGTGATGACCATCAGGAGGGCCCTGGAGAAGATTGGCGCCAAAGCAGAAGTTAGCCTCGAGAACAAGACCGCGGTCGTCGAGTACGATGAGTCGAAGCTCAAGATCGAGGATCTAATCAACGCCGTAGCGAAGTTCGGCTATGAGGTGGAGGTGGCTTAAGATGCCCACAGACCCAGTCTGCGGAATGGAAGTTAGTGAAGAGACCGAGTTCAAAGTAGAGTATGGTGGAAAGACTTACTACTTCTGCTCTTCACACTGCAAAGCTCAATTTGAAGCAAATCCTGAGAAATACGTCAAGGAAGAGGGAATGAAGCACGAGTACGTTATGCATTCTCATAGTCATAAACATGGCAGAGGGCACGGCTGTTGCTGCCATTAATCTTCTTTTCTTTTATGAGGTACTGTTGATGAATGGACATGCATTATTAATATTATAATATATTATTATCAATTGGCGGTAATGCTCTTTCTGCCGACTCTGGTTTGGCGTGGAATTCTTTGTTGACTAGCGTGACACTTTAGCTGAAAGAGTGCAATTTTGTATTACCTTTCTCTTTTTCGTGTGAACTAAACTTATAAGGGCTTTATTTTAGATTTACTACATGACCCACCATTATGGCTATGTGAGCGCTCTCTTAGCAGCACTGCTCTTTGGAATAAGCTCAACGCTGAACAAGATCTCCCTTAGAGATGTCCATCCAATGATTGTAGCAGGGAGCATTTATCTAACGGCTGGAATAGTTCTAATGCTTCTCCGTTTCACACCACTTAAGGATAAAATCCTTGAAAGGCTTGAATTTAAAGTTAAAACCCAAGAACACTTCTCAAGGCGAGACCTCCTGCTATTAGCTTTTATAGTGCTCTTTGGCTCTTTTTTGGCACCACTCTCCTTTATGTTTGGACTTGATAAAACAACAGCGGTCAATGCATCCCTTCTACTCAATACTGAAACATTGTTCACAGTTTTAATCGCTCTCTTAATCTTTAAAGAGAAAGCTTCAAGAAGAAGCATTCTTGGAATTCTCTTAATCTTAATTGGAGCTGCTGTAATCTCGACGGGAAACTTTAGGGAAGTGGAGCTGAGCAAGGGCATCCTTGGGAACATTTTAATAATCTTGGCAGGTCTTTCATGGGCGATAGACAATAATTTGAG
Source organism: Thermococcus onnurineus NA1 (assembly GCF_000018365.1). Taxonomy (NCBI): domain Archaea; kingdom Methanobacteriati; phylum Methanobacteriota; class Thermococci; order Thermococcales; family Thermococcaceae; genus Thermococcus; species Thermococcus onnurineus. The sequence continues at coordinate 781,062 of NC_011529.1, read as the reverse complement.
CAAGTTGCTAAGCGTTAAGAGGGATTTGCTCTTGGTAACTTCACTAAAGGGGCTGTTTGGAGGGAGTGCGCTATTAATTTTGGCTTCTCTAATTGGAATTCCCTTCTATATCCCGCTTCAAAGCTTTCCATACATTTTAACTGTCGGTGCGTTTAGCTTAGGCTTCTCCATCGTGCTATTTCTATTTGCTCTAAGAGAAATTGGGGCTATGAAAACAGGGGCAATTTTTTCAACTTCCTCACTAATTGGTGCTCTCTTTGCTTTTTTAGTCCTTGGGGAGAGCTTTACAGCAATTAAAGCATTTTTTGGCGTTTTAATGCTCTTTGGAGTATATCTGCTCTCTTTAGAGTGACTTTACTTACTTCTGTTCAGAAATCTTTATAATAATATTTCTTTGACGCTTTAGGCAACCCCACAAGGCTTAAGATACTTTTCGCACTGCTGGAGGATGAACTCTGCACGTGCGATTTATCGAACATTACCGGCCTGTCAGTTTCAGCTATATCTCACCAGCCTAGAATCTTGAAGGATAGAAAAATCGTTACATACAGGAAGGACGGAAAAAACGTCTTCTATCGCCTGGATGACGAGCATATAAGGGAGATTTTGAAGGTTGCGCTTAAGCACATGGAGGAGTAAATAATCTGGAATACAAAACTACAAAAGGTGAACAGAATGAATTCAAAAAATCGCAAGGTATTACGGGTATATAGAACAAGGCTCATGCAAAAAGGCTTACGATAAGATCATCCGATTTTACGATTGTTTTGCATTATTTGAGAAAAATATAGGGACAGGGCATTGGAGCTGTTGGACATTAAAAAGGGAAATCGTTCTGGAGATTGGCTTTGGAACTGGGCACTGCTTGAAGAAAATGGCTGAGTTAGTGGGTGAGGAAGGAAAGGTTTACGGTATTGACATTTCTTCTGGGATACTGGAAGTTAGTAAACGGAGACTTGAAAAAGCTGGACTTTTAGATAGAGTCGAGTTGTATTGTGAAACGCATCAAAATTGCCCTATGAAGACAATAAATTCGATGCTGTTTTCATGAGCTTCACCCTTGAACTTTTTGACACACCCGAAATTCCAAAAGTTCTTAACGAGATTAAAAGGTTCTAAAACCTGGTGGGAGGCTTGGAGTTGTCAGCATGTCAAAAGAAGGTGGGAATGTTTTGCTGAGGCTTTATGAGTGGCTTCACGAAAAATTTCCCCAATATATTGACTGTAGGCATATCTATCAATAAGAGAGGCTGGATTTGAGATAAAGTACAAAGAAGAGGTGAAATTATTTGGGTTGCTCGGAGAGATTGTTATTGGAATAAAGCGTGATATACAGTAGGTATATGTGACAAACCGGAATGTTATGCCAAATTCAAAAATGCTTTTATCGGTAGGTGCTCACTTTGGAAACTTTTCTCTTTATTTCTTGTGCGCCGGTCCGGCTTGGATTTTCCATTTTGTATGAAAAATGGTTAAATATTTTTTGTTAGTTAGAAATTAATGATGGTGATTAATATGGAAGATGAAAAAAAGGCTCACAATGAGCACACCCATGAAGAGCACAAAGAAATGATGATGCACCAACATGAGGAAAGCGAAAAGCATGAACATATAGAACATGGAGAGCATGAAATGCATAGACACAAGATGGAGGAAGAAAAGCATGAACACGCTGCTCATGAACCTGAGCATGGAGAACACAAGCATTCGCATGCGGATCACCATAGAATGATGATGGAGGATTTTAAGAAGAGATTTATAGTTTCTGCCATACTTACGATTCCAATACTGCTCCTATCTCCGCTGATTCAAAAGTTCCTTGGTTTTACATTCACGTTCACGGGCGATAGATATGTTCTCTTTGCGCTATCGACAGTGGTCTACTTCTACGGTGGGAAGCCATTCCTAACGGGAATGAGAGATGAACTTAAGAAGAAAACCCCAGGAATGATGACGCTAATTGCTCTGGCAATCACAGTTGCCTTCTTTTACAGCTCTGCTGTGACCTTTGGATTGCCCGGAAAGACCTTCTACTGGGAGCTTGCGACGCTTATTGACATTATGCTTTTGGGGCACTACATAGAGATGCGTTCTGTTCTCGGCGCTTCGAGGGCTTTAGAGGAGCTAATAAAGCTCATGCCAACTGATGCCCACTTAATAACTCCTGAGGGAATAAAAGACGTCCCAGTGAGCCAGCTTAAGAAAGGAGATATAGTCCTAGTTAAACCTGGGGAAAAGATACCCTCTGATGGCATCATAATTGAGGGTGAGACGAGTGTAAACGAGGCAATGCTCACCGGTGAGTCAAAACCTGTCTATAAGAAACCCGGCGACATTGTTATAGGTGGTTCAATAAACCTAGAGGGCTCGATTAAAGTCAGGATCGAGAAGACTGGAAAAGAGACCTACTTGATGCAGGTGGTTGAGCTTGTAAAGCAGGCCCAAGAAACGAGGTCGAGGACTCAAAATTTAGCTAACCGGGCAGCTTTTTGGCTTACACTCATTGCAATAACCGCTGGAAGCGTAACTTTAGGAACTTGGCTCTACTTAGGGAAGCCGTTTGTGTTCGCTTTGGAGAGAATGGTCACCGTGATGGTAATTACATGCCCCCACGCTTTGGGATTGGCTGTTCCTTTAGTAGTCTCAGTGTCAACGTCAATATCAGCGAGGAAGGGAATACTCATTAGGAATAGAGAAGCCTTTGAGAGGGCAAAGGATGTTCAGGTAGTTGTCTTTGACAAGACGGGAACCTTGACCGAAGGAAAATTCGAGGTAACAGATGTAATTCCACTGGATGAGCTGGAGGAGGAAGAAATCCTGCGGTACGCGGCAGCGCTGGAGAGCCACTCATCACACCCGATAGCGCAGGGGATAGTTGAGAGGGCGAAAGAGCTCGGCCTTGAGGTTTACGAGGTTAGAGAATCAAAGGTTCTACCGGGCAAAGGTGTCCAAGGCGTCATCAACGGAAAAGAAGTTTTCGTGGTCAGTCCAGGATTCCTCAAAGAGAACAACCTGTGGAGGGAGGACGAGCGCGTCAACAAGGTGCTAGATCAGGGTAAGACTGTGGTGTTCTTAATCATCAGTGGAAAGCTGATTGGTGCCTTGGCTTTAGCCGATAAGATAAGGCCTGAGTCGAGAGAGGCGATAAAGAAACTCCACGAGATTGGGATTAAAGCTTACATGCTCACAGGAGACAACGCTAAAGTTGCAAAGTGGGTTGCAGAGGATCTTGGTCTGGATGGCTACTTTGCTGAAGTTCTGCCCCATCAGAAGTCCGAGAAAGTTAAGGAGCTTCAAGAAAAAGGCTTCGTCGTGGCAATGGTTGGGGATGGAATAAATGATGCTCCAGCACTAATCCAGGCTGATGTGGGTATAGCAATCGGAGCAGGAACCGATGTGGCAATAGAGAGTGCCGATATAATCTTGGTTAAAAACGATCCGAGAGACGTCATAACAGCGATACACCTTGCAAGGGCAACCTATAGGAAGATGGTGCAGAATTTGGCATGGGCAACTGGCTACAACACATTCGCAATTCCTTTGGCAGCAGGGGCGCTTTACAACTATGGAATACTGTTAAGTCCAGCAGTAGGTGCTTTGCTGATGAGCTTGAGCACGGTGATAGTCGCTATAAACGCGAAGTTTTTGAAAGTCTGAGGCAGTCTTCTTTTTCTTTTTTTGAAATTTTTGGATGCTATATTTCACTTCTGTAAAGAATAAGAGCTATATCCTTTGTCAATGAGTAGTAACTGAGGCGATCAAAATGATGTTTGAAAGCGTTAACTCGGGTTTTTTAACCTACGTTTGGAGAAAGTGAATGGGGGTGGCACGACATGATTGGATTTGGCTACTTCGGCTGGTTTGGGGCAATATTCATGCTCCTGTTCTGGATACTGATAATAGTTGGGATAGTGTGGCTCATTAAGTGGCTCGTGGAGCAGAGCTCAGGCGGAATCACAAAAACGTCAAAAAAGAGCGCCCTTGAAATACTCGATGAAAAATACGCAAGGGGAGAGATAGACGACGAGGAGTATGAAAGAAGGAAGAGAAAGCTCTTAGGGGGCTGAAGGCTCTCTTTTAAACTATTTTGTGGCAACAATTAACCTCACGATGTCGAAGAAGAGATTTTCAACCTTTTCTATCTTGAAGCCAACCTTTTCAATATTCTTTTGCGTTTCTCTCACCATCGAAGTGCCCACTAGGGCTTTCATTATCGGATCCATCAAGTAGAGTGGAATGTTCAAAAGCTTTGACTCACTTTTCATGTGTTCCAGAAATATTGTCTTCCCTCCAGGTTTTAAGACTCTATAGGCTTCTTTCAGCCCTTTGACGGGGTCTGGAACTGTACAAAACACGAAAGTGCTCACAACCGTGTCAAAAGTGTTGTCTTCAAACTCTAACTTTTGGGCGTCCATTAGGAGGAGCTTGACATTTTTTAAACCGAGCTCTTTTCTCCTTCTTTCCGCTTTTTCGAGCATCCCTCTGCTGAAGTCTATGCCAATTACTTCGACATCTTTAGGGTAATATGGAAGATTCTTTCCAGTCCCAACTCCTATCTCGAGGACTTTTCCTTTAGCAATACTTAGGGCTTTCTTTCTGTACTTTGAGAAAGCCATCACTTCCATTGGGCTCTCGAAAAGGTCGTAAATTTTTGAAAACCTATCATATTTTTTGGCAGTCTTCTCCATTTTCATCATGTTGTAGTTGTGAAAACTTTTGATTTGGTTTATTCTTACACTTCAGCAAATTCTCTCAAAATCATTTCTCACATTGCAAATAATAAGCCTATTAGCCTTTCCCTCATAGGGTACTATGAAAACAACAGAAAGGTGATGCAAAATGGAGTGGAAGTCACTGTTGATCGGATTCATAATTGGGGCTCTCATTGCGGTCCCATACGGTCTAGCGCATTCAGGGCCGTTCAGCTGGGATGGATACAGGGGCTTCCCAGGAGGCTTTGGTCCAATGATGGGCATTGCTCATGGACCGGGCATGATGGACGAAGACATCTATGTGGAAATGGTGCAGTACATGGAGAGTGGGGACTTCGCCGAGATTCATGAGGAGATGGAGGAGGAAATGGAGTCAATAATGGAGAAGTACATGGGAAGCTGGTGGAGGGAGAGGCACGAGTACTGCGAAAGAGTAATGGGTATTGAAGATTGGGAAGAGTGAGTGAACTTCGCTCTAAATCATTTCTTTTTTATTTAATGCTTATGGTGTTCATGACTATGTTCTATTTCGTGTTCTTTTAGCTTGAGCTTTTCTATGTTCTCCCTTGTCCTCTTGAATTCTCTCAAACAGGTAGGGCAGCAGAAGAAGTAAACCCTGTTGCGATATTTGTAAACTATCGGCTCATCGACTATCTCCTTGCCGCAGTAGTCGCATTTGAATGGAACCTTGACCTTGGGAGGATGTTCTTTCTCAATGCTCTCTAGGATAGGCATTATCTCAAGTACCTCAAAACCGGCACCTTCTATTACGTTTCTCAGTCCCTCCATATCTTCGACAGCCACTTTTATGAGATACTTCTTACTCGTGAAGCGGTTGATCTCGATGATTTCCTCGAACTCTCGAAGCTTCTCTGGCTTGTCAGTTTTGATTATCAGGGCAACGACGTTGTGGGCCTTCTGGAGTTCTGGGTGGAGTTTAATCGTGTAACGCTGAATAATTCCTTCTTTCTCAAGTTTTTCTAGCCTCGTCTTAACAGTTGGCCTGCTGACGCTGAGTCTTTCCGCGAGTTCGGAGATGCTTAATCTTGAGTTGTCCATGAGAAGATATATCAGCTTCAAATCCAGTTCATCTAGCTTTGTCATGATAAACACCTACGAGTCGTTTGTTTTCAAAATATAAAAATTCTTCGGTTAGCGTTTACACTTTGGTAGAAATAATGCCCTTAAAGTGTGCTGTTAAGTAAACATCGGTGATAGTTATGAAGCTTACGCTTAAGGTTAATGGGATGACGTGTGCCATGTGCGTAAAAACCATAGAAACAGCTCTGAAAGAGCTTGATGGGGTTAAAGACGCCAGAGCCAATTTAAACTCTGAGAATGTTTACGTGGACTTCGATGAGTCAAGGGTCAGCCTGAATCAGATTATAAAGACAATTGAAGAGCTTGGCTATCAGGTGGTTCGAGAAAAGAGAGACGCGATAATAAAGATCGGTGGAATGACCTGTGCAATGTGTGTCAAAACCATTGAAGTAGCTCTTAAAGAGCTCCCTGGAGTTTTAGATGCTCAGGTCAATTTGGCAACTGAGAAGGCTAAGGTAAGCTATGACCCAAGTTTAGTAAGCATAGAAGATATTAAGAGAGCAATTGAAGAGGTTGGCTACCAATTCTTGGGAGTTGAAGGTGAGGAAAGCCATGATGTAGAAAAAGAGATTCGAGAGAAGCACATGATGGAAATGAAGAAAAAACTTGCCGTTGCTTGGGGAGTAGGGTTAACTCTCTTCGCCTCAATGCAGCTTCACAGATTCGGGATTGAAATTCCCAACTTAATTTACGTTCAATTCCTGCTGGCAACTCTGGCAATAATCTACGCTGGAAGGGATATCTTTGGAAAGGCTCTCAATTCATTAAAGCACAAAAGCTTAAACATGGAAGTCATGTACTCCATGGGAATCGGTTCTGCTTATTTTGCAAGCGTTTTGGCCACAATAGGAATTATTCCAAGGGAGTTCAACTTTTATGAGGCAAGCGTTTTGCTAATGGCCTTCCTCTTGCTTGGACGCTACTTAGAGACTTTGGCCAAAGGAAGAACGAGTGAGGCAATTAAAAAGCTCATGGGGCTTCAAGCTAAAAAGGCAACCGTAATTAGGGATGGAAAAGAGATTGAAGTTCCAATAAGCGAAGTTAAAGTTGGCGATATTGTCATAGTCAAACCTGGAGAGAGGATTCCGGTTGATGGAATTGTAATTGAAGGAGAAAGCTACGTTGACGAATCGATGATCACCGGAGAACCAATTCCAAATTTAAAGAATAAGGGTGACGAGGTTATTGGTGGAACGATTAACAAGAACTCCGTGCTTAAAATCGAGGCAAAGAGGGTCGGAAGAGACACAGCTCTGGCACAAATAATTAGGCTCGTTGAGGAGGCACAAAATACAAGACCACCGATTCAGAGATTAGCGGATAAAGTCGTTACATACTTCATTCCAGCCGTTTTAACAATAGCACTAATCTCCTTTGGATACTGGTACTTCATAGCTGACCAGCCCCTGCTCTTCGCCTTCACGACACTGCTCAGCGTTTTGGTGATTGCCTGCCCATGTGCCTTTGGCTTGGCAACTCCAACGGCTTTAACAGTTGGAATGGGCAAAGGTGCCGAAATGGGGATTTTAATCAAGAATGGTGAAGTACTGGAAATAGCGAGGAAAGCCACAATAGTTCTCTTCGATAAGACGGGGACGCTAACAAAGGGGACGCCTGAAGTTACAGATGTAGTGACTTTTGGCATGGATGAGAAAGAGCTTTTGGGCTTAGTAGCTTCAGCTGAAAAGCGCTCAGAGCACCCACTAGGAGAGGCCATAGTTAGGAAAGCTCAAGAGCTCGGATTAGAGGTTAAAGAGCCCCAAAGCTTTGAGGCAATAACCGGCAAGGGAATAAAAGCCGTAGTGGATGGGAAGGAAATCTTGGCCGGAAATAGAAAGCTGTTCAAAGAGAATGGTTATCCAATAGACAGAGAGGTTGAAAAAGCTCTCCTTAAGCTTGAAGATGAAGCTAAAACGGCCATAATAGTGGCAGTTGACAGAAAAATAGCGGGAGTTATTGGAATAGCGGACACAATCAAAGAAGGCGCGATAGAAGCGATAGAAGAGCTTCACAAAATGGGCAAGAAAGTTGGGATGATTACCGGCGACAATAGAAGAACCGCAGAAGCGATAGCTAGACAGCTTAACATAGATTACGTTTTAGCGGAAGTTTTGCCCCAGGATAAAGCAAATGAAGTAAAGAAGCTTCAGGAGAAGGGAGAAGTGGTCATTTTTGTCGGGGATGGGATAAACGACGCTCCCGCTTTGGCTCAAGCTGACATAGGCATAGCGGTAAGCTCCGGAACCGACATAGCAATGGAGAGCGGAGACATCGTCTTGATTAAAAACGACTTAAGAGATGTAGTTAGGGCAATAAAGCTCAGCCAAAAGACGCTCTCAAAGATTAAGCAGAACATCTTCTGGGCAATGTTCTACAACACCATCCTAATACCCTTCGCCGCTGGACTGGCCTATGTTCTCTTTGGAATCACCTTCAGACCAGAATGGGCTGCTGGAGCTATGTCATTGAGCAGCGTGAGTGTCGTCACAAACTCCTTGCTTTTGAAAAAAGCTAAAATTTGAGGTGGTTAAGATGATCAGGGAGTTTGATGGAGACTTTGGAAAAGTTGAGAGGGCAAAATATGCCCTCCTTTGGTTTTCTTCTCCTGGCTGTCCGCCGTGCAGGATGATTGAACCGTTTATGCACGAGCTGAGCGAGGAGTATAAGGAGGTGGAGTTCTGGGAGGTTGACGTGGAGAAGCATCTTCCGCTTGCGGAAAAGTTCGACGTCATGAATGTGCCCACACTGATTTATCTCAAAGAAGGAAATGAAATCGCAAGGCAGAATCTGGTGAGGAAGAAGGAAGAGGTCGAGGAGAAGCTAATGATGCTCCTGGGTTCTGACTCCTGAAGTTTCTGGGCTCTGCTTTTTATCTTGTTCTCTTTGATGGAAAGACAATAACTTCCCCTTCTAATTCCCTTTGAGTGCGTATGAAACGAATAAAGGTCGAAATTCTTCACGACCACCATCGACTTAGATTTGGATAAGCTCTATTTTAGAAACCCGATGAACGAACGTTTCCGGGGTTTCATTCTGGAGTTAGCAGGCCTGGTGGATTGAAATGTCAGAGCCACCAGAACAAGTTAGCGGACATCAGGTTTAAGTTCCTTCAAGCGTTTCAGCTGCCAGAATGAGCCAAGATACTGGACGTTGGCTGCGGTGTCGGAAGGCACTCAATAGAGCTCGCAAAAAGGGGCTGCAAGGTTACAGGAATTGAGATATCCCAGGGAATGCTTGAAGAAGCAAGAAAACGAGCTCAAAAAGAAGGTGTTGAAGTGGAGTTCATAAAAGTAGACGCCACGAAGTTTAAGCGTGAGGAGGAATTTGACGCTGCCATATGCCTCTGCGAAGATGCCTTTTCACTAATCGGTTCAAGTGACGACCCAATAGAGCACAACTTGGCGATACTCAAGAACATTTATGAATCCCCAAAGCCCGGCGGGAAGTTTATTTTGACTGTCCTGAGTGCCCTTTCAAGAGTTAAAGGGGCATCAAACGAGGACATAGTCAAAGGAACTTTCGACCCAAACGCTATGACGTTCTTTGAAGAAATCGAGGCACCCGATGGCACAAAATTCCCCGATTAGCGAACGCGTTTATGTCCAAAAGGGTTGGTTTGAAGTAAAAGCCATCTGGGGAGGCACTGCTGGAAGATGGGGAAAGGGGAAGGTGGATTTCGACGACATTGAGATGATGGTTATTAGGTGAAAAGCCCAGAAGGGAGGGGTAAAATTCGAGGCTCACATTTTCTTTTTAAAATGAAAGAGTGTATCACGTCCGTGTATAGAGCGGGGGTCAAGGTTAAGTAGTTTTCCACCGTAATCACTCCGGTGAGAGCATGCCTGTTATCGAGGTCGAAAACATTAGGAAATACTACGGCAAAGTAAGGGCCGTTGAAAACCTTAGCTTCTCCGTTGAGGAAGGGGAAATCTACGGCTTTTTGGGTCCCAACGGGGCAGGAAAAACGACAACAGTTAAAATCTTAGTCAAGATAATCAAGGACTACGAAGGCGAGGTTAGAGTCTTTGGAAAAGACTTGAGAAAGTGGGGCAAGGACTATTACCAGAAAATAGGCGTCTCCTTTGAGTTTCCCGCAATTTACTCGAAGCTCACGGCCCTTGAAAACCTTGAGTTCTTTGCCTCCTTCTACAAGAAGCACCTCGACCCCATGGATGTGCTCAAAATGGTGGGCCTTGACAAGGAAGCAGACCAGTTGGTTGGAAACCTTTCCAAGGGTATGAAGAAGAAGCTTGACCTAGCGAGGGCCTTCCTCCCTGATCCGGAGATACTCTTCCTCGATGAGCCTTTAGAGGGTCTCGACCCTGGAAGCGCAAGGAAGATTAAGGACATGCTCCTGGAGATGCGAGAGAACGGAAAGACGATTTTTCTAACGACACACAACATGTACGTGGCGGACGAGCTCTGTGACAGGGTGGCCTTCATAGTGGACGGTGCTGTGAGGCTCGTGGACAGCCCGAAGAAGCTCAAGGTCAAGATGGGTAAGAGGGTTGTGAAGGTTGAATATGCCGCCAGTGGCAACGTTGAGGTTAGGGAATTCCCGCTAGAAGGTTTGGGTCAGAACGAGGAGTTCCTCGAAATCCTCCGGAACCATGAGGTACGAAGGATAAACACGGAGGAGCCTACGCTAGAGGAGATATTCCTAAAGGTGACGGGGAGGAGGCTCGTATGAGCTTTGCCCAGCTGATGAGGGTCGAGTTCAAGGTGGGCATGAGGAACTACACCTACCCCATATACTTCCTCGCGGCTCTGGCTTACGGCGTTGTGCTGGGAGCCTTCCCGGAGGAGTACGTCTCGACGATGGCACCGCTTTTCATATTTATCGACCCAGGTCTGCTCGGCTTTATGTTCATTGGAACCTCGATATTCTCCGACAAGAAGGACGGCACTATTGGAGCGCTCTCCGTGACACCGATGGAGTGGCGCGACTATTACCTCTCCAAAACGATCATCATGGCTTTACTGGCTCTTATCGGGGCGCTAGTGATAGTGGTTGTCGGCGCTGGCTTCAACGTCCAAATCGCCTACGTGCTCATAGGAACCCTGCTGGTCTCGGTGGTCTACACCCTCCTCGGCATAGCGATAGCTGCAAAATACAGGGATCTGGACGACTACTTCGTGCCCCTGCTGGCCGTCATGGTGCTTTCCTTCCTGCCCTTTGCGGCATACCACGGGCTCATAAGCGGTCCATGGGGGAAGGTGCTCTACATTATACCGAGCTATCCGGGACTCTATTTCTTCCACGCGGGCTTCGAGGAGATAGCGAGGGAAACGCTGATGTGGTCGGGCATTGCCCTTGTAATCTGGGGCATCGTAGCATACAACCTCGCTAAAATCCGCTTTTACAAATACGCCGTGGAGGGATTGAGATGAGTTTTGTGAAGAAGTTCCTCGCCATTTACAGGATTGACTGGAAGATGCTGAAAAGGGACCCGATGCTCGTTTACAGCATCATCATTACCATAATCCTTCTTTTCGTCGTCCGCTACTTCAAGGACCGGCTGGGGGTTCTCTATCCGCCTGCAGCAATCTTTTCCATCATCTTCATTCCCCTCATCTTCGGCATGATTCCTGGCTTCATGATGGCCAACGAAAAGGAAGAGAAAACTATAGAGGCCCTTCAGGTGATTCCGATATCGAGCGAGGCCTTCTTGACATACCGGCTCCTCTGGGCGTCTGCTGTAACGGGTATCCTCACGGGCCTAGCGCCGAAAATTCTTGACATAACTGTTCCGTGGAAAGGCCTCCTGGCGCTCATGGCACTTTTCATCATTGAAGTGTGGACCTATGCGCTGTTGATAACTGACTTCTCGGAGACTAGGATGCAGGCTTTGACAGTTTCAAAAGTCGCCGGCTGGCTGCTAATCCTTCCGCCGGCCATAAAGTTCATCGTGATCGCCAGGAACATATCAACTGATTGGAGCAAGTTCACGGCCTTTCTTCCGACCTACTGGATCCACAGGCTCTTCGAGGGGATTCCTTTCAACGACTACGGCGATTTCTGGCCGGGGCTGGCGGTTCACCTAGCGTGGCTTGTCCCACTTGTAGTGCTGTTCAAGAAGAGGGTGCTTTGAAAATCCTTGCTTTAGCTTTTATTTTGGGCTTTACAGCCCAACAGAAGAGAAATCAGAAAAGAAGGGCAAAAGTCCATTTTCACTCAAGCTTCTTGTAACAGAACCACCAGTCGTAGCACTCGATCTCGCCCTTGGCCTTGGCTTCTTCGCGCTTCTTCTTCTCTTCGATGGTGGCAGCCGGCGGGATGATGACCTTGTCACCGATGAGCTCGTTGTTCGGCCACTTGTGCGGCAGAGCAACACCGTGCTCGTCGCTGGTCTTGAGGGCCTTTACGAGCCTGAGTATCTCATCCCAGTCCCTGCCGACCTCGGCCGGGTAGTAAACTATCGCCCTGATAACGCCCTTGTCGTCGACGACGAAGACTGCCCTAGCAGTAATAGTGGAGCCGCTCGGGATCATGCCGAGCTTGTCGGCGAGCTCACCGCGGTCATCGGCTATGATGGGGAAGTCGATCTCGACGCCGAGGTTATCCTTAATCCACTCCATCCACTTGATGTGGCTGAAGACCTGGTCAACGCTCAGTCCGATGGGCTCGACGCCAAGCTTCCTGAACTCCTCGGCCCTCTTCTGCATGGCGTAGAACTCGGTGGTACAGACCGGGGTGAAGTCAGCCGGATGACTGAAGAGTATGAACCACTTACCCTTCTCAGCAAAGTATTCCGGAAGCTTTATCACTCCGTGGGTGGTCTTAACCTCAACCTCTGGGAACTTTTCTCCTATGACGACCATCTTTCTTCACCTCCAATTTTTGTGTGTCGTCTTCACTATAAACCTGTTGGGTTCGAATATATAAACCTTTTGGTTCTGCTAACGGCACCAAATTTGACTAATATCCAATCAACTTAATAAGCTCGGGGTTGTTCGTGCAAAAAATACACTCATTTTACTGCCATTTTGTGATTAAAGTGCTGAGGAAACTTGTCAGAAAGGGGAAATTCTAGGCATAATCTTACCTCAGACTTTTCTCACATCAACCCAGGTTGAATGATAGGCAGACCCGTTGCCATATTTTTCGACGGTTTCATCGCTTGTCAAAAAGTTCACGTTCCAGCCGAGCAAAGAAGGCCAGAAGGCCTTATAGAGCAGGACGACGCCTTTAGGAACGTCATCACTAAGTTTCACGGTCGTTTTGATCCTCCCATTGTCGTTGAAAACCTCTACGGTGTCTCCGTCGCAGATTTCCCTCTCCTCAGCATCATCTGGGTTCATATAGAGGCTTGGGTCTATTATCCCGTAGGTGTTGTGGTACTGGCTCGTTATCGTCATCCTGTGCGTTGGACTGAGCAGGCGGAGTGGGTAGTTGCCCTGTGGGGACTTGTATTCCGGAAACGGTGATAGACCGCGCTCAGTGGCCCTCCGAGAGTAGAATTCGATTTTGCCACTCGGTGTTTCCCACTTCCTTGGCTTTTCTGGAACCTTTACGAAGCCCTTAGCTTTCAGCTCCTTCCAGCTTAGGTTGTTGATCTCCAGAACCTTCTGTATTACCTCCTCGTCGCTCTCGTAGAGGTGAGGGTTCTCGATGCCAAGGGCTTTGGCCAAAAGCCTCGTTACCTCGCTGTTGGATTTCCCGTAAAGCTCTGCAACTGGCTCGTTTAGAGCGACGTGGCGGTGATAGTAGGAGTCAACTATGTCGAGCCTCTCAAAGAAGGTGTTCGCCGGCAGGACGACGTCAGAGAATAGGGCTGTGTCAGTCAGGAAGATATCATGAGTAACAATAAAGACATCGTTTTCTATCAGGGCTCTCCTGAGCCTGTTCTGATTCGGCAAACTTGCCAGCGGATTGGAGTTGTAAACGTAGAGGAACTTTATCTCGCCCTTCTCGATGTATTCGGCAAGCTTCATCTGCGGGATTCTCTTTGCAGGCTTCGTGCGCAGGAAAGCCCCTTCGGCATAGCTCTTGTCTATCGTTTTCATGTCGTAGATGAAGCCGAAGCGATGACCGACTAGGGCCGGGAGAATTGAGATGGCCCTCACTGCCTCTCCACCACCCAAGGACCTCTGGAAGCCGTATCCGATGTGTATAACACCTTTTTTCTCAGCGAAGTCGAAGGCAAACTCCTCAATTTCTTCGCAGCTCAAACCCGTTTCGCGCTTCACGAAGTCAAGGTCCAATTTAATTACATAATTCTTGAATTCCTTAAAACCATAAACATTCTCGCGGACGAAGTCCTTATCATAGAGCTCATTCTCTATGATGAGCTTCGCAACGGCTAGAGCGAAGAGGACATCGGTATCGGGCATTATCTGGAAGAACTTGTCGCTTCTCTTTGCTGTCTCGGTTCTGACGACGTCGACGGTCCAGATTTCAAGGCTATGCTTTTTGGCCAGCATAAAGCCGTGAAGGTTAGTCCAGAAGGCGTTGATTCCCCAGTACACGATGAGCTTCTGCCTTTTTAGCTCCTCGGGATCCATCCCAACTGCCGTTCCATAGACGTCCCTCAAAGCCTCCTGGCCAGCCCGGTCGCAAATTCCGTAATCAAGCATCGCAGTGTTCAGGTAGTGGAAGAGCCTGAGCGGGAAGGCATAGTTCACGATGCCCCTATCCCCCGCGTACTGGTAGACGAGGACGCTCTCGCTTCCGTACTCATCTATCGTCTCCCTCAGTTTTTGGGCGACGAGGTTGATGGCCTCCGCCCAGCTGGCCTCTCGGAATTTTCCACTTCCTCTCTCGCCCGCTCTAATGAGCGGAACCTTAAGCCTGTCCTCCGCGTGGAACCACTTGGGCAGAAGCGCGCCCTTTGGACAAAGGAACCCCTCCGTTATTGGATGCCTGGGGTTTCCTTTGACAACTAGGCGCCCGTTCTTAACCTCACTTATCATCGAGCAGGTGTCGTAGCAGTCCCGCATGCAGGCGGAGAACGGCATAACCATCACGGGGATATCTTGATTTTTTCTGCCGCTTCCCTCTCGATGAGAACCTTGGCTATCTCCCGGGGTAGCGTCACCAGATCGCCCGCTTTAAACGGCCCGTATTCTTTCAGCTCGGCGTCGAGGATTTTGGGGAGGTCGATCTTGATTATGTACGCCTCTCTGGAAATGGTTTTCCCTAGTGGTTCTGCAGCGGGGATGCTCTCGGGAACCTCAACGGCTTCGGCTGGAACCTCGACCGGAATCTCCTCACGCTCTATGAATGCCCTCAGAATGGTGAAAATCCTCTTCTCCTCGGCTGTCATCTCTTGAGGTATTCCTTCAACGGCCAGATCTACGATTTTATGGAGCCTGATTTTGATTATTTCGCGCATTAACTTCTCGGCGATATTGAGCTGGGCGAGGTAAAGGCGCTCCTCGATGTCCTCACCCCTCTCGCGGGAGCTCTCAGCGCTGAGCTTAAGGGCTTTTATCAGACTGTCAAATTCCCTGTAGAACTCTTCGTCGAGCTCTGTGAGGTCCGGAGATGAAAGCTCCCCCTCCAGCAGTTCCCTGAGCTTAACGATGTCCACGCTCTCACCAGCCTAAATGGAGAAGGAAAAGAAATCAGTCCTCGACGCGCGGAGCGAGGAGGAATATCAACTTACCCTCGTCCCTTATCGGGTACTCCATCTGGAGGGGCATCTCGTTGCCGAACCTTATGATGACCTCGTCGGCCTTTCCGATACCTTTTATCATATCGGCGAGGTAGCTGATTCCGTATGCACTCTTGGTCTCCTCCTCAACCTCGAGGTCGAGCAGGCCCTCGTCCTCAAGGGTGAGCTTTATCTCAACCTCGTTGGTCTCGCCCTCTGCCTTCATGATGAACTCGTTCTCCCTTGCTATGAACTTGAGGGCGTCGCTGACGAGGGAGGCGTCCTTAACGGCCTCCTTGAGAACCTCTCCGAGAACAACGACCTTTGCTGTGAACGGAAGCTCCGGAAGGTCGAGCTCGAGTTCCTCAACCTCGATAAGTGGCAACCTAAAAGTTCTCTTGGCGGTTCCCTCGAAGGTGATCTCGAGGAAGTTCTCGTCGCCTTTCCTGAGGATGAGGGTGTCCTTGTTCTTGCCGCGCTTGAGTATCTTCTTGAAGTGGTCCATGTTGATTCCAACTGTCTCCTCTTCCTCGACCTCATACTTGGAGAATATGCTCTCCGGGAGGTTAAGATCGATGAGAACGACCCTGCTCGGGTCCATGGCGCGCATGCTTATTCCTTCCTCGGTTATCTTGAAAGCCGCCTCGTCAATCAGGTTGCTTGCGGTGGCTATAAGATCGGCGAAATCTTTGGCACCATCAAAAACTATCTCGAACGGCATTTTTATCCCTCCTTCAGTATATTGAGCATCAGCCTAACTCTTTCTTTCCCCCGGAATAAATAAGCTTTTCCGTTATCTGTATCGGGCAGTCTTTTATAGGCCTCCTCAAGCTCCTTAAGAGCCTTTTCGGCGAGGCGCTTTAAAACTTCAAGCTTCTCCTCCTCGTTCACTCGTAGGACCTCCATACGTGGCCACACTTGGTGCACTTGTAGAATATCGTGCTTGGCTCGTCGCCGGCCCTCGTCTGGAGTTCCCACCAGTAGGCCTCGTCGTTGCCGCACTTCGGACAGGTTATTTTGACCTTTGGAAGGGTTGCCAGATCCTGCTCAACGACTATTATTCCCTCGTCGGGCTTATGTTCGACCTTCTGGGTTATTCTTGTCTTCTCCCTGTCCTTCTCCTCGTCGAAGGGCTCTTCATAACCACACTTTCTGCAGACCCAGACCTTTCTCTTCCTATCCGGGAGCATAAGGTTACCGCACTCTGGACAGAACTTCATTTTCTCTCACCCCTACAGCCGGGGGTGAGGTATGTGGTTGGGGGATAAAAAGTTTTGCCAAGAATTTAGTCCGCTATCTCAAACTCCATGCTAGCGTTCACGCATCCCCGCGGCCAGCCGCAAATTTCCTTGACGACCTTGTATCTCCCGGGAGGGAGGTCAGGATAGAAACGAGGGTCTCCTATGGATTCGTTTTCAGGCAGGTATTTCAGGGTTATCCGCTGCTTCCATGAGCGGAAAGGTGTGAGGACTATGAGGTCATCTGTAAAAATCAGTCCAGTCCTAACTCGAACCCAGCTACCGTTATCCCAGCGGTAGAGGAGGTATCCCCGGCCAAGTTCAATTGGCATAAGTCCGATGTTCCTTACAGTCAGCTCGGGCCGTTCTTCCTGAGCGTAAGCTTCCTTATCGAGGCTGATCATGAAGTGTGGACCGGTAGCACCCCAGAGAAGAAGGATAAGGAGAGAGACAAGGGGACCCTTTCTCAACTCTGCCACCCCCAGCCGGTGATGTCGAACTCGGCCTCGGGCTTTACCGTCACGTTGCCCACGAAGACGCTCTTGACTATTTTGTAATGTCCAGGCTCGAGGTTGAGCTTAGACAGATCTATACTTTGCTCCCAGCTCTTGCCGGGCTCAATGATGATTGCTATCTCAATAAAGGCTATGTCCAGCTTTACCTCTTTCCAGTTGCCGTTCTCAAGTCTGTAAAGCTGGAATGCATAGCCGGTAGTTGCTTCCGAGTCAGCGTTGTTAATTACTGTCAGAACCATAGTCTCATCCGGAGCATAGCTCGTCTTGTCAAGTTTCAGAACGACATCTGGGACGTCTGGAGTACCGTCCGTTCCGCCGTTGTCCCCTTCTGCGGGGGATGAAGCCATGAAATAGGCTATGGGAATTATTAATAGTATCAGTAGCACAGGGACTGCCTTTTTCATGTGAACCACCGGAGAAGTGTCAACTTTCAGGTTTTTAACGGTTGCCAAAGCTTCAAAAGAGATTGAAGTGATCAGTTGGAGGTTATTTGAGCTTCTTTATTTTAGCAGAGATGGAAGGGAAGCAGGACTTATTCAAAGTCAATGTCCAGTTTGAACTCTGTGGCTTTATTCGTCTAATTTTAGCCCCTTATTTGAGCCACTTATTTAAAGTGGATTACGTAATGTTCACGATGTCCAGCCATATTCTACGAATGAATTAAACACAAAGGCCAGACATCACTTTAATTTACTGGAAAAGCGAGTTTATAACTTTTTCTGCGATAAAATATGATGAAAAAACGTTAAGTTTGGATATAATCTAGCATTACGGTAGATTTGGTGGATAGGCCCCAAAACCGCCCTGGAGAAATCTTGATTACTAACTTGCGAAATTGAAAAAATAAGGAAAATTATTCCTTCATTGGGAGGCCGTGGTCAAAGGAGTAGTAGACCTTCTGGTACTCCTTCCTGTACTCGGCAACTTCCTTCTCGACCTTCTTCGGATCCTCCTTGTCGATTAGGACCCGCCTCATAAAGACGGCGATGTCCTTCATATTGTCCTCGAGCATTCCAACGCGGGTCATCTCCTGAACGCCTATCCTGAGTCCGCTCGGGGTGTTAACTTTCTCGAGCGGGTCCCACGGCAGGAGGTTCTTGTTGAGGATAATTCCTGCCTCCTCGAGCAGCGGAGCGGCCCATCCGCCGGCGGCCTCGTGGAGATCGCTAACATCGACAATGACCTGGTGGCTCTCGGTGTAGTCCTTGTCCTCGCCGATGACCTTGAAGCCCTCCTCGGCGAGGGCCTCGGCGAGGGCCTTGGCGTTCTTGACAATCTGGGCCGCGTACCTCTCACCAAACTCGAGCATCTCCGCAGCGGTGATGACCTTTCCGGCCATGTGATGGAGGTGGTGGTTGCTGAGGACACCCGGGAAGATGGCCCACTGGAGCTTGGCGACGTCATCACCGAAGTTCTTGTAGAGGATTATACCGCCCTGCGGTCCTGGGAAGGTCTTGTGGGTCGAGGCGGTCATGATGTCAACGCCCTCCCTGAGTGGGTTCTGGAACTGCTTTCCGGCAATGAGACCGAGCACGTGGGCTGCGTCGTACATGACGTAAGCACCGACTTCCTTAGCCACCGGAGCAAGTTCCTTGACCGGGTGTGGGAACGGGAAGAGCGAACCACCGAAGACGACTATTCTTGGCTCGAGCTCACGAATGAGCTGAGCGGCCTTGTCAACGTCGATGTTGAACTCCTCGTTGTCAAAGGGCCAGGTGTGGACTTCAAGGCCCCTCATTCCAGCGGCTCCGAAGGGCATGTGGCTTATGTGGCCACCATGGGAGGTGTGCAGAACGATAGCCTTGTCTCCCGGCTGGGTGAGACCGAAGAAAACTGCCTGGTTGGCGTTGGTTCCGGATATAGGTCTGAGGTCAGCAAAGTCGCTTCCAAAGAGCTTGCAGAAGAGGTCAACACCGATGAGCTCGACCTCATCAACGTACTTACAGCCCTGATAATACCTCTGTCTGGGCCAGCCCTCGGCGTACTTGTGCATGAAGCCGCTAGAAACGGCGCGGTTGACGCTTGGGGAGGTTACGTTCTCACTCGCAATCAGGTTTATGGTTGAGCTCCTCCACTTCTCGTGGGCCTCCAGATACTCAATAACCTTGTCTCTGTAGGTTTTGTAGCCGTTCTCCATGGGAAACACCTCGATGAGGATTTGAACGGGGGGAATATAAATCTTACCGCAGAATTGAAGGCTTATTCATGTGCTTTCTTTTCCATTCCGGCTGGTAGCCGGGAATCCTTTCGAAAAAGGATAGAAAAAAGCAAAGGATTACTTCCTGAGCTTGCTGGCAAGGTAAATAAGAATCGGCAGCACTATGAACGCCAGGAAATCACCGGTGTCGCCGGCGAAGGCCAGCACATCGGCGAAGTTCTTGACCCCTGCAAAGTAGAGTGTAGCCGGCGGTATAACCGTCAGTCCCCATGCTATCGGCTTCTTGAGTCTCATGAACTCAGCGTTGTTGCTCTGCTGAGCTAGGGCGATGCCTATATAGCTCGTGGTTATGGCCAGCAACGGAATTAGGTTGCCTACGAGCTTGCCAACGTGGCCATAGAGCAGCTCGAGCCCCTGAGTGGCGATTTGCGGGGTGTTCTTTCCAAAGGCGAGAAGGAATGCTGCCATAAAGACAGCGTAAATGGCCGTTGGAATGAGGAACGCCAGGATAATGACCTTCTTGGTCTCTTCGTAGCTTCCGAGTCCCTTGTAGACGTCGGGGATTATGGTGTGGCAGCCGAGGGCGAAGATGGCAACGCCGGTTATGCTGAGTATTCCCGAGAGGTCGGTGTAGAGGCCGTTTTCGAGCTCTGCGTGGGGGGTGAGCATCAGGGTAACGCCGATGAAGAGGGCGAGCATTATGTAACTCATTATGAGCTCGGTCTTTCCGCTGGCTTCGAGTCCGTGGTAAACTACGAGCGATGCCAGAACCCAGAATATGAGCGCTCCAAGCGTGTCGCTTATACCGAAGAGGCTGGAGAAGACGCTGCCCATTCCCGCTATGTAAGCGAGGAGCGCGCCGAAGCTCATTATGAATATGCTGATGTACATGAGCCAGCCTCCTGCCTTTCCGAGGGTTCTGTTGGCTATGGTGCTCATCTGTGCTCCGCCCATCTCGGCGGAGAACTTCAGCACTATGAATGCCGTCGCCAGCATCAGAAGCATCACTCCTAAGAGAACGCCCAGTGCTGGGATCAGGCCAACCTTTGAGGCTGCATAGGGAAGTCCAAGCACCCCTGCCCCTATCTGTGTTCCCACGAGTATTGCCAGGGCCTCGTTCTTTGTGATGCGTGCCTTTTCGACCTTTATCGTGGAGGTTCTCAAAGCTACCGTAGCTTTTCTTCTCCTTAGGTTCTGGATGAGGGTGACCTTTTTACGTCTCCCTGCAGCTAGTCTCCCCACATAATACCTCCCGTGTGAGGTGGTGACTTTTCTCCGGGGGGTTCCATCAGTAACGGGCATCTCTCTCACCTCTGTAAAATGTACTCATGGATACAATTTAAAGGCTCGCACGAAAATGTGAAACCTGCTTCAAAGATTATTCGGCGTAGATGGGAAAAGGGCTCAAGGTCAGGCATGATTTTTAAAGATAGCCGAGTAAGTATAATCATGATAGAGGAAGCCTCAAAACTGCTCGCCCGCTCGAGGTTTGCCATAGCCTTTACCGGGGCTGGAATAAGCGCAGAGAGCGGTGTTCCAACCTTCAGGGGCTTTAACGGCCTCTGGAAGAAGCACAGGCCGGAGGAGCTGGCAACGCCAGAAGCCTTCAGGAAGGACCCTCACCTCGTCTGGAGCTTCTACAAGTGGAGAATGGGGCTCATAATGAAAGCCAGACCCAACAGGGCTCATTACGCTTTAGCTGAGCTCGAGGAGATGGGCATTTTGAAGGCTGTGATAACCCAGAATGTTGACGACCTCCATCGTGAGGCCGGCACAAAAAACCTCATCGAGCTCCACGGCAACATCTTTCGCGTTAGGTGTACTTCCTGTGGCTATGAGGAAAACCTCAAGGAGAATGGTCGCTTGGAAGAGTTCCTGGTCCAAAAAGACCTGCCAAAGTGCCCAAACTGCGATTCGCTTCTGAGGCCTGACGTGGTGTGGTTTGGCGAGCCGCTGCCGAGGAAAGCCCTGGACGAGGCCTTTAAGCTCGCGGAGAAGGCAGACCTGGTTCTAGTGATTGGTACCAGCGGTGTTGTCTATCCCGCAGCTTACATCCCCCAGATCGTCAGGGAAACTGGGGGCAAAGTCATTGAGGTAAATCCTGAGGAAAGCGGGATCACGCCCATAGCCGACGTCTTCCTGCGCTGTCCGGCTGGTGAGGCTATGGAAAAGTTGATGAAGAGGATTAAGGGGCTGATATGATGGGTGGAAAGGTTCTCCTCATTGGCTTTAATGAGGATGAGGTCGAAAAGATAATGGATGTCCTAAACGGCCTGGATGTCCTTGAGGTTCCCGAGTATTGCCGGGGCTGGATCGTTGGAGAGATAGTTACTAAAGCCGAAAAGCTGAGAGGTTCGAGCTACTGGCATCTCAGAAAGTTCGTGATAATGCATGACGTTGACAACGAGACGCTGAAGGGGGTAATAAAAGCAGTCCGCTCCCTCGACCTTGGGAGGGTAATATTTGCCACCACGACGGAAACGTCCCTTACCTGGAAGCTCGAAGATTTGCTCAACGAGCTTATGGAGGAGGACGAGTACTTTCAGGCCATGAGGTGGGCGAGGAGGCAGGTGAGTGAGAGGAAAGGCCCGTTCCTCGGCCTTGGGAAGGATTAAATAGGAGAAAAGCGTAGGGATGGTGGTGACTAGATGATAAGAGTCGTGTTCTTTGACCTCGACGACACGCTCGTTGACACGAGCAAACTCGCCGAGATGGCCAGGAAAAACGCTATAGAGAACATGGTACGCCACGGGCTTCCCGTTGATTTTGAAACCGCTTACCATGAGCTCCTCGAGCTCATAAACGAGTACGGAAGCAACTTTGGGAGGCACTTCGACTACCTCCTGAGGAGGCTTGACCTACCGAACAACCCCAAGTGGATAGCCGCAGGAGTTATAGCGTATCACAACACCAAGTTCGCCTACCTCAAAAGCGTCAAGGGCGCTAGAAAAGTCCTCCTCGAGCTCAAGAAAGATGGCTTTGGCCTCGGGGTGATTACCGACGGCGACCCCATAAAACAGTGGGAAAAGATACTCCGCCTCGAGCTCGATGAATATTTTGATGAGGTCTTTATATCCAACGATCTCGGCGTTAAGAAGCCTCACAGAAAGATATTTGAGAAGGCCCTGCGGAAGTTCAACGTCGAGCCCCACGAGGCGCTGATGGTCGGTGACAGGCTGTACTCGGACATCTACGGGGCGAAGCAGGTTGGCATGAGGACAGTATGGTTTAAATATGGGAAGTACGCCAACCGCGAGCTGGACTATCTGGAGTATGCGGACTTCGCGATCAAGTCATTGGGAGAAGTTCTAGAGATCGTCAGGGGGCTGAACCTTGAAGAGAAAGAGCGTGCAGATAAGGAAGTTCATGCTGATTGACAGCGCCTACAAATCAAGGATTCTCAGGGGAGACAAGGTCACAACGATAAGGTATGGGGACTACGAGGCCAAGCCTGGAAGCGAGATTTACCTAGTCATCACGCCTAGCGATACTGCCATAGCCAAGGTCAGGATAACCCGCGTCGAGAAAAAGAAAGTTAAGGAGCTCACCAACGAAGATGCTAGGCTTGACGGCTTTTCCGACGTCAGGGAACTCGTCAGAGAGCTGAGCAAAATCTACGGGGAGCTCTACGGTGACGACGAGGTTACGATAATAGGCTTTGAAGTCATCAAGCGCTTCGAGGACGGAATACCTCTCAAGTGGCTCAAGGGCCTCAATTACCGTGAACCGGGGGAGATAGCGAGACTCTACCTTGAAAATAAGGAGAAGGTCAACCTAAGCCGCGAAACTGACTTCATACTGCGCAGAATATACAACGAGGGCCTTGGAAGGGCCGTTAGAACCTTCGGGCCGAAAAAAGTTCAGCAGGCGCTGCTCAAGGCATATCATGTGCTCTACGGGGCTGGCATCATTTAATTGGGGATCGGCGGGAAATTTTAAAAGGGCACACTTTAATTTATCACTCGGGGAAATCGTATGAATCTAGTGGATTCTGTAATCTCTGGGTTCCTCTCTGGACTGTCGCTTGGCCTTACAGGAAGCGGTGGATCAGTCCTTGCAGTTCCCCTGTTAGTATATTTCGTTGGTCTTGATCCCCATACTGCAGTTGGCACCTCCTTGGTTGCCGTAGGGATAACCGCAATCATAGGATTCTTAATGCACTGGAGAAAGGGAAACGTAGACTTTAAAACCGGAACGCTAATGGCCCTCACAAGCATTCCCGGAGTTTATATTGGCAGCTACATGAACAAATCTGTAGAAGGGCCCCTTTTGATGACGCTGTTCGCGGTTTTGATGATAGCTATAGCGATTAAAATGGTGAGAAACAATAGTAACCAGGTTCAACAAGTTAAAGATGGGAAAGAATTAGCCGTATTAATGTTGCTGGCCTTGGCTTTCTCGTTGGGCTTGCCTCTGGATTCTTTGGGGTCGGAGGTGGCTTTCTGCTTGTCCCTGCCCTGACGATGGGTGCAGGCCTTAAAATGCACAGAGCCGTTGGGACGTCTCTCTTTGTAATCGTTCTCAATGGACTTGCGGGCTTTGTGAGCTATGAGCTCCAGGGCAGGGCGATAGACCTTGTGGTGGTGGTACTCTTTGTTCTGGGCGGGCTTATTGGAGACGCCATCGGCGTGCGTACAGCAAAATCGCTTTCCTGCAGGGAGCTGGGACAGGTTTTTGCAGCCGTAGTGATTCTTGTGGCCCTATACCTAATGTGGACCAATCTACCGAAGGTGATATGAACTTCCTTCGTCGCTATCAGATGTGAGATTGCGAAAGCTCAGATAGTCTCTCATTAATAAAATTCTGCATTTTCCTTTTTGTAGTGTTCTGTAAACCTTTTAAGAATCTAGGTTTTCTTCCCTGTGTTAAAGCAGTAGTCAAAACATACTTTTTTCATTGGAACATAAAGCTGCAAATTTGGAGCTCTGAACGAGACCACCTCCCCAAAATTCTTCAACACTATGAGGGACTTTCTTATGACCTTATTTGCTTTATCTTTTGGGAGCTCATCCAAGCGCTCATAATTATATGCTGTGACATCCTAGCTTATGACCCTCATCAATCACGTGCTTCACGAGGTGGGGGTATTCCTTTGCCATTTGTGCGGTAAAGAAGAAGTTCCTCTAACTCCTTATTTCCTCTAGCAAATCCAGAATCTTTGGAAGTTCTTCCTCCATTCCCCGGGTTGTGCTCAAGTAAGGGGACAGTTCTGTTCCACATCAAAGGTTGAAGACACTAGCATTTGTAATTCCTCTCTTGAGCATTTGGTGGAGCTTGTAAAGGGCGAAGGGCTCTTCATCTGCCTGATCCATAGTCTTCTCATAGGCGTTCAGTATCTGGGGAACTACTGCTTCCCAGCTAAAGTGGTTTTCCACACTTTTTCGAGCATTTTTGCCCATTTCTTGTCTCCTCTCTTCATTGGTAATTAGCGACATCAAATTCTGCACCAGTTCATGATCATTATTGGAAACCAGACCAGTTCTCCCGTGCTCTACAATCTCGCTTATTCCCCCGTGGTTGTTAGCAACTACCGGAACGCCGCATGCCAACGCTTCCAGTGCGGCTATTCCAAACGCCTCATATACCGTGGGTGAGAGGTATACATCACTTACCTGCAGGTATTCTCTCACCTTTACCCTTGGCTGTCTTCCGAGAAGTTTAACAATGTCTCCAACACCATATTCCCTGATGAGCCGTTCGATATTGCTCTTTTCAGGCCCATCCCCAATTATCAGGAACGTTACGCCCCTTCCATGCTCCTCTTTTATCCTCCTTGCAATTTCCGGGATCACGTGAATTCTTTTCCTCTTCGTTAGGCGTGAGGTGGTAATTACTACAACCCCACTCAAGCCAAGGGTTTCCTTCTGCTCTTCCCTATCCTCTGAGGGCTTCCAGAAATCGATGTCTATCCCATTTGGAATAAGGTATATCTCCCTGTTTCCCAGGCTTTTACCGAGGATTGAACGCATATCCTTTTCAACTACATTGCTAACGGCTATGAATGAACTAACCTTGCGGAGTGAGAACCTCAGGAGCACAATATATACTGGGTTCAAGATAGAGTCACCGAGAAGGGAGTGGCCGGTCACTATGCTTGGAACACCTCGTATCCCAGCAGAGAGATTAGCAACTCCAACGGCCATTGGGGAGTATATGCTGTGTCCATGGGTTATATCAAAGTGCTCCTTTTTATATAGCTCGTTTATCTGTTTCATCATCTCCGTTCCAATGCTTACATGAAAGCTGTTCATTGTTATCCTGCCCTTAAATCGGTGGACTTCATAGGGGAGGTTCTCATCGGGATAGGTTCCAGAACGTGTAATCACATGGACGTCATGTCCAAGGTGTGTGAGCTGTGTGGCAAGGTCGTGGATGTGATATTCTATTCCACCAACGCTTGGAAAGAACCAGTCAGAGACTAATGCAATCTTAAGGCTTTCCATATTTCGACACCCCCAGATGTCATCAGAGCAATAAAACCTATCACCGTGCTTGATACGTAGGAAATGAATCTCTCGAGCAGGGTTACGGAGATGGCAAGTGTTGATGGAATCCCAAAGTATGTAAGAGTCCCCATTAACCCACTCTCTACTATACCAATCCCTCCCGGTGTGAAGGCCAGCAGGCCAAACAGCAGGTTGGCCAATGAGACAACTGAGAGGAATGTGAGCGGGGGACTCCACCCAAATGCCATTGCTATAAGCTTGAGTCTCATAACATCCAAAAACCACACCATCGAGCTCAGGGCGATTGCGAGTATGTTTACTGCCGGCTTCTTTCTGAGCTCAAGCATCCTGACTAGATCCTCTTGCGTTAAATTGACTTTAAAGATTCTAATTGATAGTCTGATTATCTTGTCCCATTTGAACCATATCACGACCACGATCACTGACAGAAGCATAACGAAGAGGATGAGGTGGGTTGCAAAGTACGAGACACCCAGCACCACCAGGATAAGTATGGGTACTATCTCTGAGATCCTTTCGTACAGTATGCTGGCAGTTGAAACGGCCACAGGTACCCTGTGCTTCTTTGAAATCCACGTAATCCTTAAAATTTCACCGCCCCCGCGACTCATAGGGGTTATATTGTTAACAAAAATAGAAGAGAGGTTTATCTTTAGGAGGTCGGTTAGCGGAACGGTTTTTCCCATTCCCCCAAGTACTATCTTCCATCGAAGGGCATAGATAAACACGCTTAGGTAATATGTAGCTATCGCTATCCCTAAAAGCTCGAAGGCCCTGCTGTCCAATGATTTGATGAGTGTAGTGTATGTGTTGACGCCCATCATGGTCTCTCCCACACGTCTGCTTCTAAAAGCTAAATGGGGTATTGAAAAAAATAAAAGGAAAAGATTTAGTTTTCATCCTCCTGCTCCACTTCCTCGTTTATGCTGTCCGAGTCGGATGAATCTTTGGAGGTCTCTTTTTCCAGTTCTTTGTTGCTTTCCTCTTCCACGCCGCTTTCCCCGTCAACGTAAAGAACCTTCCCGTCACCTGCATCGACCTTTACATCCTTGATGATCCCATTGCCTGTTTTGACCTCCACGGAGTAAACGAGGTATCCATTTTCGTTGTCCAACTCAACTTTGACTACACTTCCGTTTACCTTTGAGAGCGCGGCACTCTTGGCCTGTTCGGGGGTTATCTTTGCCAGACTTTGGAGGGCTTTTGCTTCTTGCCCTTCACCCAGGTTGTCGTATTGGTCAACTTTTATGCTCCCAACGTAGCCGGGTGACTGGAGGTCGCTTCCCACACTGCTGGTAGTTGTGTTTGAGGTTGCCACTGCAAAGGCTCCAATGCTCACTGCCATTATCAGTGCCGCTATTACTGCGGCAGTTTTTAGACCAATGCTGAATTTCCATATCCTCATGGTTTATCACCCCCTTCGGGTTCTCAGTTTAATGTATGTAACGAGCTATTATATAGCTCTTCTGGCTCAATTCTCGAAGTATTAGTTCACTTTTCGAAATGTTGGGATCCTGACCTACGTATAAAGCCAATACTACCATAAGAACACTTCTAAAACTGAACCACAAAACCTTAATTAAGAGCCAGAGCATACGTATCCAAGGATAACTATGAGTAGTGGAGGGCTCAATGAACGTACCAAGCTCGTGCTCGAATTCATCAAAGAAAACCCCGGTCTAAACTTCAACGAGCTATCTCGAAGACTTGGTCTGGCCAAAGGAGACCTTCAGTATCACATTCATAAGCTCGAGAAGCTCGGA
Source organism: Thermococcus onnurineus NA1 (assembly GCF_000018365.1). Classification (NCBI taxonomy): domain Archaea; kingdom Methanobacteriati; phylum Methanobacteriota; class Thermococci; order Thermococcales; family Thermococcaceae; genus Thermococcus; species Thermococcus onnurineus. The sequence continues at coordinate 753,512 of NC_011529.1, read as the reverse complement.
TTGATCACATCAAAAAGAAGTGGACTGAAACGGCACTACTTTCCAGCGGGCATCTTCAATGAAAAGGAAAAGGATATCTTAGCCCTGCTTTCCAGCGAGAACGTGAGGGGGATAATAATGTACATGATCGCAAATCCAGGAGTCACCCAGAAGGAGCTGTGCAAGGAACTGGGTCTGTCCCCACCCACGGTCAATTACTACATTGGTAAACTGGAGGAGCTAGGTCTCGTTCGAAGTGTGAAGGATGGAAAGTTCGTGAAATATTACTTTGCGGGGGATGTTGAACTCTTTATCAAAATGATCCGGAATTATCACCCAAGCCTGCTCGAGAGATGGGCGGACAGGATTGTAGACATATTTATGGACTTTGAAGGAGGTGACTGAAATGCTGGACGTGGATCAACTTCTGAGCCTTGGCATTGTTACCTTTTCACTTCTTCTTACCGGCGCTTCACTAATCGCATACCACCGGACAGGGCTTAGAAAGTTCTTTATAGTATCTCTTGCGTTTCTGCTCTATGCTGTGAAAGAGCTTGTGGAGCATGTGGACATAGTCTTTCCCGATATAGAGAACAGTACCCTGGAGCTCATGACGAATCTCGTGGAGTTCTTAGTGATAGCCCTATTTTTTGCTGCCGTGGCCATTAAGGAGGGCAGGAGGAATGGGTGAAAGTACTAAATATCGAGCTACACTGGCATTCACGGCTCTTATAATTTTCTTGCTTCTTGCTGAATGGGTTAGGCTTTTCGATGGCATTAATACCTGGATAGACTCAACTCTCCCCCAAGGAGGTTCTTCTGTAAGCCTGCTCACCGATACAGCGAGCTTTGTTGCAGTTGCCGTTTATATTCTCATATTCCTCCTGTGGGATATTTTGAAGCAAAAAAAGTTGAGCAAGTTTACCATTGAGATAATCATTGGTGTTGTCATCTCGATGTTCATAGTGGGCTTGTTGAAAGTCTTAATGGGTATTCCGCGCCCGGGGGAGGCCCAAGTTCACTGGAATTTGATCGAATCACTAAAGAACGCCGACTATTTCGCGTTTCCTTCGGGCCACACCACCAGGGCCGCAGTGCTCGCGTACTTTCTGAGCAGGCGCTGGAAAAAGTTCTGGCCGCTCTGGTGGGGTTGGGCAATTGGGATAGCCCTTTCAAGACTGCTACTTCACGTTCACTGGTTCAGCGATGTTCTCTTCGCTTTCATACTTGGCCCTTGGGTGGGCATGGTTGTAGAGCTCGCCGAAAACTGGTGGCTTTCCCACTACAGGGCAATAGTCAAAAAGCTCAAACTGGAGGTGTTTGACGTTGAATAACCTCCTTGAGGTTTTCATACTATCTCTGGTTCCCACATTCGAGGGAAGATATGCTATCGTTTACGGCATAGGTAAAGGCTATCCCCTGTGGAAGACCCTTCTGGCGGCTTCTCTTGGCGTTCTGCTTCTCTCGCTTGTCCTTCCGGCGATCCTGCCCTACATAGACAGACTTATGCTCTGGCTGGGGAAAACGCCGCTGGAGAATGTTGCGAGGCTCTATCTGTACTACATCGAGCGAGTGAGGAGAAAAGCCCACCCATACGTTGAGAAGTGGGGATTCCTCGGATTAACAATCTTTGTCGCCATACCCTTTCCCGGAACTGGCGTATGGACGGGGGCTCTGGCCGCTTACCTGCTTGGCATCGAGAAGAGAATGACCGTTCCCGCCTTGATCCTCGGAGGACTCCTAAGTATGGCGATAACGCTTGTGCCCAGTCTCGGGATCTTCGGGGTTTCGTGATGGGAGCTGAAAAAATGAAACAGAGATTTAAGCCAGCTCCTTCCCCATAGTCTCCTCGCCAAGGATCAGAACGTCCAGAGCGCCTATTATTGAGACCACCGCTATGACCAGAACTGCCAGGGCAGCTCCGCTAACCTCCATGATCCTCCCGGCCAGTATCGGCGCTATCCCGCCGCCTATCCTGGCCATCGCCCCAGCCCAGCCGGTGCCGGTTCCGCGCACGCTTGTGGGGTAGAGCTCCGGCGTGTAGGCGTAGATGGCGCCCCAGGCGCCGAGGTTGAAGAAGCTGAAGAGTATGGCGCTCGAGAGTATCATAGCCTCGTTGGCGGAGCTTGCGGCCAGGTAGAATGCTACCCCTGCAATTCCTGATAGAAACAGGTACGAAGAGAGAGTCTTCTTCCTCCCGATGCGCTCGATAAGATATGCGGCGCTCCAGTATCCCGGCAGCTGGGCTATGGCGGTTATGATGAAGTACTGGAAGCTCTTAAAGACGGTTATTCCAAGCGTAGCGGAGAGGAACTTGGGAAGCCAGATGAAGAAGCCGTAGTAGGCGAAGGCTATGCTGAACCACGCAACGGTCAGCATGAGGGTTCTCCTTGAGTATTTCCTCCAGAGATCGGCTATAGAGGTCCTCTTCTGCTCCTCGCCGGGTTTCTGAAGCTTTACATCAACGCCGAAGATCCTCCTCAGTATTTCCTCGGCCTCCGAGATTCTTCCCTTCACGAGGAGGAACCTGGGAGATTCAGGCAGAGTCAGCAGGAGAGGCAGAATAAGGAGGATCGCTCCACCGAAGAGCAGGATATTCCTCCAGTCTGCCCTCACAAGAAGGGCCACCACTCCGATGATTATGGTTCCTATTGCCCAGAAGCTCTCAAGGATTGAGATCATTGCTCCTCTCACGGACTTCGGCATGAATTCGGCGAAGTAGGAGCTGGCAACTGGCAGAGAACCTCCGAGTCCAAGCCCCACGATGAACCTGAGGGCTATGAGCTCATCAAGACTTCCCGCAAAGGAGCTGACTATGGAGCCGAGCGAGAATGTGACGACGGCCAGGGTCAGAGCTTTTTTCCTTCCTATGCGATCCGCGAGGATTCCGAAGAGCCACGCCCCAAAAAGCATTCCGAAGAGGGCCGCCGAGCCAAGAGAACCGAGTTTGGCGAGGCTACCCTGGAAAGCAGGTTCCTCCTTCAGCAAGGGTATAATCAAGCTCGCGGCTATAGTGTTCACAGCAATGAACGCCCATATCGCTCCGAGGACTGCCAGAAGCCTGTAGTGAAAGCTCTCTAATTTGGAGTTCTCGATGACTTCCATCCTGATCACCTCAAAGACCAGCTTTTCGGCTATTAAGAAGGTAGAATGGGGGGCTTTAAGAGTTTTTAGATTGTTTAAGGGTTGAACAATGTCTGCATCAGACATCCCTTTGAAAGGTATTCCCTGGATAAAAACGGGGGATAAAAACGGGCACTTTGGCCTCAGAGATATCATTGAGAAATTTTAAAAGGATTCAGACAGAGTGGTAGTAGATTATCGAGACCTCCGGGTCGTCGTAGACTTCCTGTGGAGCAACTGCATACCCATAGGTCCAGCTCCAAGCACCATCGTTTTCGTCAATGTTTATGCTGTATCCAGATGCCCACATGTATGCTGCCCAGACGAGCTGGGAACAGTAGTAACTGTCACTGTAGATGTCGGGCTTGCTGAGGTAGTTCCAGTTGTACGGCTTGCCATACTGGAGATAGGCGAAATATGCAGCATAATAGCGTATGGTAGCATCAGCGGTTATAACCCTGCCAATGGCAACAGTATCGTACCTGCTCAGGAACTTGCTGAGGGGGGTAAATGTCACGCCGTTACTTGTAGTTGCTTCAATGACTATCCAGTCTCCTATGCTACTGTCGTACCACCCAATTATACCCACGTGTGTCCAGAACCCGGGTATAACCCAATCGGTCACACCTTCTGAGTGGCCGAAAACAAGGTCGCCCTGCACTATACCCGAAGGATAGGGATGCACATAGGCACCACTATCTCCACTGATGCTGGCCGCAGCTACGGAACTAACAAACGCAGCTAGTACAAGAATCACGCTCAGGATTCCGGCAACCCTTTTCATTTAACCCACCCCCAATTTAAACTATCATAGAAGTGCACTATGGTCTAATAAAGGTTTTCCTTTACCATTATAAATTGTTAGTGTACATTTCTTTGCATTGAGGAACACTTGGGGTGGTAGAAGAAGATAAACGTTTCAATTTTCAAAACGAGTCCAAACGACTAAGTCGGGATTTAATCCTATACACAACACTTCCATGGTTATAATAACAGAGAACGGCAACTTGAAGGATAAAAATAAAATAATAACGATGTCACTTTGTTGCTCTCGTTATTCCCACGTCCTTCACGACCACGTATGGTGTGAAGACAGGAGTTCTGACCTCCCACCAGTGGATGTGGTGGATGTCCTTCCCGAGGGCAGAGATGTTTTCTAGAATTCTCTGGAAGTTGTCGCTCACGCGGATGTTCCTTATGGGCTTCAGCTCGCCGTTTTCGACAAGGAAGATGCCGTCCCTCGGGATGGTCGAGAAGTCGCCGGTAACGTAGTTCTGGAAGCGGGTGTACCAGACATTGGTGATGTATATGCCCTTCTTGACCTCACTGAAGAGATCCTCCTTGGTGTAGTCACCTGGTTCAAGCAGGATGTTCCAGGCATGCGGCATGGCGAGTCCTGCGTTGGCCGTTGTTTCGGTTCCGTACTTCTTGGCTAGGCTCGTGTTGAGTAGGAATGTTTTGAAGGTTCCGTTCTCGATTATCGTTGTTTCTCTCGTCGGAACGCCTTCATCGTCGAACTTTCTGGTTCCGTAGGCGTTGGGCATGTTTCCGACGTCTTTGATGGTAACGTCCTCGTTTGCTACTTTCTGCCCGAGCTTGCCAGCGAGGAAGGAGAAGCCTGCCTCGGCGGCATAGGCCGACGTCATGAAGCTCATATAACTGAGAAGATTGGCGAAGGCCAGCGGGTCAAATATCACATCGAACTTTCCTTCCGGTCCCTGCTCCGGGTTCTGTGCCATCTTGGCTATCTCACCGGCCTTTCTTCCCGCACTTTCGGGATCGAACTTCTTGAGAATCCTCACCGAGTTAGTGCCGTGGCCGCTCTCAAGGTCGCCGATGAAGGCTCTAACGCTTATCTCTATTCCTGTTCCTTCGTCAAAAGCCTCGACGCCGTTGCTCGTGGTGAGATAGATCCTGTTGTGGTCAGTGTATAAAACACCGGCGACACGCTTAGCCCTCTCCTCGAGGGCCGCGTTTATGGCCCTCTCAACGTACTCGTTCGGCTCATCGAGCTCGACTATGGCTTTATCGAAGGTCTCGGGTATATCTCTGTACTCGAAGGGCCCCTCTGCTATGCCGTAGTAGTCCTCCTTCGGGGCCATGTTCTTTAAAGTCGAGAGCAGGGCCTTGAGCGTCCTCTCGATGTTCTCCTCGCTCAGCTCAGTGATGCTTGTTCCCGCGATCCTCTTATCAAGCTCGACGAAGAGCTCCACCTTCCTCTCGTGCCAGTTCTTGGCGACAGTTATCTCGTTGTTGGCGAAGCGCACCTGGCGCCTGTCCATCTCGTAGCCGAGGACGACAACATCGCCGAAGCCAAGCTCTTTGGCCTTCTTAAGGATGAATTCGTTAACGTCAAACATCTCCACCACCTCATGGCCTCCTCAGCGGTATCCCCCTGAGCCTCGCAGGGGCACCTCCCATCCAGACAGGAACGCCCTGGCCAGGCTCGCCCTTACCGCAGGTTCCTGGGAAGTACTCAACCTCTTTGCCAACGGCATCGACGCTGCTCCACAGTGCCTTGGTGGTTATCTCCAGAATCGGTCTCCTCACGGGGTGCTTAATCTCGCCGTTCTCGATGAGATAAGCCTCTCTGCCGATGTAGCGCTGCTGATAGCGTCTGTCGTCTATGTTCCACTCGTTGAAGGAGACCATGTAAATGCCGAGCTTTATGTCCTCTATCAGCTCATCAAAGCTGTAATCTCCGGGGGCTAGGTAGGTGTTGGCCATTCTCACTATCGGCTCGCGGTTGTAGTTTATCGCTCTGGCTGAAGCGTTGGAGCGCTGGCCGAGTTTGGCTGCGTACTCCCTGTTTGTGAGGAACTCGGTTATAATCCCATCTTTAATTAGGTAGCGTGGCCTTGCCTTAACACCCTCGTCGTCGTAGAGGTAGAAGCCCCAGCTGTTGGGTATCGTTGGATCCTCTATGACTGTGACAACTTCGCTTCCAATCCTCTCACCCAGCATCTCTGGCTTTACGAAGCTTTCACCGGCCTGCGCCGCCTCCCTACCGAATATTCTATCTGCCTCATAGGGATGCCCGACGCTCTCGTGGACGGCTATGCCAGCGACCTCTGGGCTTATGACTACATCTACTTTTCCTTCGGGCGGTTTCCTACCCTCGCGTATGAGTCTTTGAAGAGCCAAAACGTCTTTAACCGCCCACTTCCAAGGCTCGTCCTTTTCAATGAGCTCCAGTCCACCTGAGAAGGCCCTCTGCACGAAAGGTGCCTGCTCCATCTGGCCGTTCTCGGAGACAACGAGGTTGTACATCATGGAGACGCGCGGGATGACGCTCTCAACGAGTGCACCTTCGCTGTTCATGAATATCTTGTGCCAGATCTGGTCAGAGTACCTGAGGAAGCGCATCGGTGTCTGTGCACCAGCCTCCAAAACATCCTCCTCAACTTTTTTCAGGAGCTCAAGTTTTTCCTCCACCGAAACGTCGCGGAAGTCCTTCCTCATCTTGACTTCGTAGTAAACCTCGTGAAAGTCTTCATTGCTAAAGCGAATAGGCTCATTCCTTACCTTCGAAGCTGCTTTAGCGAGCTTGACAGCTTTTTTAACCGCTTCGGCAACGCTTTCTTTGGTGAGGACGTTCGTTGAGGCAAATCCCATGCCTCCATCGACCAGAATCCTCACGCCAATTCCCCTGTCTGAGATGACTTCAAGGCCTTCAGGATTGCCGTTCTTCATTGCCAGAGAAGTGCCGTTCTTCTCCTCGAAGCGAGCCTCGGCATAACTCGCCCCGAGCTCTAAAGCCTTTTCAACGGCGAACTCAACGAGTTCATGCATGCACATCACCTCAGCTTACTGCATAGGGAAGTGCGCTCGGAGGTATAAAAGTCTTTCCGCTTCGATGACGGTCGAAAAAAGGCTTTAATCTTCGGTCTGTTATGCGTACTTTTAGGAGTATGAAATCACGGAGGGTGGCGATGGACTGCATTAAACGCTTCTACCTCGCGGGATTCCTCTACATTGCCCTTTATGCAGGCTTCTATCAGGTCTACCTCCAGAGCTTAGGCCTATCTAAGGGGCAGATTGGCCTGCTGGCGGCGGTTTCTCTACTCCTTGTGGCCTTCCTTGAAGTTCCAACTGGAGTGGTGGCGGACAAGATTTCAAAGAAGACAAGTGTTCTGGTGGCGAGGGCTCTTTTTCTTGCCTCTCTTCCCCTGCTCTATTTTGCTAATTCTTTTGCTGACGTATTCCTTGCTACTATCATAGGTGCCCTCTCAACGGCTTTTACCACTGGTGCAGAAACAGGCTGGCTCTATGAGCTTTTAAAGAGAGACGGACGAGCAGATGAATATCCGAGAGTTTACGGAAGACTAAGATCCTTTGAAATGGCCGGCGGTTTCGTTGGAACTCTTACAGGGGGCATCCTTGCGGACTTTGCTGGCAGTATGAGGCTTCCAATAATCCTGAGCCTTCCCTTCGTTCTGACTTCGCTCTTAATACTCGTCACGATTCCAAAGGACACCGTGAGAAGCGGGCTTCCATACGGTCACCACCTTCTTGAGAGCATCAGGTTCGTCTGGAACTCCCGCGAAGTTCTCTGGCTTTTCATCTATGCAAACATCATTGGCCTTCCCGTGACCCTCTTCACGGCTTTCATGCAGCTCTACTTCTATGGATTCCTCGCGTCCGTTCTCGCTGTTTCGGGTGTTGTGGCACTTCACATGACCATCAACAGCATTTCATGGTACATTGACGTAGGGGATAAAGTGAGGGAGAGGCTTTACCTCTATGCGGGGATTCTTCTTCCGTTCCTCTCACTTCTCGCGGGACTGAGCGGCTGGTTCGGGCTCATCACGCTGGTTCTTGAAACGTTTATATTCGCCCAGGCTTTCAAGGAGTGGCAGGGAAGGTTTCAGAAGGCGATCCCCGATGAGAAAAGGGCCACTGTTGGTTCCCTTTACTCCCTCATAGCGGCTACCACTAATGGGGCCCTCAACGCTGTCCTTGGGTGGCTCTTTGATTATGTGGGCATAATGCGTGGGATAGTCCTCGCATCGGTGTTCTTTTTGGGGTTGAGTTCTCTGGCATTCACTAAAAAGATGAGAAATCTCTAAAACTTCTCTTCGCATTCACACGGGTTCTTTCCGCAGTAGGGGCAGACGCCCGGGTATTTCTTCTTTGCCGCTTCCTCCAAATCAACGCCAACGAGGTTTGCTAAACTTGAGAGCCACGCTAGAACGTCAGCGAACTCCTCCTCCATCGCCTCCATGTCATTCTTCCGTATCGCCTCCGCTAACTCCCCAATCTCTTCCACAAACCAAAGGAAGGTCTTGTCTATGCCGCGTTTTGAGTCCTTATGAAAGTAAATCTCCCTTATCATTTCCTGGAACTCGCGAATCTCCATATCTTTTCACCCAACGAAGGGGAAAGAAAAGGGTATAAAAATCACTCGCTCGCCAGCTCTATGAGCTTCCTCATGTGGATTTCCGCCGTATCGAAGACCTCAATGCTAACGTCTCCAGCCTTTATGGCCAGGGGAAGCTCCGTGCAGCCAAGGATTACTCCTTTGACTTTCTCTTTCCTCGCATACCTCTCGATTAGTTCGACTATCCAGGCCTTGTTTCTGAAGTTTTCGAAGGCCAGCTCGTTGAAAATTATCGAGTTGAGCCTCTCCTGCTCCTCCTCGCTTGGAACCACGACTTCAAAGCCCTCCTCGCGGAGCGCGTTGACGTAGAAATCGGAGCTCATGGTTGTTTTAGTTCCGAGGAGGAGAACGCGCTTTATCCCTCTCCTCTTGATTTCTTCAGCAACTGCCTCTATTATGCTCACCATCGGAACGTTTACTTCTTTCTGAACATCGGGGAAGACTTTGTGAGGAGTGTTTGCGGACATCGCTATTATTTCTGCTCCTGCCCTCTTGAGGGCCTTGGCAGCGTTGATTAGGATCTTCTTCCTCCCCTCCCAGCCTTCGGGGTTCTCGAAGAACTCCTTGAAGTTTATGGAGTAGATTATGAGTTCTGGATAGAAGTGCTTCCCAAACTTCTCGCGACTTATCTCGATGTATCTGCGGTAGTAGTAGCAGGTTGATTCTGGGGTCATTCCGCCGATTATGCCTATCCTTTTCATCAGAATCACCAAGAACTGGGAGGAAAACAAACTTTATGAGGGTTTCGGGGCATTAAACGAAAAGTTCTTCAATTGTGTAAGCTATCTCTGTTATCACTCCAAGATCATCGCCCCACTCACATACAGGAGTGCCAGCGTAAGTGCTTTCCAGTATGAATGGATCATAGGGTATTGTTCCCAGCAGAGGCACTTCAAGCTCATTAGCTATAAACCTCTCGAGGGAGAGGAGGGCCTTCTTCGGAATGAGTGGTTTGTTAAGCACGACCCAAAGGTTTGGATGCCCCAAGTGGAGGAACTTTCCCACTATCGACCCCACCCAGTCCTGGAGATTTCTGAGAGGAACGGTACTGGGGTCTATTACGAGTATCTGGTAATCCAGCCCGCTAATTAAGGGCCGGGCGGCTATCGGCAGACCCGATGGAAAGTCGATCAAAACTACACCGTAGTACTCTTTAACGTACTCAACCAAGCCAGTAAGTGCTTCGAACGAAAGCCTGCGGTGTATTTCCTCATTCGGATCGCCTGGCATGAGGTAGAGGTTTTTGATGTGTCTGTGGGGGAATATCAGCCACTTTATCTCCATCTCGTGATCCTTGAGGTAGGAATGTACTGTGTACTTTGGGTTTATCCCAAGATGAAAACCTAGGTTGGGAAAATACAGATCCGCATCAACAAGAAGAGTCCTGATCCCCTGCATAGCCAGGCATGCCCCTATATTCGCGGTAAGGGCAGTTTTGCCCGTTCCTTCCAGGCCGGTTATTCCTTCAACCACCATTTTGGCTCACTCTGTAACAAAACTTTGCAATATTGAAACCAGACGGTAAAGTTCAAAAATTTCTTTAGTGGGAAAAACAAAAGCCTTTATCCTGACATCTCCCGGATATGGACATCCACTTGCGGAAACGGTATTTCGATGCCCTCTTTGGTGTAGAGTTCATAGATGCCCCTGGTCAAGTCTCCCTTCACTTCCCAGTAGTCCTCGGTCTTGGTCCAGGCCCTGAGCTGTAGGTTTATGGATGAATCTGCCAGAGCAGTTATGACGACGCTTGGCTCTGGCTCATTGAGAACCTTGGGATGACTCTTCATGAGCTCCATTGCGAGCTGTATAGCCCTATCAAGGTTGGTTCCATAGGCGACACCGATATCAATTCCGACCCTTCTCGTGGGCATACGGGTGTGGTTGATTATTATGGCTCCCCAAACGAGCCTGTTTGGGATCATTATTATGGTGTTGTCTGGGGTCAGTAGCTCAGTGGCCATAAGTCCTATGCTGTTAACCTTTCCGGTCTGGCCCGATATGCTCACGACCTCGCCGATGTCTATCGGTCCGAGGGCCGCAATCCAGAGGCCGGCTGCAAGATTCATCAGCGTATCCTGTAAGCCAAAGCCCAGAATCAGGCCTATCACCGCCGAGAGACCGAGGATAACCGGTCCGATAGACACCCCCAGAACTCCCACGGCTACGAGAATTACTGAAACATACAGAATGGCGCTGAAAAACCTCGCCAGAAACTCAACAACGAGCAGCGGGAGCTTGGTTTTTCTGAGGCTGTTCTTGAAGAGTCCCACTAGGATCTTGGTCACGATGTAGCCGACCACTAAGGTGACCGCTGCCGCTGTGATCTGGAATGGCGTTATCCCAATGTATGGCAGTGATTTATCAAGACTAACCGTTTATATCACCCAGGTCGTTCTAAGAAAAATTTGAGGAAGATGTTAAAAAGGTTTGCGATGTTTAAAGAATCCTCTGAAGGATCTCGTCCCAGAGCCTCTCCGCCAGCTCGCGCTTGCCCATCCTTGGCAACCTTTTGACATCTTCTTTTGTTACGAGAAGCACCTCGTTCTCTTCGCTGCTGAAGGCCTGGAGGGTGTTGGCAACAACGAGGTCGCTCTTTGCCCTCTCCATCTGCTTTCTGGCCGCACTTATCAACTCTTCCTCACCCAGACCAGTCTCTGCCTTGAAGCCCACGAGGAAAACATCCGGCTGAAGCTCCTTAACGCGGTCGATTATCTTAGGCGTCGGCTCAAGCTCCAGAACGAGCTCTTTGCCACTCTTTATTTTGACGCCAGCCCTGTTCTTAACCCTAAAGTCGCTTACAGCCGCGGTCAGAACAACAATGTCGTACTTCTTGCTCTTCAGCTCATTTTCTATCGCCTGGAGCATCTCCTCGACGGTCTCGACTTCGATCTGGTTCTCGACGAAACTTGGAACACTGCCTTTGGTTCTTATCAGCGTAACCTCCGCGCCTCTGAAGTCTGCCTCTTCGGCCATTGCCACACCCATTTTTCCGGAGCTCGCGTTGGTTATGTAGCGTATCGGGTCTATGTACTCCCTCGTTGCCCCTGCAGTTACCAGAACGCGCTTTCCTTTCAGATCTTTCTGGTGGAGTTTCTTGATGACGCGGTATACTATTTCCTCCGTCGTTGCCACTTTCGCCTTGCCCTCCTCGAAGCGCGGGCCGATGAACTCTATTCCAAGTCTCTTGAGCTTTTCTATGTTTTCAGCGACTATCGGGTGCTCGTACATCGTGGAGTGCATGGCGGGTGCTATCATTATCGGCGTGTGGGCAAAGGCAGTCGTTACGACCGTCGTAACCGGTGTATCATCTATGCCACAGGCTATCTTCGATATGGTGTTTGCCGTCGCTGGACAGACTAAAACCAGGTCTGCCTTGTTCTCGTGGTCTCCTGCCAGCTCAACGTGTTCGATGAAGCCTGTGATTTCCGTAACAACCGGGTTCCCCGTGGCGAACTCCATGGCGTAGGGGTGGACTATCTTCGTGGCGCTCTCGCTCATGACCGCGTGAACCTCAGCTCCATGTCTTATCAGCTCCCTCGCGAGCTTGACGCACTCGACGGCGGCTATACTGCCCGGAATTGCCAAAACGATCTTTTTACCAACGAGCTTCCTACTTTTGGTTGCGTAAATTAACTTAACGTGGTGTAGCATGGAAACACCTCCAGAATCAATTTGAAAGTTTAATTAAAATATTACCGCAGAATCCCGCGTCTTTCCTGGGGCTTAACTTACGGTTATGGGGCATCTTGGATGGTTCCCTCACTTGTCTGAGTTTTCAGATGTATCACCACGGCGTTATCCTCTACGACACGCTTAACCAGTCTGGCGGTGGATATCTGAACCCTGCCGATAGTCAAGTTCAGGACGGCCTTCAAGAGGTCTGGTGGTGAATTAGGGAGCACCGCTATTGTTATGTCTGTGGGATAGAACTTGTTATCCCGGTATTTAAAGAGCACAGAAACTGGATAGCTACCGGAAGGCATATCTACGCTGATTAGAAAAGCCTCGTGGATGTAAGTTTTTGTCTTCCTCTTTTCAACGACGGTTACTTCTATTTGCCCAGCGGCCACCGCGAGTTGAAGAAGGTACTTCTCCAGACAATCATCAGGAACAGAGAGCCTGAAGACTGCACTTCCCCTTGTTTCATTATAATAGACCCACTCTAGGGACATCTCGCTCCATGTTATCGTATCCATAACTTGATTAAAGCGCTCCATTGGGACCTCAAATTCGAGTGTGAACATGCCTGGGCCCCCATCTACAGGAACATAGTGTCTATTATTTTTATAATTATTGTAACATTTTCTCCTTATTAAGTTAACGGATATCACTGTATGGATGGGGAAAGCACATAGGTGTGCGTCAGAGCTCCCTCACGGCATCGTCCTCAAACCTCTTCACTTCCTCTCTTGTGCCAACCCATACAACTATCGTAGGCTCGACAGTTATCATGCCGTCCTTTATCATGGGCTTAATCTCGTGGATGGCCTTTTCAATCTTGTATCCCCTGTCCACGACCTCGATAATGATGGGCAAATCAGTAGAAAGCCTCATTACATCTGTGGAGTGAATTCTGCTCTTCTTCCCGAATCCGTAAATACCGCGGTAAACGGTTGCTCCTGCTATTCCCATCTCGAGGAGCTTCTCCACTATGGCCTTGTAGAGCGGTTTCCCCTCCCAGCGGTCGCTCTCACCTATGTAGATTCTGAGACAAAGCGTGTTCCAGTGCTCGACCTCAACCATAAGCTCACCTCCTTGCGAGAATGAATCCGATGAAAACTAGGCTTACCGTGATTATAACGTTTGCCGAGATGTTTAGGGCGGCGAGGAAATACTCCCTTTCACGTAAGAGCGAAAAGGTCTCGTAGGAGAACGTCGAGAATGTGCTCAAGGCACCACAGAATCCTGTTCCGAAGAAAGCCCTCCAGTCTGCCGGAACATCGATTCCCCAGAAAAGGAGACCGTAGATGTAGCCAAGGATGAAGCTGGCTATGCTGTTGACGAGCAGGGTTCCAACAGGAAAGTCCTTATAAACAGGCAGTATTCCCGAGATGTAAAAGCGTGCCAATGCTCCGAGCGCACCGCCGAGTGCTATCGCAACCGCTATCCTGCCGTTCATTCCATCACCGCCGAACCATGTGTAGGGTCTCTTTTAATCCTTGTCCCCGAAGGCCATGTAGTAGTGAATCAGCTCCTTAACTTCCGAGAAGTCTCTCTCCTCCTTCCCGAGTACCTTTCTCAGTCTCTTGTTCTCCGCCATCATTCCGGAGAGCTGGATTCCGAGGTTCTGGTTGTCGAGTGCTATATAATAGGAGCGGAACTTCAGGGACGACCACTTCCCTTCAAGCTTATACAGCTCCTTTTCAAGAGCATCTATCCCCTTCTCTAGCTTTTCAAAGGCTTTCTCGTCGACATCGACTCCATCATCCACGTAGTCATGGAGGAGTATTATCCTCAGAGCCTCATCCAACCTGAAGCCGTAACGCTCGCACAGTTCCTCTATCCTTTCGAGGGTCTCATCTGGAACCCTGAAGGTAACCCTCCGCCAGCCCCTCCGCGGCTTAACGGTTATTTTCATCTCTCTTCCCCTAGCTCCTTTCTAAGGTTTTTGTTCTCATCGCTGAGTTCCTTCCTAAATGCCATCAAAAACTCCTTATCCCTCTTTGCCTTATCTTCGAACTCGAGCATCTCGCGATAGTTCTGCCTCATCTCGCTGAGCCTCTTCTCCAGCCTGGCCCTCTGCTCCAAGAGGAACCGCAACTTGAGGGCTTTTAGGGTTCTCTCAAGCCCTTCTAGGTCTCTGAAGCGTCTCTCTATCTCTCGTTGGTTCTTCCGTATCTCAGCCAGCTCCTCGGGGCTTACTTCTATCTCCATAGCAAAACTCCCCTTGTCCGCTTTTTTCGTTCCTTCTTCCTTAGGGTAGCTCCGTTTTCGAGCCCTTTAAGTGCCTCTATAGTCATTGGGAGGGATGAAACCTCTTCTCTTGTGGGCCTTTCGAGTGCCTTATAGTCGAACTTGTTTATGAAAGAGTTCATCCTTTCCCTGAGCTTCTTCAGCTTCTCCAGCTGGACTTTTCTGAGCCTCTCCGCGCTCTGGGGATTTTTCTTCCTGAGGATTGAGTCTATCATCTCGTGGTGCCTTTTGCAGAGGATTGCCTCCGATGACTCATAAACGGGAAGGAGCTCCTCAATCTTCTCCGTGATAGCCTCCACCGTGTCCTTTTCCTTTTCTTCCACGAGAAGGCACAGGAAGCACTCGCCTTCCTTGACTTTCTCCCAGCTTTCGAGGATTTTGATATAAGTTGAAAGCATGTGCTCGTAGATTATTGCCACTCCCAGCGGGCCAAGCAGTGGGTTCGAGTAGGCCGTTTTGAGGGTTTTCCAGGCGTGGTAGGTGCAGAGACCAAGGCTCTCCTTGAACTTAACCCTAACAGTGGGGTCGTTCACGTGCTCGTAGAGGATTGTATTGATTTCAGACTCCTCGTACTCCCCGAGTATCCTGCAGACTGGGCAGCCCTCCTTCATAGCCTCCCTGAGATATATCCCCACGATATCCATCAGTACCACTTCAGGAGTTCGTCGAGGGCTTTCACGGCTCTGTACGTGTTCTGGAAGTTCGATATGCCCATCTCCAGCGAGCGCCTGAAGCCTCCGTTGGGGTTCTGCAGTGCTCTGATGAACCTGATGTGGTCTCTTATGTAGCGCGCCCTCTTGCCGAGCAGACTGAGACCTCTTATGGCATAGAACGTCGGTTCTAGATAGGGGGGCAGCGAGTAGGGCACCTCGGTAAAGCCGCCGTAGACCTCGCATCTGTAGAAGTGGGTGGTGTCTGGGACGGCATAGCCAAGGCCCTTGAGGGTGAAGAGGGCCTGGTAGGTCATGGTCGTGGTGGCCCCCTTCACCCCGAAGCCGTCTCCCTTGCGGAACCCCATCACAAACTTGCGTATCCTTTCCCTGGTCTCGCCGTCCATACGGTAACCCACGGCCGCCAGCGCCCTCGTGGCCCAGTAGGTTGCCTCCAGGGGAGTAGCCGTTCCGAACTCCTCACTTCCGCCGAGGCCAACGGCGAACTTCCCTTCTAGCGGGTTGTATTTGGAGAAGAGCAGGTCCAGCTTTTCCCTTGCCAGATCTCTCGCCCCCAGTAATGACAGTGCCTCGATGGCCATTGCAACGGCCACCACCGCGGTCTGCATCTGGGCGGAAGTGTAAAGGAACTCCACGGTCTTCTCCCTCTCGGGAATTTCGAGCCCGAGCAGGTTGTAAATCTTTACCGCGTAGTACGTGTCGTTAATGTTGGTCTCGTCCAAAACGCTCACGAAGCAGTAGCCGCCGTCCTCGTGGCGCCTCTCCTCAACGTAGCTGATGAGCGCATCAGCGTTAATAAACCTGCCAATCTCACTCAGCTTCGAGCCCATTCTACCGCCTCCTGCTATATCTGGCAGAGAACAGGCGTCATCAGCCCAAAACGGGCGGTTCGGCTCGAAGCCCGGGCGGACGCCATCGCCCGAAAAGCCATCAGAAAGGCGGTTAAAAACGTTTGTGGTTCAATCACCTAAAATTTAATAAGTTTGAAACGGTCTCTCATTTGTGGTGAAATCATGGAGTTTATAGCTTTCACCTACGTCGGGAACTTCGTGGACAAAGAAATAATAACCGACGTTCTATTCAACGTTTTCGACGATGCAAACCGCTTCTTCCACCAGAATGAGATTCCCGTGAGGTTCCTCTACATAGGAAAACTTGAGCTGGAGCCGGGTTACCTGATAAACCTCAACACACCGGAGGGCAGGATAAGGGTCTATCCGCTTGAGGCCCTCGTTGAGGTTCTCTACTCCAGACTGCTCCAGGAAATCAACGAGAAAGAGGACATCAAAATGAACAAGATATTCGCCCTCACCACCTTTCCGCTCGTTTCTAGGAATCCTTACTTTGACTTCTACGAGAAGTTTCTGGGCATTCACGAGGTCATCACCGGCCTTAGGATTATGATACTGTCGATGAAGCCCTTCGAGGTTCCTATAACCCCCGATGATTCTCCCCATGAGCGCAGGAGGAAGCTTGAGACGTTCAAAAGCAGGCTCCTCAAGGGTATCCTCCACGAGGTTGGGCACAGCTTCGGCCTTGAGCACTGCAACAACCAGTGTGTCATGCATCCCCCCACCAACATAGAGGACTGGGACGGCCGGATTCCAGGCTACTGCGACGAGTGCCTCCTCAAGCTGAGGGCCGCCTTGTAAAGGTAATCGACAAGTGTTTTAACTATGAGAACCTATTAGATGGTGATGTGGTTCAGGAGGATAGAGATTAGGGAAATTGAAGGGGCCATAAAGGCAATGCCCCACTACTTCGCAGTTCTTAGGGGAGATGAAGTGCCGAACTTCTTTCTATCAAAACGGGTTGGAGTAAAGTTTGACGAAGATGCGCCATTGGAGGAGCTTTGGGAGATTCACGAAGAGGCTATGGACAGATTGAAGGAGAACGACCTCAGCGAAAGCCCAGAGAAGAGTCTCCTCGACCTCAAAGCGGTTATAGCTGATAAGATCCTCGAGAGCTGCGAGCTCTGCGAGTTCAAGTGCCGAGCGAACAGAAAAAGGGAAATCGGCTACTGCAGGGTGAAGGAGAGCCTCGTTGCAAGCGAGTTCCTCCACTACGGCGAGGAGCCGGAGCTGATTCCTTCTTACACGGTCTTCTTCAGCGGCTGCAACTTCCGGTGCGTCTTCTGCCAGAACTGGGACATCAGTCAGTTTCGGGCCGGAGTTGAATATCCACCAAATGAGATGGCGGAAAAGATAACCGTGGCCTTCGCACAGGGAGCAAAGAACGTGAACTTCGTCGGCGGCGAGCCTACTCCAAACCTTCCCTTCATCATCAAGACCCTCAGGCACGTCAAAGTCCCGATTCCAGTAGTCTGGAACTCTAACATGTACATGAGCGAAGAGGCAATGAAACTTCTCGATGGGGTTGTCGATGTTTACCTCGCCGACTTCAAGTGGGGAAACGACGAATGTGCCCTGAAGTACTCAAAGGTTCCTCGGTATTGGGAGGTTATCACCAGAAACTTCCTCCTCGCTAAAAGGCATTACAAAGCCGAGTTCCTGATACGACATCTAGTTATTCCTGGCCACCTTGACTGCTGCACGAGGCAGATATTAAAGTGGATAGCTGAGAACATCGGAAAAGATGTTAGAATAAACGTGATGTTTCAGTACAGGCCAGAATACGAAGCAGGGAAAAATCCAGAGATAAGCAGAACCCTCAAGGATGAGGAGATGATTGAAGCCGCACGGCTCGTGAGAGAATTTGGGTTCAAGAACGCACTGGTGGGCTAACCGCCAGCTCTTGCCAGTCTGAGGACATCCATGAACTTCTCTATCTCTTCGTCTGCCCCTTCCAGAAGCACTCTGTACCTCGGCATGCCGTGGAATGGTTCTGCCTCTGAAATGGTCAGCTCAATCTTTGCCCCAGATTTTCTC
This sequence comes from Thermococcus onnurineus NA1, assembly GCF_000018365.1. Taxonomy (NCBI): domain Archaea; kingdom Methanobacteriati; phylum Methanobacteriota; class Thermococci; order Thermococcales; family Thermococcaceae; genus Thermococcus; species Thermococcus onnurineus. The sequence goes on along the minus strand of NC_011529.1, from coordinate 735,558 downwards.
AGGATAATCTCTATTTCGTCTGGGGGGATTGCGGTTATTAACTCCCTCCTCATGGCATCAGTCCTCTACGGTTTGAGGTTTTATAGCTTTTCGACACCGAAAACTTTATAAAGAAATCCAACATATGTAATATTGAAATTACACATGGAGAGGTGATATGACATGAAGAAGTGGTTGGGAATTGGTTTGATGGTGTTGGGTCTCTTCGGCCTGGTGTTTGGAGCGGTAGCTGCCTACCAGGGTGTGCCAGGACCAAACCCAGAAGTTGAGAGGGGCACCACTCCTATGGCCTATGCCAAGGGCTGTGGCCACGCAAATGGTGGCATGATGGCTGCTGGTGGGGGTGTTCCCTACATGGGGCTTGGAGTTAAGTCCACGAATCTGACCGAGGTCAGCATCGACCCTGCCGAAGTCCAGGACTATCTGGGCCAGGTCTCAGTTGAGGAGTTCACTAACCCGCGCGGAGTAACCGTCCAGAAGCTCGTCTACGACGGCGACTATGTTGGCAAGGTCGTTGGTGACTACGACCTCAGCGAGCTGGACGTTTACGCCGCCTATGAGACCCTCAATGGCGTTAAGGTCTTCCTCGCCTATGAGGGCAACATAGTCGGCTTTGTGCTCATGAAGTGAGCATCCTTACCCCTTCATTTTTTAAGCTTTGAGAGGTGAGAACGTGAGAATCGTTGGGATTATTGATCGTTTTCTTTCGAGGTTCGAGCCGGGGAAGAGAGGAGAACCCTCGCCACAGCCCGAGATAGTGCTAGGAAAAGAAAAGGACGAATAAAATAGCCTCAGCTTTCTTTCACGAGTTTCTTTGCTTCTTCTAAGACTTTTGCTGCGTGTCCCTTTGCTCTAACATTAATTTTCTTCCAGACTATCTCCCCTTGAGGATCTAGAATGAAGGTGCTTCTTATGACACCCTCGTACTCTTTACCGTAGCGTTTTTTCTTACCCCATGCGCCTAGAGCTTTGATAAGCTCGGCGCTGGGATCGCTCAGGAGCTTTATCTTTAATCCATGCTTCTCTTTGAACTTCCGATGAGAGTTAACTGAATCCTTGCTTACCCCAATCACTTGGAAGCCAAGCTTCTCGAACTCGGGAAGGATTTCTGTAAACTCTTTTGCCTCAGTGGTGCATCCAGGGGTGTTGTCTTTGGGATAGACGTAAAGAACCGTCCACCTTCCGAGAACGATGTCCTTGAGCTGGACTTCTTTTCCATCTTCGCTAAAAACCCTAACTTCAAGGGGGCTCATGCAATCACCGAGATAATTAGGTTCTCCTAATTTATTAATGTTTCGTGGGATAAGATTATTTAAGGTTAAGTTAAAGTTCCCCCTTAGGTGAACGACATGAAGCTGCCACCACACAAGACGAAGATTATAGCAACCGTCGGACCGGCGTCGCTCAATAGGAAAACCCTCAAGGCTATGATAAAAGCAGGAATGAGCGTTGCGCGCATAAACTTTGCTCATGGAGACTCCGAGCAGCACGCCAAGACGGTTGAGCTGATAAGAGAAGTCTCAGAGAGGCTTAACAGACCCGTTGCTATCCTCGGAGATCTTCCTGGAGTGAAAATACGAGTTGGTGAGATTCAAAATGATTCCGTGACGCTGAGGCGCTGGCAAACGATAACCCTTACCACCCGTGACGTTGTGGGCAATGAGGCAGAGATACCTGTGCAGTTCAAGGACTTTCCTAGAATGGTATCCAAGGGGGATGTCATCTATCTCAGCGACGGCTTCATAGCACTTCGTGTCGAGGAGGTCCGCGATACTGACGTGGTCTGTAAAGTCCTTGTTGGGGGCACACTCTTCTCACACAAGGGTATAAACGTCCCGAACGCAAGGATAGCAATAGATGCCGTGACGGAGAGGGATCTGAAGTTCCTTGGGTTTGCCATTGAGCACGGTATCGATGCAGTCGGTATAAGTTTTGTTGGCTCGGCCTACGACGTCCTCAAGGTTAGGCGCTTCGTAGAGGAAAGGAACGGAAAGATGTTTATAATTGCTAAGATCGAGAGGCCCGATGCGGTGAAGAACTTTGACCAAATATTGAGCGCTGCCGATGGGATAATGATAGCTAGGGGCGATTTGGGAGTAGAAATGCCAATTGAGAAGCTTCCGGTGCTTCAGAAAAAGCTCATAAAAAAGGCCAACATGGCGGGCAAGCCTGCAATAACCGCCACCCAAATGCTTGAGTCGATGACCCAAGAGAAGCTCCCCACACGGGCAGAGGTTACAGACGTAGCCAACGCCATTCTCGATGGAACGGACGCAGTTATGCTCTCGGAGGAGACTGCTGTGGGCAGGTATCCCATCGATACGGTGAGGATGATGGCCAAGATAGCAAAAACCACCGAAGCCTACCGCGATTCCCTCTGGTCAGCGCGCGTTGTGGAATGGAAGGGCCAGATGCCAAAGAAAGGGACGATAAAGGACACCATAACGAGGAGCATCATAGAGGCCCTCAACTCGATAGACATCAAATACATCCTAACCCCCACAAGAACTGGTGAAACCGCCCGCTTAATATCCCGTTTCAAGCCGAAGCAGTGGATTTTAGCTTTCGCCACTGACGAGAAGGTTGCCAATAGCCTCATGTTCTCATACGGAGTCTATCCATTCCTCGTCGAGGAGACCAGCGAGCGCGAGATACTGGGTCTTATCAAAGGTCTGGGCCTAGTGAACGAAAACGACACGGTTCTGCTGACGAAGGGAACGCCGATAGGCAAAACTGTGGGGACAAACACGATACGGATATTTACCGTTTGAGACCTTTTTCTTCCCATCGACATATTTTAAAAGACTCCTGCGGTTAACACTACATTCGCACAGGGGTGGAATCTATGGATCTCGATCAGATAATTGGAATAACTCTCATTTTCGGCTCTTACGGAGCTATGCTGGCTCTTCTCATGAAATCAAATTCAACAATCTCCGAGATGAAACGCCAGAGAATTGAGAAAAAACGCAGGTATGCCAAGAAAAAGATTGGTCACGTTCTCGAGGTTCAAAGGGTTACAAGGCATAGGAGGAGATGAGTATGGAACATGATGGAGAGAGAATAGAACTATCCCGCGGTCTGTCACTGATGCACCTCATGATGATGGGAATGGGAATGATGATCGGTGCCGGTGTTTTTGTTGCCACCGGTATCGCCATCGGTTTCGCCGGTCCCGGCGGCATACTCATTGCCTTTGCTCTCAACGGTCTCATCGCTTTCTTTTCCGCCATGTCTTTCGCAGAACTCGCCTCAGCACTGCCAACGGCGGGTGGTGCTTACACTTATATAGACGAGGCTTTCAAGGGCTTGGTCGGCTTTATTTCGGGCTGGATAAACTGGTTCGCTCTGACAGTTGCGGGCAGCCTCTACGCCATAACCTTCGCGACATACACGGTTTTTCTCCTCGAGGGAACTGACTGGTTCATCAGTCTAGGCTTGGAGCACGAGCTGATAATTAAGCTCCTTGCCCTTGGGATAGCCATCGTTTTTATAATCATCAACTACCTCGGCGTCTCCGAGACTGGAAGCATCGAGAACCTCATTACTCTTGGTCAAATGGGAACGCTGGCTTTCATCGGTCTGTTCTCAATTTATTACATAATAGTGCATCCAGAAAAGCTTGCCCACTTCAACGACTTCGTCCCCAACGGATGGGATAAAATTCTTATGGCGATGGGGTTTACTTACGTGGGCTTTGAGGGCTATGAAGTAATAGCCCACGCCGGTGAAGAGGCAGTCAATCCTAAGGAGACCGTTCCAAAGGCTATACTCTATTCTGTTGCCGCCGTTACCGCAACGTACCTCCTATTTGCCTTCGCTGCGATAGTCGGCGCCGAGCCCGGGAACATGCCATTGAGCCAGTGGTTCGCTGAACTCGGACCTGTGGGAATGGGCGAGGCAATAAAGGACCTCATGCCCTATGGCGGCCTTCTCATCACGCTCGCTGCTATATTCTCCTCAACTTCTGCCCTCAACGCTACTATATACTCCTCCACAAGGGTTCTCTTTGCCATCAGCAGGGATGGCAGACTGCCCCCAATATTCTCCAGAATCCACCGGGTTAGAAGGGTGCCGCACTACGCGCTCTTTGCATCCTCACTCATAGTCCTGACCGTTGCCCTCATCTTCCCGATTGAAGATGTAGCAGCGAGTGCTGACATAGTCTTTCTCCTAATTTTCCTCCTAGTCAACGCCGCAGTAATAAAGATTAGAAACGAACGTGGAGATGAGCTAGACTACGGCTTTCTAATGCCTTATTTCCCCTACATCCCGCTGTTGGCGATATTCTTCCAGGCTATACTCTCAGTGTGGGTCTTTAATGTCAGTCCCACCGCCTGGGCCATAACGCTGACATGGGTGGGTATAGGGCTCGTCGTTTACGTCACCTATAAGGGCGCCAAAGTTGAGCCAACTAAGTTCGAGAGGGAGACAGTCTTTGAGGAAGCTGGTGAGGAAGGAAGGTACAGGATAATGGTGGCTGTGTCGAATCCGAAGAACGCAAAGGTTCTGATCAAATACGCCGAGAGAATAGCGGAAGAAGTCAACGGGGAGCTGCTCATTGTCAGCGTCGTGACGGTTCCGGAGCAGACACCGCTCGAGGAGGCAAGACAGTTCGCGGACGAGGCTATAGCAGTCGTGAGGAAGGCAAAGTCTTACACTAATGGGAGAGTGAAGGTAGAGGGCCTGATATACTACGCTCACAGCGTTTACAGAGGGATAATGAGTGCAGTGAGGGACAAGAAGGCTGACCTTCTCATCCTCGGCTGGGAAGGGCGCTCGAGGTGGAGTAAGTACGTCATGGGAAGCAACCTCGACAAGATAGTTGAGAACGCTCCGTGTAACGTGTTGGTCATCAAGCCGGGCGACACCGAGGAACGCGGAGAAATTAAGAGCATTCTCTTTCCGACGAGGGGAGGAAAGCATAGCGCCATCAGTGCGGAGCTCGTCTCGATCCTCGCCGATGCGTACGGTGCAAGAGTTACTGTGCTCAGCGTCAACACCACCGGCAAGCTGGAAGAGAAGGTAAGGGCACAGTTGAAGCCGGTAATGGAGAGGATCGAAAACGCGGAGCTGAAGATAGTGAACAAAAGCGACGCGGTAAATGCGATACTTGATGAGTGCAGGAAGCACGACCTCGTGGTCATGGGGGCAACGAGGGAGGGCCTCTTCAAGAGGCTACTCTTTGGGGAAGTACCTGAAAGGGTAGCGAGCAAATGCCCGAAGACGGTTATGCTTGTGAAGGGCAACAGAGGCATAAAGGCGAGAATAAACCGCTTGCTCGGGAGGAGGATGGAGTAAAAGCACTTTTCGCTTTTTGGTTTCTTATTTCTTGTTGAAACTACCTCGCGAAAACCCCGAGCAGTCCGCCTTCATCGTTATTTCAATTCTCTTAGAGTCTTATTGAAACGCAGGTATGATGTGTTGCTTGAAGCGGCAGACACTCCTTTCAATTCTCTTAGAGTCTTATTGAAACACCGCACTTATCTGAGTGGCTCGAACTCGGATAGGATCTTTCAATTCTCTTAGAGTCTTATTGAAACAGGAAGTGGAGGAATGGGTCAGGAAGGGCCTTGATTACCTTTCAATTCTCTTAGAGTCTTATTGAAACATTAAAGAGAATGAGCGCCTGTGGCCGGATGAGTGGACTTTCAATTCTCTTAGAGTCTTATTGAAACCTACCTCTACGCCAAGCTGACCGTGCTCTTCTCCGACTTTCAATTCTCTTAGAGTCTTATTGAAACCGACAAGGAACAAGAAGCTGAACATTGACTTCGTAGAACTTTCAATTCTCTTAGAGTCTTATTGAAACCCATGAAGCTCTTTGAGCTTGATGTCCGCGAAGTCATCTTTCAATTCTCTTAGAGTCTTATTGAAACTCCTGTCGTTGATGAGGAAGGACGTTTGGCTATGTTCTTTCAATTCTCTTAGAGTCTTATTGAAACTCGTTCCTGGTCGGGGCTGGGGTCCTTGGGTGGGCCTTCTTTCAATTCTCTTAGAGTCTTATTGAAACTCGTTGAGGAGCTCTGAAATCGTGTCCACCACGCACGGCTTTCAATTCTCTTAGAGTCTTATTGAAACTTCAACGAATATGATGTAGCAAAGATGTTCATCAACTCTTTCAATTCTCTTAGAGTCTTATTGAAACCTGCGTCGCCCTGGAGAACCTGGACGTTCAGCTCGTCTTTCAATTCTCTTAGAGTCTTATTGAAACAAAGTATCCAGGGTTCGGCGCGATGTAGAACTTGTAGTCTTTCAATTCTCTTAGAGTCTTATTGAAACGTTAGCGAGGGCCGCGTCGAAGGCCTCGGCCGCGGTACTTTCAATTCTCTTAGAGTCTTATTGAAACGAAACCCTCACATACCCGATAACCCTAAGTTTTCTATCTTTCAATTCTCTTAGAGTCTTATTGAAACGCTCGCAGAGCGGCCAGCGTAGTAGTCATTGCCAAGACTTTCAATTCTCTTAGAGTCTTATTGAAACTCAATAAATAGTCGGTGATAGTGCTATGAAAAACGCCTTTCAATTCTCTTAGAGTCTTATTGAAACTTGATTTCCTGGCTGGCCTGGGTGCAGCGTTCATAACTTTCAATTCTCTTAGAGTCTTATTGAAACTGAAATGAAGCGAAAGCTCGAGGCCCTTCTCGACGAACTTTCAATTCTCTTAGAGTCTTATTGAAACTTACCGGCAGGAATGAAGCCGATGCAGGTAAAAATAGCTTTCAATTCTCTTAGAGTCTTATTGAAACGAGGTTCTCCGGGTCTATGAGCTGATATTTTAGGCCTCCTTTCAATTCTCTTAGAGTCTTATTGAAACCCCATTAGCCACCCGGGAGGGGAGTTCTCAATCCGGCCTTTCAATTCTCTTAGAGTCTTATTGAAACAAAACGACGAAGCCCAGAGCGGCGAGCACGCCAAGGCCTTTCAATTCTCTTAGAGTCTTATTGAAACAGGGCAGTTTTTTCCTTATTTCGTCTTATAGGGGTATAAAATGCCTTAAATCTTATAAGTTTTTCTGCGGAGGGGTAGTTTCAGCGCTATGGGGATTCTTTCATTGAGATCTTTCAAGAACCTCCTCTAAGAATTTCAGGCCTGCACAGCTTAAAAAATCCTGTGAACAAGAATGTTTACGAGACTTCCAAAGCCCAAAGAAAAGAGAAAAATTAATTTCCAGGCTTCAAAACCATGCAACAGTCAAAAAGAGCAGTTTCCCTTAGAAAATAGGCTGGAGACCGTCGCATCATGCTCTTCTCAACACTCTGAAAAAATTTCGTTACATTCCAAGATGAAAATCGTAACAAAAAGTCCGATAATTACCAGGCGTTACTAAAGACTTCCAAACACTTCACCGTCCCGCTTTCCCAAAGCTCTGGACGTTGAAGTGAGAGGGCCAAAGATGCCGCAGTATGAATCTGCTCCGAAAACCCTTCGGGCAACGATTATAAGCTCCCGTCCAAATCCTCAACCATGAGAACCTTCATCATCAAGGCGAACAAGGCACATACAAAAGCGGATTTCAAGCTCAAGGATCTTCCCGGGACAAGCGGCAGGATAGACCTCCTTTGCCGCGTGCTTAACTCTGCCTTTCTCCTCTCGCATGGCTTCAGAAAGAACGTCCGCGTGTGGCTGAGCCTCTACGGCCCGCCGAACCCGCCGAAGGCGATAAGGTTTGAGGGGCAGGGGATGAAGCCTAAAACACTCAATCCAGACGAGCTGAGTACGGCGAAGCTGATAATCAAAGCTCTGAAGGTCGGGGAAAATCTCCGCGAGCCGAGCAAAGAGATCCAGGTTCTCCCTGGGATTTATGTGAGCAATCTAACCTTTGAAGACATCATAAGGAGAACCCTGAAAGGTGCGACCCTCTACTACCTCCATGAGGAGGGCAGGCCCATCGAGAGGGTGAACTTCTCCCAGAACGTCGCCTTCGTCCTCGGCGACCATGAAGGATTAACTCCGGAGGATGAGGCCTTCCTTAGTGGGATAGCCGAAAAAGTGAGCATCGGGAGGAAAAGCTACCTTGCCTCCCATGTCGTGGCCTACGTCAACATCTTTCTAGATTCCATCACTCCTCCGCCTTGAGCCTGAGAGATGTGTGCTCCTGCTTGAGCTCCTCCAGCTTCTCCAGTATTTTCTCGCTCATCTCTCTGAGCTGAAGGGTGAGCTCCTCGAGCTCCTTTATCTGCTCTTCGAGGGCTCTCTCGCGCTCCTCGATTTCCTCCATAGCTTCGGCCAGCTTTGCTTCGTCTTCCCTCTTGTAGACCTCTATTTTGAGTCCCCCATAGTGCCACTTTATCTTTCCACCCTCAATGCTGAATGGGACGCTTATCCTCACGACGTCTCCCTTGTTCACCCCCATCTCCTGGAGCTTTTCAAAGACGTACTGGTTGAGCTCCGCTGCGGCCCTAACGACTTCTTCTGGCTCCACCCTCCCGCGTGTTATTGCAAATAGCACGCGCCTTACCTTGTATGCGTAGCCGGATGCCCGAACAAAGCCTGTGCTCAGTTTCATGGCCACCACCGTAATTGTTTTATCACTCAGGAGATAAATAACTAGCGGTGAGAAAATGAACATCCTGATCTTCGGACCACCTGGGAGCGGCAAATCAACCCACTCGAGGACGATAACGGAGCGCTATGGGCTGACGTATATCTCCTCAGGGGACATGATACGGGCGGAGATTGAAAAGGGAAGCGAGCTCGGGAAGGAGCTGAAGAAATATCTCGCAAAAGGGGAGCTCATTCCGGACATCGTCGTCAATACCCTTGTGATTTCTCGCTTAAGGCGCGACAGGAACAACTTCATCATCGATGGCTACCCCAGAACGGCAGAGCAGGTTCTCGCGCTTGAGAACTACCTATACGACCACGGCATAAGGATAGACGTGGCGATGGAGATTTTCATCTCTAAGGAGGAAAGTGTTGAGCGCATCTCTGGGAGAAGGATATGTCCCAAGTGCGGTGCCGTTTACCATCTTCGGTACAGACCCCCAAAGGTTCCCGGTAAATGTGACCTATGTGGCTCCCAGCTCATCCAGAGAGAGGACGACAGGTCAGAAATAGTGGCGAAGCGCTATGACCTCTACGTCAAGAACATGGAGCCGATAATCAAGTTCTACAAGAAGCAGGGCATCTACGTTAGGGTTGATGGTCACGGCAGTATAAACGAAGTCTGGGAAAGGATAAGACCACTCCTCGACTACATACACAACCGCGAAAAGAAACGGAAAGAAAACGAGTAAAGTTTTTAGTCCTCTTCTTCCAAACTTTTTTAGGTGGTCTTATGAAGGTCAAGTTCTATGCGACATTTCGTGAACTCATCGGAAGGAAGGAGATAGAGGTTCACGACATAAAGACTGTTGGGGAGCTTATTGATTATCTAGCCAAACACTATAGTCCAGAAATAAAGAGGGAGCTCCTCGAAAGCCCCCGCGTCAAGGAGGCAGGAAAGGCCATAGACGGAATGATCCTCGTGAACGGCCACAACGTCCTGCACCTTAAAGGCCTCGACACCGAGCTGAAGGACGATGACGAGGTGCACATCTTCCCGCCCGCGGGGGGCGGCTGATGGCAGTAGCGGAGCTTTGTCTTTTTCCCCTTGGAACAGAAAGCCCGAGTGTGGGCAAGTACCTCGAACCCGTTATCGAAGTCATAAAGGCGAGTGGCCTAAAGTACCAGGTCTGCCCGATGGGAACTGTGGTTGAAGGTTCCGTAGAGGAAATCCTCGAGCTTGTCAAGGCCTGCCATGATGCTATCCTAAAAGCGGGGGCAAAGCGCATCGTCATAAGCCTCAAGATAGACGACCGCGTTGATAAACCTCTCACCATAGAGAGCAAGATGGGTGTCTGAATGGCCGAGTACTTCAACAGAATTGCCGGGCGCTACGACGACTGGTACCGGACGAAAACCGGTCAGTACGTAGACAGAACCGAGAAGTGGTTAGTCTTCTCCATGCTCCAAACGAAATCGGGCAAGGCCCTCGATTTAGGCTGCGGCACCGGAAACTACACTCTCGAGCTCAAAAGGCGCGGCTTCGATGTTATCGGCCTCGACGCGAGCGAGGGGATGCTTGAGATAGCCATGGCGAAGGGCCTCAACTGCATCAAAGGCGACGCCTATAGTCTGCCCTTTCCGGACGAGAGCTTTGACCTCGTGCTGAGCGTGACCATGTTTGAGTTTATCCACGAGCCGGAAAAGGTAATCGCCGAGATCCACCGCGTCCTCAAGCCCGGCGGTGAAGTTCTCATCGGCACTATGAACGGGAGGAGCCCGTGGTTCTTCTTCAAGCGCCTAAAGAGCCTCTTCGTCGAGACGGCCTACCGCTATGCCAGGTTCTACACCCCCAGGGAGCTTGAACTTCTCCTGAAGAACGGAGGCTTTACTGAGGTCGAGAGTGCGGGGGTTATCTTTTTTCCCTCCTTCTGGCCCTTCTTAGACGTGGCCGAAAGGATTGACAAAAAATGCCACAGGAAGTGCAGAAACCTCGCCGCCTTCATAGCCGTCAGGGGAGTAAAGTCTTGAGAGGGCAAAGCTCATAACGAGGGAGGAGGCCTTCAGGCGCGCCGAGCGCATAAAGGACGAGTACAAAGCCATCTACGGCATCGAGTTTGAGCTTGAAAGGGCCTTTATTCCGCTGGAGCAGGTTGTTCCCACCCAGAGGGAGCTCAGCGAGGCCAAGCTGCTGGTCGTCCTTCAGGAGATAAAGCACGGCTACGACGCGCCTATAGTGGTCATACCATACGGCGGGAAATACTACGTGCTCGATGGCCACCACAGGGCGTTTGCCCTTAAGAAGCTCGGCTTTACCGAGGTCGAGGCCATTCTTCTGAGACCAAAAAACGGCTTTGTTCCTGGCGTTGTAAGAACGGTGGAAAAAGGAGGGCTGAAAAAGCTGGAGGATGTAAAAATAGTGAGGGATTAACCCTCCCAAATCACGTACTCCTTCTTTGTAATGAACACTGGCTCTATCCTCTTCTTGACGATGACAACCTTGTCCTCGCCGTACTTCTTGTAGAGCTCCTGGATGTAGCTCTCGAAGACGTTTTCGGGCATACTGGCCTGGGCAACTATCGTGTTGTTACCCTCCTTGACACTTATACCCTCCTTGACGGGGACGTAGGTTATGATGTCCATGTGTGGCTCTAGACGGAAGTTCGGCTTGTTTATGTCCTTGCCGTTGGGGGCTATGTAGTAGACTATGCTCGCCCTGAGGTAGAGGTCAACGGTGTATTCCTGCCTGAATGCTGCTATGAGCTCAAGCTGGCCGCTCTGGCCCTCATCAAGGATGTAGCTTGGGTTAACGATCTTTCCATCGACCTTCGGCTCGCCGTTGAGCACTCCCACCGGGCCGTCCTGGATGAGGACGAAGCGGTACTTGGTCGCGTTCGGTATCATCAGGCTGACCTCAACGGGGGTCTCGTTGAGGTGGTTGATGTTGAGGTTCTCTGCCAGAACCTCCCTCTTGATGAGCTCGGTTCCGTTGTAGGCCTCGAAGACGAGGGTCGCGTCCTTAACGTCCCTGCCGAATGCTGAAATCCAGAGTCTGAGCTTCTGCTCGCCGAGTGGAAGCTTACCGCCGGCGGTCGTGCTGTAGAATGCCTTCCATGTGCCGTTCTCGTACTTGTCAATCCTGTAAACTGCGAAGGGCCTGAACTCGTAGGTCGAAACTCCGCCGTTGGTGTATACCGGCTTGAAGTTGGCGAAGAGCATCTGGGCATCCCACGGCTCGAATGAGTAGGGTATGTGGAACGCCAAGCGCACGAAGTTGCTGAAGGCTATGCTCTGGTACGCGAGCAGGCCGTAGCCCTGGAAGACGTAGAGAACGTAGGGTATGTCTCCCCTGCCCTGTATGACCTGTCCCTTGGTGAGGTCAATGGTCATCACCGGCTGATAGGCGTACTGGCCTGTGTTGATATAGACGACGGTTTTGCCGCTCTCGTTGACGTACTGAATGTACTGCGGGTATATCAGCTGGAACATCGGGTTGTTCTTGTACTCGCCATAGGTTATTGCTCCACCAAGGTAGCTTATGGCGTTGAACTTGTAGATGTCCTGCTGCCAGACTATCATGTAGTTGAGCTCCCAGGCCTCGAAGTCCTGCTCGCTCTCGTTGCCGTAGTGGGCGAAGAAGTCCGCAACTATGTAGCGCCTGTCGTAGGCGTGACCACCGTCGGTGGCGGAGCGCCTGTTGCTGAGGAGGCTTGACTCGATCCAGTAGCCGTAGTCCCACCAGCTGGTGGCACTGTCAAGCGGGTGGCTGTTCTCCCTGAGCCAGGTGAGTGTGTTCACCCAGTCGGCCGGGACTGAGCCCTGGGCCTTTGATGTGTTGATGGCCACGTTGTTCATATACTGGGCACCTATGATTGGGAGCGGCAGGAACAGGAGAATGAGGAGCATCGCGTAGAGGGCCTTAGTGCTGATGCTATCTTTCATGTTTTCAACAAACAGGAACACCTCTCCAATTGCAACGCCAGCCAAGAGGAGTATAGCGCCCGAGGCCTGGAACACGAATCTAACCGCCATGAGGAGCAGGTAAACCGAGCCAATGTAGTAGGTCACGAGGAAGACTTCCTTATAACCGGTGAGGTCGCTTTTGAGGAGCTTTCTGATGAACCTGACAAGCACTATGATGAAACCAGCAAGTGAGAGCAGGAAGATAATTCCGTCTTTGGTCTTGACACTGTAGTAGCCGGCTATTGTCTTCCAGTTAGTCTTTGCAAGTTCAGCAACAGTCTGGTAGAGCGGGTTGGACTGGTACGCGGCGCCCATGTACTTCAACAGGTCAGGACCGAGGTAGAGGTAGGCGCCGAGAAAGCCAACCAGGCCGATCGCGAGAACGGTTCCAAAGCGGTGCTTTCTGTCGGAGTAGCTAAGCCCGACCCGCTCACCATACAGCATTATTGCAACGAGCACGGAAAGCCCGATGAATGCCTGAAGGGAGAATATGAGGAAGCCCCTTATTCTGACGAAGCCCGTCGGGTACAGTGCTATTCCGATGAGTAGTGACAGCGCGTAGATCGGGTAAAATTCTTTAACAAAGCGCTTGAGCTCTTCAATCTTTCCGAATACGAAGAGGATTATCGTGTGCGCTGCCGCGAAGAGGAGGAGTATTCCGACACCGAACTGGCTTCCGAGCCAGACGCCCATGTAGAGGACGCTGGTTATCAGGAAGAGCACCCCTGAGAGGATTTTCTTCCAGTTCCACTCTTTTTCGTCGAGGTACATTATGAGCAGCAGCACGGCGTAGAGGAAGAACATCATGAACGGACCTTCACCACGGTTGTTGCCCGAGTAGGTCTTGCTGAAGTTGGCGTAGGAGAACATCATGAACGCCGCCGCCCAGACGCCCGCCCAGTTGGAGTGGAGCTTTCTTCCGAGGAGATAGACCGCTATGATGGTCATTGCTCCAACGAACGGTGGCCAGAGCTTGAAGGCATCCATGACGTCGTAGCCGAGCGGACTAACCAGCTTGTAGAAGAAGGCCTGCACCGCGTAGAGGCCGAGAGATTCGCTTATCTTGAGCCCAGTGGGAGGATTGGCCAGTGGGAAGTACTTGGGGAGCCACTCCTGGATGGCCAGCTTGTAGAGCTCGTAGTGGTAGAAGGTGTCCGGATCGAGGAAGGTCTTGTAGTTGGACGTAACGGCCCTTATCTTGAAACCGATGTACGCCAGTAGGAGGACTATCAGCGGAAGCCCGTAGGCCTTGAACTTCTGATAGTACTCGGGAAGGGAGGATTTCTCCTCCTTTTTCTTTCGTTTTTCCTTAACGTCGGTTTTCACCATTCAAACCACCTCATTCAACGGTAACTGACTTGGCCAAATTCCTCGGCTTGTCGGGGTCGTTGCCCCTGAGGACGGCGAGATGATATGCAAGGATCTGGAGCGGGACGACGTAAACTATGGGGGTAAGCAGCTCGTCCATTGGAGGCATCTCTATGAGAACGTCCGAGACTCTCTTAAGACTCTCATTATCGCCTAGGGCTATTATGTATGCGCCCCTCGCCTTCGATTCCTCTATGTTTGACACCATCTTGTCAAAGGTCTTTCCACTGGGGGCGATTGCAACCACTGGGACCCCGTTCTCAAGCAGTGCCAGCGGGCCGTGCTTCAGCTCACCCGCGCTCAGTCCCTCGGCATGGATGTAGCTTATCTCCTTGAGCTTGAGAGCTCCTTCCAGGGCGGTGGGGACGCCTATGCTCCTTCCGATGTAGAAGAAGTCCCTCTTTTCCTTAAGTTCTTCGGCGAGCTCCCTGAGTGCGCCGTCGTGCTTGAGAACTTTCTCAACCAGTTCTGGAACTTCTTTCAGCTTGCTCTCAAGCTCGTTCAGGTATTCCTCGCTGGCGGTTCCAAGAACCCTTGCGAGGGCTGTGGCGAGCATGGTAAGAACGGTAAGCTGGGTGGTGTAGGTTTTCGTCGCGGCTACGCCTATCTCCGGCCCCGCGTGGGTGTAGAGGGTTAAATCCGCTATTCTGGTTGCCATGCTGCCGACAACGTTGACTATGGCAAGGACTTTTGCGCCCCTAGCTTTTGCCAGCTTCATTGCCGCTAAAGTGTCTGCAGTCTCGCCGCTCTGGGTGATGGCTATGACCAGGGTGTTCTCGTCTATCAGGTCTTCCATTTCATAGCGGAATTCGCTGGCCTCTTCAACGATTGGAACCTTCTTCGCCAGGCGCTGGAGGAGGTATTTCCCGACCAGAGCGGCATGGTAAGAGGTTCCCATTGCAACGAAGAAGATTTTATCGTACTTCGCTATCTCCTTGGCGACATCCTCTATAACTCCAGCGTTGCCGTGGATTGCATCCCTTATCGCCCTCGGCTGTTCGTATATCTCCTTGAGCATGAAGTGTGGATAACCGGCCTTCTCGGCCATCTCGAGCGTCCACTCTACCTCGTAGACTGGCTTGTCAATGACTTCACCGGTCGAGAGCTTTTTAACGACGTGGGAGTCCTTCGTTATCACTGCGTATTCCCCATCGTCAAGGAAAACGGCCCTGTTGGTGTACTCCAAAAACGCAGGCACGTCGCTTGCTGCGAAGTTCTCTCCCTCACCTATGCCCAAAACGAGCGGGCTCTCGTTCCTCACGAAGTAGAGCCTGTCCGGCTCTTCCGTGTAGATTATCCCCAGAGCGAAAGAGCCCTTGAGCTTGAGCAGGGCTTTTCTCATGGCTTCTTCAAAGCTCTCGCTCGACTTAAGCTCCTCTTCGATGAGGTGAGCGATGACCTCGGTGTCGGTGTCGCTCTCAAAGCGGTGCCCCTTTGCCAAGAGCTCCTCTTTTATCTCGCCGTAGTTCTCGATTATGCCGTTGTGGACGAGGGCGATTTTGCCCGAGCAGTCGGTCTGTGGATGAGCGTTAACGTCGTTCGGAACACCATGAGTCGCCCAGCGGGTGTGGCCTATGCCCCTTTTTCCGGGCATCTCAAGAAGGCCGAGCTTTTCAGCGAGCTCGTCTATCCTCCCGGCACCTTTCTTAATGTGAAGCTTACCGTTTTCCTCGGTGACTATCCCAACAGAATCGTAACCTCTGTATTCGAGGCGTTTGAGCCCCTTAACAATAACCTGACAGGCAGATCTTTCGCCTATGTATCCGATTATGCCGCACATTACTTTCCACCCGCCTCTGTTACTCTTTCCCTAAATAAATCCCGGAAGTTAAAAGCGTTTCTCAACGGCCACATTAATCCCGGGCGACCGTTGATATATCCTTTGGTGCAACTGTCGATGGGAGGAAAAGCCTTTATACCCAGCGGTCTATCCCATTTGGGTGGGCCAATGGACAGGAAGCTTGACGAGTTCATAGCCAACGCCGCGCCGAAGGTTTCCGGAAGCGATACCCCCCGCAAAAAGAAAAAGCGCCTAAAATCCACAAGCCTGGAATCTTTTCTGCCTGAAGAACATGTGGTTTACTTCA
Source organism: Thermococcus onnurineus NA1 (assembly GCF_000018365.1). NCBI lineage: Archaea > Methanobacteriati > Methanobacteriota > Thermococci > Thermococcales > Thermococcaceae > Thermococcus > Thermococcus onnurineus. The sequence goes on along the minus strand of NC_011529.1, from coordinate 719,653 downwards.
AAAAGCTCCGGATAGGTTCGAAGAAGATAAGGAACGCAAAGATAGAGGAGTTATAGGGCCTCGGCTATTATCGCCCTGTCCTTGAACTGGAAGATAAAGGCCCTTCTGTCACCCTTCAGGTTTGCCTCGATGCGCTTCCTGAACCGCCAGTACTCGTTCTCAGGGATGCTTATCCTCAGCGTGGCCCTTCCAAAGCCTGCTCTCCTGAGGAAATCGTTGATTCTGAGCGGGTGGAATTTTGTGACTCCAACGACGGTGTAGGAGCGCTTGAAGTAGTCGCTCTCAACTCTCTCGTCGCTCGTCGCCAGAACGCGCCTCTTCTCGCGGAGGAGCATCTTCAGCTCGCCATTGACGCTATGAAATAGTTCGTTCAGCAAATCGGCGTAGTCTACCGCCTGCGGAATCTCATAGAGGTACTGCTTAGGCTCCTCAGTCCAGGTTACGATGTCCTCGAGATTGGGATTGCTCTCAAGGCGAACCCCTTTTGGCAGAACCACCGCGCTCCGCTCTGCCTTTGCCAGGGGCTCCGTGTAGAAGGTCAGCCTGTTCAGGTGGCCGAACAGGTCGATGTACTCGAACTCGCCCTTCCAGGGAACCTTTTCGCGCCTTATCTGCGGCGGAAGGTCGAAGATGAAGGAATCGGTTTTGTGCTTGTATGATTCATAAATCGCCAGGGGACTTGGAAGTAAATCCTCGAGCCTTCTCTCCGGCATCTCCGGAGGACGGGCTGGGTCAGAGAAGATCACCTCGGCATCGATGCGTTCTATCGTTTCGGGTGCGAGGGAATCGGCGTTTATGAACTCGATGTTTCTAACGCCGTACTTCTCGGCGTTTTTCCTCGCGAACTCTATCTTCTTGGGGTCTATATCAACTCCGTAGGCCTTCTCTACCTTCATCGCGTAGAAGATGAGCTGTATGCCTATTCCGCACGAAACGTCGGCTATGCTTTTAACTCCAAACTCTGCCAGCCTCTCGGCGCGGTATTTTGCAACAACTTCATGGGTGGCGTAGCGGAGGCCTTCCAGATCCATCCAGAGGTCGTCACGCGAGAACTTGTCTTTGGCCCTTATCCTCGCGCGGGCTATCTCGACTATTTCCTCCCAGTTCTCGCCAAGCTTGGCGCGAATCTTTCTCTCGTCCAGGCCCTTCCTGATCATCTCGACGGCGAGGCCTATCTGTTCCTCGGTTATCTCGCTCATGTTTCTAACCTCGGGGAGAGGCTTAAAAACGTTGCCGCGCTAATCTTCTCGGTGATATAATGGACTGGAAGAGAACAGCGTTCATTCTCATCTCTGGCCTCCTAATCATCGGCTCCTTCTGGTACCTGTACGACTTCGCCTCTCAGCCGAAGCTGAGGGATTACATAGGCGACGAGGTATGGTACGTCCCGGCCTCTAGGAACGTCCTCCACAGGCTCGGCGTGGAGCTGCACTACATCAACGAGACAACTAATTCTGCAGGGGTTAACATAATATTCATCAACACAAGCATGCGGATAAAGTACCAGTATCCCGTTGAGAAAATTGCCCTCCGCTACAACGCAACCTATGAAAAGGAGTATCTCAAGTTCCCGGCCGTTTACTTCGAGATTCCGGTTGAGAACCTTGAGCCGTTCCTCGATGAACTCTCGAGCGAGATTCCTTCGGACGCGTATTACGTCGTCCCAGGCTACTGGTATCCGGACAAGAATAACATCCAGAACTATCTCAACCTGGAGCACCCGTTCCTTGGGAAGGACCTCATAATGCTCGGCATGATTCTTGAGGACAAACCCATCAACTGGCGCCTCCCGGGCCTTATCGCCTTTGCCATTATCCAGATTCTCATCGTGCTCACCACCTACAGGATAAGCAGGAGCTATCTCGCTTCGCTCATAGCGCTTCTCTTTTCCGCTGCAGACCCGACGCTTCAGGCGACTGCAGTGGCTGCGATGCTCGACATCCACGTTGCCCTCTTTGTGGCGCTCTTCATGGCCCTGCTCGTCTTTGAGAGGAGACGTGCCTCGGGTTTTGCCATTGGTTTAGCCGCGGCCGCAAAACTCAGCGGTGCCTTTGGCTGGCCGGTGCTTTTGGTAAGGGCATTCAAACGGGAAAACAGTCTCCCGGGATTTCTCCTCACGATAGCGGTCTTCCCGGCCATCGGCTTCATTCTGCCAAACGTTCCTGCTATGGTGGCTGTTGGACCCCAGAAGTGGTTCGGGGAGTTCCTCGGTAGCTTCCGCTGGCACCTCAGTTCCAAGGGCGGCCACCCTGCGGCTTCCCCGTTCTGGCAGTGGTTCATAAACAAGAAGGCCTTTGCACTCCACTATGACCCCAATATCTTTGCCCAGACGGATCCCTTCCTTCTCCTTGGAATGGTGCTCTTCATATTCTCCATGCCGTGGTTGTACAAGAGGAAGCCCGGAATCCTTGCCCCCTTTGGCGTCTTCTGGAGCACGGTAGGCCTTTTTGCCCTTCAGTACCTCCTTGGGGGGACGACGCAGTTCAGCTTCTACGCAACCGTTCTCGTTCCGCCCGCGGCCGTGGTCATGGGCGTGGCACTGAACGAGCTCCTCAAGTGGGAAGCCTTCAGGGAGTCGCTGTGGATATATCTGGAGTGGTTGCTGGATGTGAAGGACAGAGTAAGGTCGAGGCTGGGAAGGTGAAGAAAGACTAAAAAGCGAAAAGAGTACATTACTTGCCGAAAAACTCCTCCAGGCTCGTCTGTCCCCTTCTCTTCTTCATCTCCTTTGCAAGCTTTTCCTCTATCTTCTTCAGCGTCTTCCAGGTGCGTCTTACTATTGGCGGAAACTCGCCGTGCTTGCGGTAGTATTCCTCCAGAAAAGTCCTCGTCCTCGGGTCGCTTGGATAGCCGGAGCCTATCTCGCCGTACTGATCTTTCAGCTTTTCAATCGCCCTGTCGCGGGCAACTTTGGCGAGGATTGAGGCCGCAGAAACCGGTACGAACTTGTCGTCGGCCTTGTGCTCGGCTATTATATCTGCTTCGAAGTCCAGCTTTGCCTTTATCTCCTCGCCGAAACGGGCTTCCTTAACGTCGGCGGCATCTATGTAAACGACGTCAGGCTTGACCTTGAGGGAGTTGAGCGCTTTAACAAAGTTCTCGACTTCGAACTCGTTGAGCGTGCCCTCACGGGAGTCAATCTCCTCAGGCCATAATTCCAAAATTACATAATCATCTAAAAGCTGCACTATCTCATCGAACAGTCTTTCTCTCCTCTTTGGGGTGAGCTTCTTTGAGTCCTTAACACCGAGTTCCTCGAGTTTAGGGACGTTCCCTTCATCCACTACAACCGCTGCGATGACCATCGGGCCGAGAACGGGCCCCCTGCCAGCCTCATCTATTCCAGCGAGCTTCAAGCTTTCACCTCCTGAAGAGAAGGGAGCCGTATATTACTCCCAGCATTATCGTTGCTATTCCGCTCGGCGGTATGTCCGTGAAGTAAGCTAGGATGACTGAGGACAGCTGTATTCCGAGGGTAAGGAACAGGCTAACCGCGAGTATCTTCCTGATGTTGTCGCTCACCATCAGGGCTATTGCTCCGGGCAAGACCGCGACCACCTGGAGGGTTATCAGGCCCACCGTCTGGACGATGAGCGCTCCAATGGCCCCGACGAGGACGTATAGAATCATGAGATAAGCCCTAGCTTTGCCGCCGTAGCTCTCCAGCCCCTCGGGGTCGAAACTTAGATAGAGGAAGTCGCGGTAGAGAGAGAGCATAACGAAGAAGAGAACTGTCCCACCGAGGACGAGGATGGTGAGGTCATTTAGGGTTATGAGGAAAATCTCGCCGGTAAGGTAGGAAACGATACTCTCGCTGAGAGGGAAGTAGGGCCTCGTCGCCATCACCTTGTAGAGTACACCAAAGCCGAGAACCGTCAGACCAGCCACGAAGCTGGCCACTATACCAACAGCAGAATCGGGGGAAAAACCAAGCTTTTCGAGCTGGGCGATTATGATGACGATTGCAACGGTAACAATAAGCGCAACGAGCATAATGAGTTCCAGGTTCTCGAAAAACAGGCCGAGAATCATGCCGAGAACCGCTCCAAAGAGGAGCGCGTGGAATATGGCGTGAGTGAGAAAGGCAAGCCCCTTTGTGTTGATGAGCGGGCTGAGCATTCCGAGGAGGACGCTCACCATTACGCTCGCTAGGATAGCCCTGATGAGGTACTCGGGGATCATATACCGCCACCCCCATGTCTGTGGAGGTGGGTGTCGCCCGTGATGCAGAAGAGTTTACCTTCAATGGGGATCACTCTAGCCAGCGGGCCATAAACAGTCTTGATTATTTCGTCGCGGAGAACTTTGCTGGGCGTTCCAAAGGCTATGAGGCGCCTGTTGAGAAGGAGAACTTTATCTCCAATGTCTATCAGCGGATTGACATCATGAGTGGTGATTATCATCGTTATTCCGCTTTCGTGCTTTATCTTGTCCAGAACGTTTGCCACCTCGACCCTTGCGCTCGGATCGAGGGCTGAGAGTGGTTCATCGAGAAGAAGAAGCCCTGGATCGCTTATGAGTGCTCTCGCGAGAAGAACCCTCTGCTTCTGGCCGCCGCTCAGCTCTCTAAAGAGCCTGTCTTTAATGTGAGCCAGTCCAACGAAACCGAGAGCTTCCTCGGCTTTCTGGAGAATTTCCTTTGGGATCTTGAAATGGACGAAACCTTTCCTATAGATGCCGCCCATTGCAACTACCTCAATGGCAGTAAGCGGGACCCGCTCGTTGAGGACGTGGCTCTGTGGTACATAGGAGATAAGATCCCTGGCTTCTTCAGGTTTTCTGCCGAATACTTCAAGCTTTCCCGTGTACTCCCTGTGGAACGCCGCTATGGTTCTCAGAAGTGTGGTCTTTCCTGCCCCGTTGGGGCCGAGTAGAAGCATTGTCTCTCCTTCATCCAGCTCGAAGGTCACGTCTTCCACTGCCCGCTGTTCCTCGTAGAGTATTGTTAGATTTTCTGCTTTTACTGCCCTCATGGTTATCTCCAAAGTGTACATTAGCGGGGTGCGCTTTTAAACTTTAATGTGTCATCAGTGGGCAGTTCTGGGTAATCTTCGTGCAAAAATTTTAAAAGTCTGTCGCCTAAGGGTCATTGGAAAATTTTTGCAAGGCTTAAGCTTATAAGGGCTCAAGCCTAGGGGGAGGAGGTGATGCTCATGGCCTACCATAAGGGTGGTAAAAAGAAGAACAGGCAGGTTCAGGGGGATGAGGTCATTCGTGTTCCCCTTCCAAAAGAGGGACAGCTGTTCGGAGTTATCGAGCAGGCTCTCGGAGCCGGATGGATGGACGTTCGCTGCTCCGACGGAAAGGTCAGGAGATGCAGGATACCCGGCAAGCTCAAGAGGAGGATGTGGATGCGCGTCGGCGACGTCGTCATAGTCCAGCCCTGGCCGGTTCAGACGGACGAGAGAGGGGACATAGTCTACCGCTACACTAAGACACAGGTTGACTGGCTCCTGAGGAAGGGCAAGATAAGCCAGGATTTCCTCACGGGCGGCGAGCTGCTCTTCTGAGCTCTCAAAACCCTTTGAGTGATAGCGATGCGCGAGGAGTTCATCGAGCGGGAAGTCGAGGAGATGCTCGGTCTCACGGAGAGACGCGAAAAGGACAGCGAGCTCTACAAGATAGCCAACGAGGTCTTCGACAGGACGACCAAGGAAACCCTCGCCTATCTCCACCGCAGAGGTAAGATAGAGAGCCTCTACGGTGTGATAAGCACTGGCAAGGAGGCTAACGTCTTCGCTGGAATAGACAGCGAGGGCAACAGGGTGGCGGTGAAGATATACCGGACCTACACCACCGAGTTCCGCAGAATATGGGAGTACCTAGCTGCCGACCCGAGAGTTGGCTACTTGCCCAAGGATATGAGAAAGCTCGTCTTTGTCTGGACGAGGAGGGAATATAAAAACCTCCGGAGGGCGATTAAATACGCGGTCCGCGTTCCCGAGCCGATAATCTTCCGCAACAACGTCCTCGTCATGGAGTTCATAGGCGAGGAGCTTCCTGCTCCCCGCTTGAAGGACGTCGAAAGGGAGCTGGCTAAAGAGGACTTCGAGGAGCTCTACGACTTTACGATGGGTGTAATCGAGCGCCTCTGGAAGAGGGGAGACATGGTGCATGGGGACCTGAGCGAGTACAATATCCTGCTCCATGATGGCCCTGTGGTTATAGACTGGTCCCAGGCGACCGTGAAGAGGAATAGGATGAGCGTTGAGCTCCTGAAGAGAGACTTGAGGAACATCATCAATTACTTTGGTAAAAAGGGCGTTGATGTTGATGATTTCCACGAGAAGTTTAAGGAACTCGTTGAGAGCGGGTGAGAGGTATGGACGAGTTTGAGAGACTGCTCAAGAAGTACGAGCGCGTTGATAAGGACGGAAGACCCCTCAAGAACAATGAGGAAGAGGAGATAACCTATGCCGCCCTGGGCGAGCAGGAGGAGTTCGTTAGGATTCCGAAGGACAGGGTGGCGGTTCTGATAGGAAAGAAAGGGCGGACTAAGAAAGAGATAGAGAGACGCACGAAGACGAGAATCGAGGTAGACAGTGAGACTGGGGAGGTTTTCATCACCGCCACGAAGGATACAGACGATCCCTTAGCAGTCTGGAAGGCCCGCGATGTTGTTACCGCCATCGGTAGGGGCTTCTCGCCAGAGAGGGCCTTCAGGCTCTTCAACGAGGGTGAGGTTCTTGAGGTAATCAACCTCACCGACATCATCATAGGCAACGACAAGAACGCTCTTCCGCGCGTTAGGGGAAGGATAATCGGTCGGAAGGGCAGAACAAGGGAGATAATAGAGGAAATGAGCGGTGCCGACGTTAGCGTTTACGGAAAGACGGTAGCTATAATCGGCAACCCGATTCAGGTTGAGGTTGCCAAAACAGCCATAGAAAAGCTCGCCAAGGGTTCGCCCCACGGGGTGGTTTACAAGTATCTTGAGAGGCGCAAGAAAGATTTGGAACTTGAAAGCGTCACCTACTACGAGGCCCTTGGCGGCTCTGAAAACTTTGAAGGCTTTGAGGAGGAGTGAAAATGGCCGAGGCAAGTCAGCTGTTTAAGGAGTTCAAGATTCAGAGCGTCAGCGAGTTCTTCAGAAGAAACGCTGCAATGCTCGGTTACACGGGCAAGATACGCTCCCTCACGACCGTCGTCCACGAGGCAGTCACCAATTCCCTCGACGCCTGTGAGGAGGCCGGTATTCTGCCGTACGTCCGCGTTGAGATTGAAGAGCTAGGGAGGGAGCACTACAAGGTTATAGTCGAGGACAACGGTCCCGGAATCCCTGAGAAGTTCATAACCCACGTCTTTGGAAAGATGCTCGCTGGAACCAAGGCTCACAGGAACATACAGAGCCGCGGTCAGCAGGGTATAGGTATATCCGGTGCGGTAATGTTCGCCCAGATAACGAGCGGAAAGGCCACGCGCGTAATCACCTCAACCGGAGGCGACATAATCGAGGCCTGGGTCAAGATCGACGTCGACAAGAACGAAGGTAAGATAGTCAAGAAGGAAAGGCACCCGAATCCAAAGGGCTGGCGGGGCACTAGGATAGAGCTTGAGGTTAAAAACGTCCGCTACGTCCGTTCCAAGCAGGGTGTCTACTGGTACCTCAAGCTCACGGCCATAGCCAATCCGCACGCCCACATAGAGCTTATCGAGCCGGACGGGAAGCTCATAGTCTTCCCGCGTTCGAGTGAGGAAGTTCCAAAGCCGCCCGTCGAGATGAAGCCCCACCCGAAGGGAGTTCTCACGGATGACGTTTACAGAATGGCCAAGAAGACGAGGAGAAACACCGTCAGGCGCTTCCTAATAGGCGAGTTCTCGAGGATAAGTGACAAGAAGGTCGATGAGTTGATAAAGTACATCGCCGCCCTCAGGCTCATTAAGACGGAGAAGGACAAAGCGGTTCAGGATCAGCTCTACGAAAGGCTGATGAATGGTGAGGTCGATAAGGTTCTGCGTTCCTTCAAGGGCTACACCAAGGTCGTCAAGCAGGTGGCAAAGCTCATGGAGAAGCCGCCAGAGAAGCTCAGCTGGCACGAGGCTGAGGAGATAGTCGAGGCATTCAAGTATATGAAGTTCCTCGCTCCACCAACCCACGGCCTCAGACCGATAGGCGAGGAGAACATCGAGAAGGGTCTCAAGGGAATCCTCAAACCTGAGTTCGTCACGGCGGTCACGAGGCCTCCGAAGGTCTACAGCGGTGGAATTCCTTTCCAGGTTGAGGTCGGCCTGGCCTACGGCGGGGAGATAAGCAGCGGCTTTGATCTTCTCCGCTATGCCAACCGCGTCCCGCTCCTCTTCGATGCGGGCTCGTGTGTGACCACTTTGGCGGCTCGTTCCATCGACTGGAAGCGCTACAAGGTTGACGACCTCGAGCGTGCCCCGGTAGTGCTCATGATAAACGTCATCAGCGTCCACGTTCCCTATACCGGAACCGGAAAGCAGAGCATAGCCAACGTTGATGAGATACACAACGAGATCAGGCTGGCGATAATGGACGCCGCGAGGAGGCTCCAGACATACCTGAGTGGCAAGCACAGAAGGCTCTACCAGGTGAAGAGGAAGAAGACCTTCGAGAAGTACGTGCCCGAGATAGCTAAGGCCCTGAGTATATTAACGGGCGAGCCCGAGGAGGAGGTTAAGAACTACTTCCTGAGGTTCATCGAGGAAAGGTTCGCCCAGAGCGAGGTTGAGGCAGAGGAGGTGGCTGAGAATGCCTAAATCCAAGGCCGTCAAGAGGAGCCAGCCAAGGGAGCGCTTCTCCTATGACCCCACTAAGGTGCTCAACAAGCTGGAGGAGTACGGAAGGCGTGTGCTGGAGGACATAAAGAGCGGTAAGAATCCCTACTTCGACATACCCATGCGCGGGCTGAGCAACGTCTACTTCGATGAGAAGAGAAGAGTCATCAAGATGGGCGACAAGCTCTCCAGAAGGTACTTCCTCAACGTCGCCCACGCGAGAAAGTTCATGCAGACGCTGCTCATAATGGCCTACGTCAAAAGGCTCGTCAGCGAAGGGAAGCACGCGAGCCTCCGTGAAGCCTACTACGCCAACAAGCACACCATTCCGGGAACGAAGGAGAACACCTTCGAGGACCAGCGCGAGAGTGACCCGATTATCGAGGATCTTGAGAGAATGCTCGGCGTTCTTCGTGAGGAGATGCATCTCACAGCCGACAGGCGCGGCTACATATACGGCGACATCGTCATACGCGACGGCGAGGACGAGTTCAACACCAGCAAGCTCGGTATGGGTGGCTGGGCAGTCCCAGGAACGGTTGAGCACCTCCAGTTCGTCGAGGTCAACGTAGATTACGCTTTGGTCGTCGAGACGGCAGCTATGGCCGACCGTCTCATCGAGGAAAAGTTCCCGAAGAAGGAGAACGCCCTAATCATAGCAACGCAGGGACAGGCCTCTCGTGGAGTCAGGAGGCTCATCCACAGGCTCCACTACGAGGAAGGACTGCCCATCATAGTCTTCACCGATGGAGACCCCTACGGTTGGTACATCTACTCCACTATAAAGCAGGGCTCCATTAACCTCGCATACCTCAGCGAGAAGCTGGCAACCCCTGAGGCCAAGTTCGTGGGCATGACCATGGACGATATAGAGCGCTATGGCCTCAAGAACGTTACCGAAAAGCTCAAGGGCATACCACCAAACAAGAAGGGCGGTCCAACGGGCGACTACAAGAGGATCATCGAGGAGATGAACTACCCATGGTTCCAGAACAAGGAGTGGCAGAGGCAGCTCCAGCTGGCCCTCAAGATGGGCGTCAGGATTGAGCAGCAGGCTCTGGCCAACAAGAGCCTTGAGTTCGTGGCGAAGAAGTACTTGCCTGAAAAGATAAACAACGGTGAGCTCCTGCCATGACGACGACGGAAGAGCTCGTCGCGCAGGTGAACAAGATACTTGACGACATCGGAATAGACATGGACGGGTTATTCGAGACTTTCGACGTCCCGTCCATTTCTTACCGTTTGAAGGAGAACCTGTCTCTCCTCCAAGAGCTTGAGGAGGATTTATCAAGGCGCGTCGGTGAGGCTACTCCCTCGGTGGGAGGCTTCGACAAGAGGAACAAGGATCCTCACATCCAATGGATATACAAGAAGAAGCGCAACCGTGTTTTGGCCCTTGAAAGGCTTCGCTCGGCCATTACCGCCCACAAGATGGCCCTCGCTTTGATAGCGGCCAACTATACTTTCACCCTTGGAAAGAGGGAGCTCTCAATCAGGGAGCTCAAGAGGGAGGATATTCCAAAGGTTAAGGCCATCCAAAAGCCTGTTCAGCTCGGACGCGTTGAGGTGCTTCCTTATTTGGCGTATTCCGGTGACGTACTTCGCCTTCTGGCAAGGGAGAGCATCGAGGTCAGGGAGGCTTTCAAGTTCATAAAGGGCAAGCTCCGTGAGAAGGGGACAGTGAGAACGAGGGGACTTCGCATCGAGGTCGAGTACTGGGAGAACAACAGACTCAAGAAGGCGCGCATCGATTTGCCCACTGATGCTGACATAGAGGCTGAGCTGAGGCAGCGCTACGGAAGAAGGTTCCGCTGGAGAGTTCTCAGCTTCGTCAAGACGAAGGGCGTTCTCATAAACAACCACTACACTGTTGACAACCTTGCCTTAGCGTATTCCGTCCTCGACCCCGAAAAAGGAGCAGAGCTTCTGGGCCTCGACCTCTTCCGCTACTACTTCCTCACCTCCGAGAACGATAGGGAAGGCCTGGGCCTCTACCCGGATATAAAGCTCTGCATCGACTGCCACTACTCGATCTTCGATCTTCCCTTCAGGAACGAGCCCGGCTTCAAGACAGGCCATGGAAGCATGATGCTCATACGGAAGTGTGAGATGGAGAAGGCCCTCGTTGGCAGGAGGAGAGACATAACCAACATCCCCAACTATTTACTCGGCGGAGTTCTGCTCTACGGCATGAGCGACTACAGCGAGGAGAAGGTGGCCCAGCTCCTCGGTATTCCCGAGGACGAACTTGTCGAGGCCATAAAGAAGTTCGTGATTTCAGGCCTCCACAAGACGCTCTTCGCCGACACCAAGAAGTTCGAGAAGTTCATGCCCAAGAGCGACAGGGCGAAGCAGTTCCTAGCGCTCCTCCAGGGGTGAGGACATGAGGGTGGAGATAAAGGCCAGAAACAACGCCGAGCTCATAAGGAAACTCAATGAAGTCTTAAACGACGAGGTTACCGAGGTCTACATCAACCTCCGCCCGACAAAGGAGATACTCGTGAGGATACTTGAGCGTGCGCCGAACGTTAGGAAAATCTCCTGTCCGCCGAGTCTCTATCCCAAGGTCTCGAAAAAAGCGATAAACGCCCTTGCGCAGATGGGCATAGAGCTCGTTCCCGAGGGCTATCCCCGTGGAAGGCCGCGGAAGTACGATGAGCGGACTATCCGCGAGGTTTACAACCTTATACGGAAGGGTATAACCCCCAAGGAGATAAGCTCCCGCATGGGAATTCCGCTAAGGACGGTTTACTACATGATCGAGCAGATAGGTGCTCGGCAATGGAAAGAATGAAGGCCCTCTACGGGGTCCTTTTCTCCACTCTCCTTATCACCTTAGCCCTTCTCGGAAGCACGGCCGTTTACGGTGGCGTCACGGTGTTCAACATCGAATGGCTCTTTTTCTTTGTGAACCTTATCCTCCTGGGGATGGCCGGCTACGTCATCAGGCTCGTGCTTGAGGAAAGCCTTGAAAGGGGCGGCACGGAGACCAAGAGAGGCAACGTCTTGACCGGGGCTATAACACTCCTCGCCATCTTCGTTGTCCTCAAACTGTTCTTCGAGAAGAAACCGGAAAAGCTCTTCGAGGGCGGCGGTGCGGTTAAAAGCATTGAGGGCGTCTGGTACTACGTCACATCCGGCGATTTTCTGGTCGTCCTGAAGGAGCTTCCGGCGGTTTTTTAACTTCCTTCCATTCATCGTCTTTCTGATTCTGGTTATCACAGTGAAACGGCGGAAAAGAAGCAAGTTGCGTTCGAGATGAAGTTTAACTTCCGAAATGCGCTACGAAGCCCTTGAGGGAACCACCGCCAAAAGGGTCATAAAGATGTACAAAAACGTCGTTGCCGGTCTCATCATGAAGGGCTACCCCTACAGGAAGAGCTGGACTCATAGGGAGCATTAGAAAATGTTGAGGGAGATTTTCCCGGATCTGGAGGACCTCGATGTCCTCATACGGATTTTTGAAAAGACTAAATACGCTGGAAGGCTGAACGGATGTAAAGCTCGCGAGGAAAAGCTACGAGAGGCTGATGAGCCTGCTGAGGTAGGTTTAAAAGGGGCCCCGATTAGATAACCCTAAAAAGTTCAGGGTGATACTCATGCCGATATTCGAGACCCAGGAAGAGATTCCCGAGATTAGAGAGCGCCTTCACCGTGTCGGAATAACAAATCTCCGAACGGTGGCAAAGATAAACTGGAAAGGAAGGGTGTACACTTTCCTCCCGCTCTTTGAGATAACTATCGACGTTCCGGAGGAGAAGAAGGGCATACACATGAGCAGGCTCGTGGAGAGCATAACAGAGGCGATGAGCGAGGCCGTTGAGGAAGAGGTGATGGAAGCTCACAGCTCGCTCGAAGAGCTTGGGAAGGCAGTCATTTATAGGCTCGAAGGCAAGCACCCACACAAGAGGGCTGAGGTCTGGATAAGGACTCACCTCATAATCCCTCGCGAGACTCCGGCGAGCAAAAAGACCACCTACGAGCCCTATGACGTTGAAGTCGGTGTCATCAAGAACGAGGACGGAAGCTTTGAGAAGATTCTGAGGGTTAAGGTTATCGGAAACACCGCCTGTCCGCACGCTATGGCGAACAACAACGGCAAGACGCACATACAGAGGGCGATAGGCGAGCTTGAGGTAAGAACGGCCTTTGACGAGGAGATAGCACTTGAGGATATGATAGACGTCGTTGAGAGCTCCTTCAGCCACCCAACCTACACGCTACTCAAGACGGTAGATGAGAACGCCGTCGTTCAGGGCATGTACAGGAACCCGAAGTTTGTCGAGGACGTTGCGCGCGAGATATTCGCCAAGGCGAAGAAGCGCTTTAAGGGCAGGATTCACGTGAGGGTCATCAGCAACGAGAGCATCCATAAGCACGACGTCATAGCGGAGACGTGGAGCTGACTTTCTCAATTTTCGGGGTGTTCCTTGTGAAAGTCATCCGCGACGCCATTCACGGAGACATAGTCCTGGACGAGTTTGCGCTGAGGATTGTTGACACGCCCGAGTTCCAGAGGCTGAGGAGGATAACCCAGCTTGGGCTGGCGTACCTTGCATATCCATCGGCGAGGCACACGCGCTTTGAGCACTCCCTGGGAACGTTCTGGCTCGCGAAGAAGATAGCGGAGAACAACAGGGATACAGTTGAAGGGGCAGTGGCGTACGCCGCACTGCTCCATGATCTCGGGCACTATCCATTCTCCCACACCCTTGAGGCACTCTACGGGAGCCATGAGGAGAACACGAGGCGGGCTCTGAAAGAGGGCGAAATCCGAGATGTCATAGGGGAGCGCTACTCTCTCAAAGAGTTCCTCAGCCTTCTCAAGCACCCGATAGTGAGCGGGGACATAGACGCCGACAGGATGGACTACCTCGTGAGGGATGCCTACTACACCGGCGTTGCATACGGACTCGTCGACCTCGACAGGCTTATAAGAAACCTCCGCTACGACGGCGAAAAGCTCATCATCGGGCAGAAGGGGATAATGGCCGCTCAGTCGCTGCTCCTCGCGAGGAGCATGATGTATCCAACCGTCTACCAGCACCATGTTTCCAGGATAGCGTCGGCGATGCTCATCAAGGCAGTCGAGCTTGAGAGAATACGTGAGAAAGAGGTCGCCACCATGGACGAGGTTGATTTAATCGCTCGCCTTAGGGGAAGCGAGCGCGATGAGGTCAGGGAGCTGGTGAAGGCCATCGATGACAGGAGGCTCTATAAACGCATAGTTTATACTAATGAAGAGTTCAAGAATGTCGAGGAGCTTAAAAAGGCTCTTGAAGATGAGTTCAACCACTTGGCTATCCTCGACTACCCACCGAAGCCGAAGTTCGAGGAGAAGAATGCATTCGTTGAGGGAGGCCAGAGGTTAAGCAATGTCTCCCCTCTCGTCAGGAGTCTGGTGGAGCTCAAGGACACGCACTGGCGCTGGGGGGTTTACGCAAGGGAGGACGTCAGGGAGGAGGTCAGGCAATTCGTGATGGACTTCCTTGGCTGAAGTGGTTGGATTTTCTTTTTGCTTCCAAAAACCTTAAGTAGTTTAAACGTTTTCGCCTGACCTCGATTTTGCGCTGGGAAAGATTTATAACCGCACCTTTTAAGTGAGTGGTGAACAAGCTCATCAGGTTAGAAGGTGGTGTAAATGGGAAGAAGGGAAGAGATGATTGCAAAGATTAAGGAGCTCATGACCCAGCCCGAGAGGATTAGGAACATGGGTATTGCTGCTCACATTGACCACGGTAAAACTACACTGAGCGACAACCTGCTCGCTGGTGCAGGCATGATTAGCGAGGAGCTCGCTGGAAAGCAGCTCGTCCTTGACTTCGACGAGCAGGAGCAGGCGAGGGGAATCACCATCAACGCTGCAAACGTCTCAATGGTCCACACCTATGAGGGCAAGGAGTACCTCATCAACCTCATCGATACCCCCGGTCACGTTGACTTCGGTGGTGACGTTACCAGGGCCATGCGTGCCATCGACGGTGCGATCATAGTCGTCGACGCCGTCGAGGGTGTCATGCCCCAGACCGAGACCGTTCTCAGGCAGGCCCTCAGGGAGTACGTTAAGCCGGTCCTCTTCATCAACAAGGTCGATAGGCTCATCAAGGAGCTCAAGCTCGGTCCGAACGAGATCCTCAACAGGTTTGCCAAGATCATTACTGACGTCAACAGGCTCATCAAGCGCTATGCTCCAGAGGAGTTCAAGAACCAGTGGCTCGTCAAGGTCGAGGATGGAAGCGTCGCCTTCGGTTCAGCTTACTACAACTGGGCCCTCAGTGTTCCCTACATGAAGAGAACTGGTGTCACCTTCAAGGACATTGTTGAGCTCACCAACGCCGGCGACCTTAAGACTCTCAGGCAGAAGGCCCCGCTCCACGTCGTGGTTCTTGATATGGTCGTCCGCCACCTCCCGAACCCGCTCGAGGCCCAGAAGTACAGGATCCCGCACCTCTGGAGAGGCGACATTAACAGCGACGTCGGCCAGGCTATGATAAACTGCGACCCGAAGGGCAAGATGGTCATGGTCGTCACCAAGATCATCCTCGACAAGCACGCGGGTGAGGTCGCGACCGGCCGTGTCTGGAGCGGTACCGTCAAAACTGGCCAGGAGGTTTACCTCATCAACAGCAAGAGAAAAGCTAGAATCCAGCAGGTCGGTATCTACATGGGTCCCGAGAGGGTTAACATGGAGGCCGTTCAGGCCGGTAACATCGTCGCCGTCACAGGACTGCGCGACGCCATGGCCGGTGAGACTGTCTCAGTTGAGCAGATTGAGCCGTTTGAGGCCCTCCACTACACCAGCGAGCCGGTCGTTACCGTTGCCATCGAGGCCAAGAACGTCAAGGACCTTCCGAAGCTCATCGAGGCTCTCAGGCAGCTCGCCAAGGAGGACCCGACCCTCCACGTCAAGATCGACGAGGAGACCGGCCAGCACCTCCTCAGCGGTATGGGTGAGCTCCACCTGGAAGTCAAGCTCTACAGGCTCAAGACCGAGTGGAAGCTCGATGTTGATGTCTCACCTCCGATCGTCGTCTACCGTGAGAGCGTCACCAAGCAGAGTCCGATAGTCGAAGGAAAGTCCCCGAACAAGCACAACAGGTTCTACATCACCGTCGAGCCGCTCCCAGACGCTATATACGAGGCCATACGCGAGGGCGAGATACCAGAGGGCAGGCCGAAGGACCCGAAGGCCGTCGCCAAGAAGCTAGCCGAGCTCGGCCTTGACTACGAGATTGCCAAGGGTATCGTTGACGTCTACAACGGCAACATATTCCTCGACAACACCAAGGGTATCCAGTACCTCAATGAGGTTATGGATCTTCTTGTTGACGGATTCCACCAGGCAATGGACGAGGGCCCGCTCGCCAAGGAGCCGGTCATGAAGGTTATGGTCAGGCTCCACGACGCTAAGATCCACGAGGACAACGTCCACCGCGGTCCGGCCCAGATCTACCCGGCCATCAGGACTGCCATCCACTGTGCCATGATGAAGGCAGGTCCGGTGCTCTACGAGCCCTATCAGAAGGTCATCATCAACATACCCTATGAGTACATGGGTTCCGTCAGCAGGGAGATCAACCAGAGGCGCGGCCAGCTCATTGACATGAGGCAGGAAGGAGAGGTTATGATCATTATCTCAGAGGCTCCGGTTGCAGAGATGTTCGGATTCGCCGGAGCGCTCAGGGGTGCCACCAGCGGAAAGGCCCTCTGGAGCACCGAACATGCAGGCTTCAAGCGTGTCCCGAACGAGCTGGCAGTCAACATTATCAGGCAGATCAGGCAGAGGAAGGGCCTCGACCCGAACCCGCCGAAGGAGCAGGACGTCTGCCCGCAGCAGTGAGGGCTTTCTGCCCTCTGAACTTTTCTCTCCTTCGTTTCTTCGTTGTGTCATTTTCTGAGTTTCCAAAAGTGGTTTAGAGTTCGGATCGTGGTTCTCAATCCACCGAAATTCTTGAAGATGATAACGTGCATTATATGGTGATTATCATAATGAACCGCTTCGTGAACAGGGAGGTCGAGCTGAGAGCCATAAAGGAGAAGTTAATGAGTGGGAAGTTTAAACTCATCGTAATATACGGAAGGAGGCGTGTTGGAAAGACCCGTCTCGTACTTGAGGCCGTTAAAGACTTTCCTCACGTGTATTACTTGGCGGTTGAAGGCGACAACCTCAGGCACTTTCGAGGGACTGCTGAAAGGGTGTTTCTCAAGGTAAGGTACGCCCGCGAGGACTGGGAAGGACTTCTGCACGCGTTGAAGGGGAAAATAATAATCGACGAGTTTCCTAACCTGATCCAAGAAGATCCTGAAGTACTCTCCCTGTTTCAGAGGGCGGTTGGCCTTGATCTCTCGGGGTCAAAGACTAAACTGATACTCCTTGGTTCTTCAGTGAGTATGATGACTGAGAAGGTGTTGAGTTACAAAAGCCCACTCTACGGTAGGAGAACGGGCTCCATGAAGTTAAAACCGATGAAGTTTTTTTACCTTGAGGGAGTTCTTTCCCAGGGCGAGCTTGGAAGAGCTCGTTGAGATTTTGAGCTTCCCTTTTGGGAGTGGCTTGAAAAGGAACTACTCAATCCGGTGAGCTTTTTTAGGGAAGAGGTTGATTTCCTCCTCAGGTATGAGTTCACTGAGATCAGAACATACAAGCGCATACTTGAAGCTATTGCACTGGGCAAAACAACTCCAAAGAAGATAAAGGACTTCACTGGAATGAAACACTCTGACATAACCCCTTACCTGCGCAACCTTATTGAAACGGGATTGGTCGTGAGGGAAGTTCCAGTTACAGAAAAGCCCTCATCCAAAAGGGACGCTACTACGTTGCGGACAACTTCTTGGCCTTCTGGTTCCACTTTGTTCACCCGAACCTGTCGAGAATCGAGGAAGGGACCTTTGAGGTTTCGAAGATTAAGGAAGACTATCCTCACTATCTTGGCTGGGTGTTTGAAAAGGTGGCAAGACAGTTTCTGGTAGGGCTTAACAGGCGGGGGGAGCTTCCGTTTAAGTTCACGAAAATCGGAAGGTGGTGGCACAAGAACGAGGAAATTGACTTGGTTGCTCTGAACGAGCAGGAGAAAAAAGCGCTCTTCATAGAAGTCAAGTGGGAAGAGTTGAACGAGAGGGAAGCGAGGGGGAATCTTGAAGGATTTGGGGCGGAAGGCAGAACTTATTGGCTTGCACAATTGGGAGAAGAACTATGGAATCATAGCGAAGAGGGTTGGGGGTAAGGCTGAGCCAAGGGCTGAAGGTGGCTCGTATGGGATTTGAAGGATTTTGAAAGCCTGCCCTGAAAATTGACAAATCCCTGCCCAACGGCGATTAGTTAAGTTTTTAAACTCATTCCTCAAGTTCACTCCGAACTCATGAGGCTCCCCCGAGAAAAAGGCGGGTTTCCCGCCCGAGGGAGCCGAAGTTCGAAAGATTTAAAAAGCCATCCTAGTCAAACGAGACTAGACCAAAATTTGGAGGTGTTTGGAAATGGCAAAGGAGAAGCCACACGTTAACATAGTCTTTATCGGCCACGTCGACCACGGAAAGAGCACCACCATCGGAAGGCTGCTCTTCGACACCGCCAACATACCGGAGAACATCATCAAGAAGTTCGAGGAGATGGGTGAGAAGGGTAAGTCCTTCAAGTTCGCTTGGGTCATGGACAGGCTCAAGGAGGAGAGGGAGAGAGGTATCACCATCGACGTCGCCCACACCAAGTTCGAGACCCCGCACAGGTACATCACCATCATCGACGCTCCGGGCCACAGGGACTTCGTTAAGAACATGATCACCGGTGCCAGCCAGGCCGACGCTGCCGTTCTCGTGGTTGCTGCCACCGACGGTGTCATGCCGCAGACCAAGGAGCACGCCTTCCTTGCCAGGACCCTTGGTATCGGCCACATCATCGTCGCTATCAACAAGATGGACATGGTTGACTACGACGAGAAGAAGTTCAAGCAGGTCTCCGAGCAGGTTAAGAAGCTCCTCATGATGCTCGGTTACAAGGACTTCCCGATCATCCCGATCAGCGCTTGGGAGGGCGACAACGTCGTTAAGAAGAGCGACAAGATGCCCTGGTACAATGGCCCGACCCTCATCGAGGCCCTCGACCAGATCCCAGAGCCGCCGAAGCCGACCGACAAGCCGCTCCGCATCCCGATCCAGGACGTCTACTCCATTAAGGGTGTCGGTACCGTTCCGGTCGGCCGTGTCGAGACCGGTGTCCTCCGCGTCGGTGACGTCGTCATCTTCGAGCCGGCCAGCACCATCTTCCACAAGCCGATCCAGGGTGAGGTTAAGAGCATCGAGATGCACCACGAGCCAATGCAGGAGGCCCTTCCGGGTGACAACATCGGATTCAACGTCAGGGGTGTCGGTAAGAACGACATAAAGCGCGGTGACGTTGCTGGTCACACCAACAACCCGCCGACCGTTGTCAGGCCGAAGGACACCTTCAAGGCCCAGATCATCGTCCTCAACCACCCGACCGCTATCACCATCGGTTACACCCCGGTCCTCCACGCCCACACCCTCCAGGTCGCCGTCAGGTTCGAGCAGCTCCTTGCCAAGCTCGACCCGAGGACCGGTAACGTCGTCGAGGAGAACCCGCAGTTCATCAAGACCGGTGACTCTGCCATCGTCGTCCTCAGGCCGACCAAGCCGATGGTCATCGAGCCGGTCAAGGAGATCCCGCAGATGGGCAGGTTCGCCATCCGTGACATGGGCCAGACCGTCGCTGCCGGTATGGTTATCTCCATCCAGAAGGCCGAGTGAAGGCCTTCTCCTTCCTTTACTTCCTTAGCTCTTAGGAGGGACGGAAATGCAGAAGGCAAGGATTAAGCTCGCAAGCACTAACATTAAGGCCCTCAACGAGGTCACCGACCAGATAAAACAGATAGCCGAGAGGACCGGCGTTAGGATGAGCGGTCCGATCCCGCTCCCGACCAAGAGGATCAGGATCACCACCAGGAAGAGCCCGGACGGAGAGGGCACCGCCACCTTCGACAGGTTCGAGCTCCGCGTTCACAAGAGGCTTGTCGACATTGAGGCCGACGAAAGGGCCATGCGCCAGATCATGAGGATTCGCGTCCCTGAGGACGTCACCATCGAGATCGAGCTCATCTCGTGATTCTCCCCCTTTTTACGCGCCGGGGTAGCCTAGCCTGGGAAGGCGCGGGCCTGGAGAGTCCGTGGGCGTCAGCCCGCCAGGGTTCAAATCCCTGCCCCGGCGCCAAAACCCTTCTAACAAATTTTGCTTGCGCGAAGTTTGATCACGGCTAGCATGTCCTTCTATACTTGCAAGATTTTCGAAGAGGTTTTGTCGTTCAATTAGGCGGTCTTGCAGAGTTTCATTATCACAGAAAGTTTGAACTCAATGAAAGGGCATTGTCAAAGAAGCAAGAAATCTCAGCCCCCGCTCAAAACCGGCATCACCTTGATCTCATCGCCGTCGGTAACCTCGGCGTCGCCTCTTGCAGGTTGCCCGTTGATGAAGATGATCTTCTCCTTGAACTCGTCGTACCTTGGAATTACCTCTCTCAGAATCTCGTCCACAGTTTTCTTGTCCTCTATCCTCACGTTGAGCTCCCTCGCCTTTGCTAGATAAGCGAAAACTCCCATTAGTCTGATCCTGATCATTTTCACCACCGCGCCAACTTGGACTCCGAAGGGTAAAAATTTGCTGGAGAAGAAAAAGAGGAAATCACTCGAGCTTGGTAACCTTCTCGAGCTCCGGGATGACGAAGTCGAGGCCGAGCTCCTTGAGGGTTTCCTTCTTCGGGATTCCGCGCTCGTCCCATCCCCTGAGCCTGTAGTACTCGCTGAGAAGCTTGTCATACTTGTCCTCCTCGAGATGCATGCCCTTGTACGGGCCGCTCTTGAGGCCCTCGATGAACCACCTCTTCGGCGGATAGTCCTTCTTCCTGTCCCAGTTTCCGTTGAACTCCCTAACCCAGTAGGCCCTAATGAGGGCGTAGACCCTGTCAGCTGCCCTGTAGAGGTCGTCCCAGGTGTACTTGACGCCGGTGATGGCCTCGAGGAGCTTCGGATAGTAGTCGAGGCTCAGGCCGACCTCGACCCACGGGAGCCTACAGGCGGTAAGCATCTCGAAGAGACCGCCCCTGAGGCGCTGGAGCTCGATGACCTTGGCGGCCTTCTCCGGTTCGTAGGTGATCTTGTACTCGACCCTCTTAGCCTGCTCGCCTTCAATCGGTGCGGTACCGATCTCCCAGGCGATGACCCATGCCTCCTTGTGGTGTGCACCGATTGAACTGGTACCGAAGGCAAGCGCCATGGCCGGGTAGATGAAGCAGTTGTAACCGCTCGTCTCAAGGCCCTTGACGTGCATGGCAAAGCTGTCATCGCCGAGCTTCTGGCTCATCCTCATGACACCCTCGGCGGCGAAGTTGCCGAGTTCACCACGTCTGAATGCTATGTCCTCAATGAGCTGCTTAGCGCCCTTGAAGTCACCGAAGGTCGGACCCTCCTCAAGGAGTCCCCTTTCGACGGCTTCCATAACGAAGGATATCGAGACTCCGAGGGAGATCGTGTCGAGACCGTACATGTCGGCGAGCCTGTTGAGAACGGAAACCTCGTTGAGCTTGCCAAGGCCAAGGTTTGAGCCGAGTAGGGCAACATTCTCGTAGTCAAGCTCGCTCTCTTGGGCCTCGGCGTCGAGGACAACGTTTCCACAGGGCATATTACAGTAGGGACATCCGCGTTGCTTGACCTTCATGCCCTCGAGGGTGTATCCGTCTATCGAGCGGGCAAACTCGAAGGAACCGTCGCTGAAGTTCCTGGTCGGCAGAGCCGAGTTCTCGTTGGTCCATTCAACTGCTGCCATGGTTCCCTGTCTGTGCCAGAACGGATAGGCCGGTGAATTCCGGATGGCCTCATAGGCCTCCTTTGAGAGTTCTCTGAGTTTTGCCTTATCCGCGACGGGTATCTCCTTGGTTCCCTTTATGACGACGGCCTTGAGCTTCTTGCTTCCCATGACGGCACCCATACCGGGCCTTCCAGCGGCCCTGCCCTCCTGGGACATGACAACGGCGTAGCGGACGAGGTTCTCGCCACCGGGGCCGATGCTGAGGATTCCGACGTTCTTGCCGTGTATCTTTTTGAGTTCCTCTTCGGTCTTGAAGGTGTCGAGGCCCCAGAGACCTTCAGCGCTGAGTATGCTGACGTTATCATTCTCTATGTATAGGTAAACCGGCTTCTTGGCCTTGCCCTCAACGACAATAGCGTCGTAGCCGGCCTTTCTCAGGTGGACGGTCGCCATGGTACCGAGGTTACCATCACCGTAACCGCCGGTGAGCGGGCTTTTCGCTGCCACAACCATCTTACCGCCGCTTGGAGTCGGAAGACCGTTGAACGGTCCAGAAGCGAAGATGAGTTTGTTTTCCGGTCCGAGCGGGTCGGCACCTTTGACTTCATCCCATAGGATCTTGATTGCGAGACCCCTACCACCGATGAACTGCTGGGCAATTTCTGGAGAATACTCCTGCACCCAGACCTTGTTGTTGGTCAGGTCAACCCTGAGGATCCTTCCCCACCATCCCTTCATTGCCATGTTAGAATCACCTCGAAAGATTTTCGGTTTGGTGGATATAAGGTATTCGCAAAAGGATGCATTTCACAGAACATGTTAAGTTAAGCCCATCTGTTAACTGTCAGGAACTTGAAAGAACAGGAACGACCAAAAGTTTATGTGGAGGCGCGTAAACTTTCATTGGTGAACTCTGTGGATGATAAGTTAAAGGCCTGCAAGAACTGCCTCTGGTTCGGCGCAATCGACTCATACTTTCCGATGCAGGGGATATGCAGAAAGCACATGAGGACCGTCCATATGAACTTCATCTGCGACGACTGGAAACCGCTGTGGAATGGATTTGAAAAAGCTTGATGAAGACAACCGCTGATTTTGTATGATGGAAATTATTATAATCGCAGTTATACCAATCGGAGTTATACTACCGCTTGAACACCTTTAAATCCAGAACCACGTGCCACACGCCCGGAGCGTAGCGCTTGATTATCAGCTCGTTGAGCTTCTCGACCTCATAGCCGTATTCCCTGGCCGTTTTCTTGAAGGTTTCGAAGGGTTCCTTCGGCATCAGCCTCTCGGGAACGGTGTTGTGGTAGTGGATTATAGCCTCGTCCTTCGCTATGCTCAGGGCCTTGGGAATGAACTCGTGGGTTTTCACTACATAACCCATTAGGATTCTGTCGGCGATGTTTTCACCCGGAAAGTCGCGGTTGTCGATGTTGTAGGCTGTCATCCTGTCATGTACTTTGTTGAGCTCGATGTTCTCAACTAAAAAGCGGAAGGTGTAGGGACTCTTTTCTATGGCTATCACTCTAGCTTTTCCGTGAACTGCCATTGGGAGGCTGAGGTGACCGATTCCAGCGAACATATCGACAACCAGCTCGTCCGGCTTGGCAACCTTCGCCATTCTCACCCTTTCCTTGACGTTTGCCGGCGAAAACATGATTTTAGCGACATCGAGCTTGTATCTAATCCCGTTCTCGATGTGGACTGTTACGGTGTCGCTCCCGTAGAGAAGCTCGTAGTTCGTCTCCCGGAACTCGCCGCCTATTCTGCCCTTTCTGAGGACGGCTTTAACGCCGAGAACCTCCGCATAAACCTCAGCTATCCGGTGTTTGTATGGCTCCAGTTCTGGCCTAAGCGGCAGAATCAGAACGTCCCCTATCTGAACCCAGTGCTTTGGGAGCATGGAAACTAACTCCGGCGGAAGTTCGCGTGAGAGAATCTCTCTGATTCGGGGTTTTATGAGCTGTGTCCTCACCATCGGCCTTACTCATCAAGAAAACCTTAAAAGCCTTCCTCTCGCCATTTCGGCAAAAAGCGATGAGAAAGCCTTAAAAACATAGAGGGCGAATATAAAGTGAGAAGTCCTCCGGAGGTTGATGGACTCTATGGATGAAGAACCCCCGAATAGTTGGCTGTCTAGATTGTTTAAGCCACGTGAAAAACCCGCCCTTCTTGAGCAGAAGTTAAGCAAAGAAGCCTACGAAGATTACCGGCGGCTTTTGATGAAGGCCCGCCCAGAGGTCGACGGCTCGAAGCTCACAATCAGACTATCCAATGGAACCGTCGAGCTTGAGCGTGATGTTCTCCGCGTTAAGGCAAAGAACCGGAAGACCGCGGAGAAGATACTGCGCAACCTGCACCACTACAACCAGCCGCCGAGCCTCTGGCCAGCCTACGGCTTAAGCTACTCGCTCAAGCGGAAGAAGGGGACTATTTTCTGATTTTCCCCTCCCCCTTCGCTCCCCAAATTCTTCCCCAAAGCTTTAAATGGTGGGTAAGCTTTAACTCTCCAAGCGGATGACGACCCTTGCCCAGTCTGATGGGTGATGACGTCGGTATTAGCTGACGCAGGGGCGGCGAGGTTCGCGGGCCAATGACCCGCCCTGTTTCCTGGAGGGACATAAATGACGAGTCTTAATCAGCGCCAAGAGAACGATGGATTCCTGGAGTTTTACGCGAGCGAGGCCCTAACCTGCCCGAGAAGGATATACTTTCGCCTGAAGGGCTACCCCGAGAAGTGGCCAGAGTTCGTTAGAGTGAGACTGAACCAGGGGATAAACACCCACAACGTGCTCGGTGAGATTTTAAAGAACCGCTTCGGCTTCGAGCTTGAGAAGCACATGATTCTCCGCTCCTCCAGGCTCGGCTTCGAGATACACGGAAGGGTGGATGCTATAAGGGACTTTCCCATCGAAATCAAAGGCAAGACGAGTCTGCCGAGAGTCCCATACGACTATCACCTTGCCCAGCTCAACATATATCTCCGCTGGGCTGAAGCCGAGTACGGCTATCTCTACTACATTAAGCTCCACGAGGAGCCTATGAAAATTATCCGCAAAATCGACTTTTCCCGCTTCCCCATCGTCAAGGGGCCGAACTTTAGGGCTTTTGAAGTGCCCTACGACGGCAAGCTGTTCCGCGAAACTCTCAAGCACTTCTACAACGTCAAGAGGCATTACGAAAAAGGAAAGCCCCCCAAGGGCTGGAATGACTACGCCTGTAAATTCTGCCCGTATCGCTACCTCTGCTATTCGGACGGTGGAGAGTAGTTGAGGGCCACAAAACTCACCCTTTCCTGACCTTCCACTTTAGCCCATTATCCACTGTTGCCTCTATTACACCCTCATTGTAGAGCTTCGCCACAAAGGCCCTCAGCGGAACGAGGTTAAGGGCGAGCTTCTGGGGCGTAATCTCAATGCCGTAGTGCCTCATTATCATGAACGCCAACTCGTCGAGGCTTCTTGACGTTCTGGGGAGCCCTAAGATAAGCTCTTCGGCTTCCTTAACTCTTTTGAGGTTGAAGTCAAGAATTTCAAGCGCCTCTTTACTACTAACGGCCTTTCCATGGGAGGGAATCAGGGTATAGCCCTTTTCTGCATAATTCTGTAATTGCATAATTGAGGCTTTAAATAATTCTGGCTCGACCAGGTATGGAAGGCCGACCGCTTCTATGACTCTCTCGCCGAAGAAGGCGTTACCGGCGTAGATCAAGCCGTTTTCCTCGTCGAGGAAGCCTGTCATTCCCGGCGAGTGGCCGTTTAGCCTTATGGCTTTAACTCCGAAGAGTTCGTCTCCCCATTCGAAGACTGCGTGAACCTTTACCTCCTCAGGGAACTGGAAAACGAGGAAACCTTTTGGCGCTTTCGAGCCGAAGGTTAAGAGCTCCCTATTGAGCGGGTTCTCGGCTATGGAGAACTCGAAGCGGTGCATGAATAGCGGAGCGTCTGTCCCTGGTGCAACAGAGACGTGGTCGGCATGACCGTGAGTGGCTAATTGGGCTTTAATCTCCAGCCCGAGCTTTTTTACCGCTATTTTTAAGTCCTTATGCCTTCCGCTCCCGTGACCGGGGTCAATAAGAACCGCCATACCATCAAAGATTCTGATGAGGGTTGACGGACTGCCCGGATAAAGATAAGCTGAATCTCCAAATTTTCTCAGCCCCATGATACCACCGGGAAAGTTAGGCACCTACGAATAAAAGCTCACCGATTCATTAAAAGAAGGGAAAGAAAAATCAGACGTGCCTCGGGTAGAGGGTCTTCTTGCCTTCGTCCTTGGCCCTCTTGACGGCCTTCTCGATAAGAATCTTAATCTCGGCCTCAAGAGCCTCGTAGAACTCCGGGTTAATTCTCATCTCGGGGTCTATGGCCTTCACGGCTTCCTTAACTTTGGACTTAACTATCATCTCAGCCATTTTTTACACCTCCAGATAGACACCACCAAGGTGGTCGTCGTATTACTATGGTGTTTTGAAGGTTTATAATCCTTCCTGGGAACTCCCAAGAAACTCTTCCCTGGCAAAGGTTAAAATCCCCTTGGTTTAACTGAGTACGGTGATGGTATGAAGCTGGTCTTGATTGACGGCGAGCACTATCCTGACGTCATCTCATGGGCGATAAAAAAACTTGGTGACGTCTGTTGTGCCGTTTTCCTGGGTGGAAGTGAGAAGATTGGGAGCATTGGGGAAGTTGAGAGAAAGATTGGGGTTAAAGTTTATCACTCACCCAACTATCTCGACGCCCTCAGAAGGGCTCTGGAGGAGAACAAGGTCGACGAGGTTGTCGACTTAAGCGATGAGCCCGTCCTCAACTATGAAGACCGCTTTAGGATTGCTTCACTGTGCATGCTCTATGGTGTGTCCTACCGGGGAGCGGATTTCCACTTCAAGCCAAAACCGCTCAAAAAAACCAAAAAGCCGAGCCTGGCCGTTATAGGTACGGGCAAGAGGGTTGGGAAAACAGCCGTGAGTGGCTTCATCGCGAGAACTCTGAAAGAGATAGCAAAGCCTGTGATAGTTACCATGGGCCGCGGCGGCCCTGAAGAGCCCGAACTGATAGAGGGCGATAAGTTCGAAATAACTCCCGAGTTTTTGCTCAAGTTTGCCGAGAGTGGAAAACACGCCGCCTCCGACCACTTCGAGGATGCGTTAACCTCACGCGTAACAACCATTGGCTGTAGAAGATGCGGTGGTGGAATGGCCGGCTTTCCTTTCTTCGACGTGGTGGATGAGGGTGTGAAGCTTGCCGAGAACTTGCCCAACGATTTAATAATCCTCGAGGGCAGCGGGGCGACGTTTCCCCCTTACAGGGCGGATAGATACGTTGTCGTGGTGGGCGCCAAGCAAAAGCTCGACTTCGTCAGGGGATACTTCGGTACCTTCAGGGTCTCACTGGCGGATATAGTGGTTGTTACGATGGCTGATTCCGTGGGCGAAGAGAGGTGGAAAGCCCTGAGAGATGCCATACTGGAGATCAACCCCGATGTTGACCTGCACTTCATTGCCTTCCGCCCGAGGCCACTCGGTAATGTTTCAGACAAACGGCTCGGCCTGGTGATGACTTCCAGTGAGGCCCTGCCAAAGGCGAAGAAACATCTCGAAGGGCTCGGTGCAGAGGTGCCCTACACCTCGGACAACCTTTCGAAGAGACCCCTCCTCTGGAGGGACCTCGAGGGCTTTAGAGGCATAGATGCAGTCGCAGTTGAGCTCAAAGCCGCCGCCGTTGATGTGGTGACGAGATGGGCACTGGAGCAGGGAATCGAAGTCATTTACCTCGACAACGAGCCCGTCAACATCGATGGAAAAGACCTGAGGAAGGCCGTTCTTGAGCTCGGCCGCGCCCTGCTGGGGGGGAGAGCATGATAATCGTGACAGATCCCGAGAGGAAGATACGCCTCCCCTTTTCGAGGGGCATACTGACGCGCTCTATAACACTCGCCGGGGTTGACGTTGGAATAGCCTATATCATAGCTACCGAGGTTCAGAAGGAACTGATGGAGAGGAAACTCAAACTAGTGACCACTGAGGAGATACGCGAGCTGACTTATCAGAAGCTCCTCGACCACGGGCTTAATGAGGCTGCGAAGCGCTATTTATTCTGGCGCCAGTTCCGGAAGCTTAAAATCCCAATAACAATCCTCCTAGGTGGAGCAACGGGCGTTGGAAAGTCCACCATAGCGACCGAATTGGCCTTCCGTCTTGGAATACGAAGCGTGATAGGTACGGACACCATAAGGGAGGTTATGAAGAGGATAATAGCACCGGAACTTCTCCCTGATTTGCACACATCATCTTTTCTTGCATGGAAGGTTGTGAGCTCGCGGAAGAGCGATAATTCTCCCCTCATACGGGGATTTGAGAATCAGGTTCAGCATGTTTCCGTCGGTGTTAGTGCCGTTCTTGAGAGGGCCTACAAAGAAGGTTTCAACACGATAATCGAGGGCATTCATTTAGTCCCAGGGTACATCAAGCTCAATGAGAACAGCTTCATGTACGTGATAACCGTCAAGGGCAAGAAGGACTTTGAGGCAAGGTTTTACGAGAGAGCCCGCTACAGCAAGAGATCGGCTGACTACTACCTTAAGCATATAGACGCCATCCTGGAGATACAAGACTTCATAGTCGGGAGAGCAAAGGAGTACGGGATACCGATAATAAACAACGTTGAGCTCGAGAGCACCGTCAACGCGATAATGGAAAATATAATGGAGAGGCTTATGGAACAAATAGATGAAATGGTCAAAGATTGAAGGGCCCCTTTATTTTCCATATTCCTAGTAGCCTCCCCGAGCCCCAGGTTGCCTGAACCTCGAAGACTACCGCAATGTCACGGTAGACATCGATTAGGTTGAATGTGTTTCCATAGGGGTTCCTGTGGAGCTCCCAGCTGACAGAGCCGGCGTTGACTAACGGAGTTTTCTCCACTTTCACACCGAAGGAGTTGCCTCCGTGACCTGTCAAAACGAGATTTGCTTTTTCTCTCGTCAGAACCTTAAGCACATCGCCAGCATCCTCCAGGAAGCCTACTTCCCTGCTCTTTGGAATCGGCACTATGTTGTGATGCATTACTACAACGGTGAAGCTCTCGCTGTAGTCCTCGAGATGTCTGGCGAGCTTTTTCTGGCCTATCCTCCCTACGACACCTATTGGCGTCTCGTACTGGGCACTTATCACAGGGATGAACGTGAACTTTCCGAGTTCCAGTATTTTCGGCTTGCCAAAGTACTCCTTAAAGAGGTCGTAGCCGAGATAGGTTATGTCATTGTGTCCAGGAACGACCAGCTTTTCTGCCCCTATCTTCTCATAGAACTCGTAGGCCTTCTCGTAATAGCGCTCTATACCCATATCGACGACGTCGCCGCAGTGGATCACTATATCCGGCTTCAGCCTCTCGTTTATCGTTCGTATGACGTTCTCGAGAACCTTCCGCCTGAAATAAATCCTGTCCGAGACGTTGCTCTCGCTCATCTGGACTATCCTCAAAAGCCTCTTGCCCCGGGGAACGAATATCTTCGGCCTTACAGGTGGGTACTCCTTCTTCAGTTCTTCCCCCGTAACGCGTCTGATCGTTACCTCTATCCTCCCGTCGTCGTGGAGGGTTATGATGTTGTAGCTGTTAACATCGCCCTTTCGCGTCTTCCTGCAGGAAGTACAGCCCGCGTTGGCAACTACCATGTCCTCCACGCGATAGACGTTGGGAACATGTTTATGCCCGCAGGTGTAAAGGTTCACCCCGTGTCTCAGGAGCAGGTCCAAAACGTCGCCTGCGTTGAAGAGCACGTTTCTTTCCCTGCCCGTGTCCGGCAGCGGGACGATGTGGTGGTGAGAGGCAACGATTTTGAACTTCCTGTCAGAGTACTCCTCGAGTCTTTTTTTGAGCCACTTGAACTTGTAGCCGCCTATCCTGCCATCGCTCAGATCCGGGATCGTCGAGTCCACCCAGACTATAACGCCGTCCCTGAACTCGAAGACACCGTTTAGGGGCCCGATGAACTTCTCGAAGAGCTCGTAGCCGACGTTTCTGACGTCGTGGTTGCCTGGAATAACAATGAGGGGTTTCTGGATCTTCTTCAGCTCGTAGGAGGCCCTCTCGTACTCCTCGCGTAGCCCCTGGTTGGTCACGTCTCCTGTGTGAATAACGAAGTCGAAGTTTCCACGGTTTATCTCGTTCACGATGAGGTCATAGGCGTAGCCCTTGTACGCTGACTCGCTTGTTATGTGGGTGTCACTTATGTGGGCAATCCTGATCATAGGCATCACTCAGCCGCTATGGCCGTTTCAAGCCTTCTTCTGCTGGCGGTAAGGAGGTCGCTCAGGCTGAAGATGCCAATTATCTCACCGTTCTCCTCGATGAGCATGTGCTTAACGCCCTTCTTCGCCATCAGGTCAAGTACCTCTCTCACAGGTGTGTTTGCGTTAACAGTTATTAGCTCGCTGCTCATTATCTCCCTGACGGGTGTCGTGTTCGGTAAACCTGGAATTACAACGCGCCTTATCACGTCGCTCTTCGTGAAGAAGCCGATCACTTTCCCTTTATCAACGACAACCAGAGAACCGATGTCGAACTCGACCATGACCTCGCAGGCCCGCTTTACGGTATCATCAGGTTCAACGCCTATGAGCTTTCTCGTCATATAAACTTTAATCGGGGCGTTCTCTTCCATGCCATCACCAAAAAGGAAATGGGGAGACGTCCTATATAACCTTTCACAGGTGAACAGTTTCGACTTCCACGTTCTCTTCGAGTACCTTAACGTAGAGGGCCGTCTCGTTTGGTATAACTTCATAATGAGCCTTGTGGTAGAGCTCCACCGTGGAAGAAGCGACCGCAAAGAGGTTCTCTTCCCTCAGGAGAAGCAGCTTTGAGTAGTCATAGTGCTCCGGTTTCTGAAGCAGTTCATCGACCATCTTGGCTGTTATGAAGGCACTGAAGTCCCCTTCAGAACTCTGAAAGAGTGTCATTGTATTAAAAACGCTCTTGGTGGTCTCCTCTATTATCTTGTAGTGAATTAGAAGATCCTCGAGCTTCGGACTTGGAAGCCTTCTGCAGAGGTAAGTGGCGAAGGTGTAGCTGTCGGAGGCGTTTCTCAGGTCTTTCTCATCAAGCTCGGCGAGCTCTATAATCTTCGCCTTGTCGAGGTCGCCGTTGTGGAGAAGCCAGAAGTTGAAACCCCTTCTTGTCGAGAAGGCAAAGGGCTGGACGTTGAAGAGATTTTTAATCCCCTGGCTAGCTGCCCTCGTGTGGATCATCAGCACGGAGAATCCCTTGAGCCCGGCCTTTAGGGATTCAACTGCTTTGAAGTCTTCAAATATTGGCTTCATACTTCTGTAGTGTCTCACGCTCCCGTCTTTCAGCAGGACGTAGCCCCAGCCGTCCTTGTGCTGTCTTCCCTTTCCCCTGCGCTCCTTATATGGGTCGTTTTCCGAGGCCTTAACGATTGCGTCGACTAGAGGTATGATTCCCTTTCCATCGCCAGCCGCAAAGAGTATCCGGCACATATCTTCCACCATAGGAGCCTAGCCCAAGAACCCCAAAAGCTTTTAGGTCTCGTGCGTAAATGTCCTCATGCTGTTACGGGAGATAAAACGGAAGGCACTTACCCTAACCAGGGAAGATTTCAGGCTGATTGACTTCTCCTTTGCACTGCCGTATACTTATGTTCTGATAGAGGGTGAGCGCGGGAAATCCATCGGCGTCGCCATGACTCTGCCCGAGGAGGTGGGACGGTACAGGACTTCAATCGAGGAGCCCTCTCTGGAGGCGTTCATCGAAAAAGCCGACAGTCTGAACATCATCGAGAGGACGCTCGCCCTGGCCGCTATAAACGCGGTTTCTCAGTACTACCTAGATCTCTCTGAAGCTCCGAACGTGGACGTCGTTGAACTCCTGGATGAGAGTTTTGAGAAGGTGGCCGTTATCGGCAATATGCCTCCGGTGGTAAGGGCCCTTCAGGGGAAGGGTTTTGATGTCCTCGTTTTCGAGCGCAACCCGAAGCTCTGGGACAGGAACACCTTCAGCGATGCCCTTGAGTACTGGCTTCTGCCAGAAGTCGATGCCGTAATAGCGAGCGGTTCTGCAATTCTAAACGGTACCCTCGATATGATGCTTGATAGGGCCAAAAAAGCAGAGCTCTTCGTGCTGACCGGCCCTACGGCCCAGCTCTTACCGGAGTTCCTGAAGGGTACGAGAGTTACTCACCTGGCGGCAATGAAGGTAATCGACGTTGATGGGGCCCTCACCAAGCTCAAGCTTGGCTCATTTAGGGGTTTTGAGGCTGGAAGCAGGAAGTACATCATCGAGGTCGGTGGGTGATATGGACGAGCTGAGAAGGGCCGTTTTGAACGTTATCAGAAAGATCCGCTCTCACAGAGAGCTCTACGTGAAGAACGAGGAGGCTGTGAAGCAGCACCTAATAGGCGAGATTTTTCAGGCCCTCGGGTGGGACTGGAACAACCCTGAGGAGGTTCGTCCAGAGGAGAGAACCGAGGATGGGAGGGCTGACTACGCGCTCATTCTGAACGGGGGGGTCTTCGCCTACGTCGAAGCTAAGAACCTTGGTGTGAACATCCTCAAGCGCGAGGAGCCTCTGAGGCAGCTTGCCCGCTACTGCTTCAACTCAGGTGTTCGCTACGGCATTCTCACCAACGGTGCGATGTGGATAGCGGTCAAGGCATTTGAAGAAGGCTCTAGGCTGAGGGACAGGGTTCTGCTTACGGTCAACGTTGAGGAGGAACCCGTCGAGAAGGCCGTTCTCAAGCTGTCTATCCTGTCGAAGTCCCGCATAGATGACATCGAGAGACTCTCGTCTCTTCTCAGGGCGATGGAGTTGAGCTTCATAGGGCTGAAAAGAGAAGGCTACCCTGAGAAGATGCTCATCGAGTATCTGACCTCAAAAGAGGGATCAAATACCGTTCCTGTGGAGGATCTGACAGGCGACGAAACGCCCAAAGCAGCTTACGTCTATGACAGTGGCTGGAAACTCCTTCCATTGCCGGAGAAGAGCATCAAAGGTGTTCTGCTTGCGGTTCTTCTCTACATGGAGCGCAGGGCTCAAGGCTACCAGCGTGAGGAAATAAGGAAGGCCTACGAGCACCTCAGGACGATGCCCCTGAACCCAAAAACTGCTCTAGAGATACTGAGAAAGCTCGAGGAGGAAGAAAAGCTCAGAATTTCCGTGGAGCTCTAAACGACCTTCCAGAGCTCGTCGCTCTCTGGCCTCTCCAGAGGCTTTTCCTTTCCGTTATCAACCATTACTCTCGATTCTTTGTCTTCTAGGAACTCCCCGATTACCGAGGCGTTTATGCCCTTCCTCTTGAGGGCGGAGATTATACTATCTGCCTTTTCTTTGGGGGCGGCTATCATGAGCGCGCCTGAGCTGATGAGGGCGAGCGGATTGAGGTCATAAAACTCACAGATTTTCAGTGTTTCTTTCCTTATCGGAATCCGCTCTGCGTAAACGCGGAAGCCGAGTTTGGCAGCGTCGGCCATCTCGTGGAGGCCGTTCGCCACACCGCCTTCAGTGGGGTCGTGCATAGCATTGACGCCGATCTCGTTGGCAGTTAAAGCGTCTTCCACGACACTTATCATCTCGATGAGGGACTGTGCTTTCTCCACGAACTCCTTTCCGAAAGCTTTTTCGAGCTCCTTACCCCTCTCGCTTGCTATTATGGCCGTTCCCTCCAAACCGGCCCACTTAGTGAGGATTATTGCATCGCCTGGCTTAGCTCCGTTCGAGGTTACGAGCTTTTCTTTCGGAACCTCTCCCAGCATGGTGCCTGCGACTATCGGCCTATCGAGGCCGGGAGTTACCTCCGTATGACCGCCAACTATTGCGACGCCGAGTTTACTGGCGCTCTCGTGGAGTTCATCCATGATTTTGACGAGCAGGGCATCATCTGAGTTCTCCGGAAGGAGAATTGAGACCAGAAACCACTTTGGCTTTGCCCCGAAGGTGGCAACGTCGTTAGCGTTGATGTGAACCGCATAAAATCCTATTTTCTCTTCGGCTCCTGTGATAGGGTCGGTTGAGGCAACTAAAACGGAAGAACCGAAATCAATCGCAGTGGCATCTACACCTAGGTCTGATTTGGCTATTACCCTCTCCCCAGGTGCCCCTAAGCGGTTGAACACTATCTCCCTGAGTTTTTCTGGGGGAATTTTACCTGGCGGCAGCATTTCAGACTTCCTCAAGCTTCTTTTTGACGTCTTCAGTGTGTCTCTTGGTCTCCTCCAGAGTGTTCCGCAGGTTTGACAGCTCGAGTTTCAGCTCACCCAGCGTCTTGTTCATTTGGTAGAAGGCGAAGACCATTATGGCTATCAGGATCAGTCCGAGAATTATGGATATCCACCCGCTCGGGGCTGAGTTATACGGCATCATCACACCTCCTTCAGGTTTTTCACAATCTCGTTATCGATGACGAGCTTGAAGGGCTTTGCCCGATAATACTTCTTTGCCCTTGGATCGTTTGGCTCGAGGCGAAGCTCGCTTTCGACGAGGTTTGCCTTTTCCAGCTTTTTCAGATGGAGATAAAGCAGCTGGCGAGAAATGCCCAAGGTCTTTGCGAGCTCGTAAACGTACCACTCCTTCTCGCAGAGCATCTTGAGTATCCTAACTCTGATTGGAGAGCTCAATGCCTCCGCGATCACTGCCAGTTCTTGAATGCTCTCAACCATCTTCATCACGCTTGGCCTTCCATAGGGCAGGGTTCTTGCATAAGTTGGAAGGGGAAAAATAAAAAGCTTTCGAAATCAGCGCTTCAGGAGGGCGTAAAGCAGCGCCCCTACCAGGAGGAGGGGCAGGAGCAGGAATACCAAGCGCGCAAATATGAAAAAGATTGCAAATATTCCAAAGCCCCACCACATCCATCCGAAGCCCCATCTCCGCCTTCCGAACATTGGGCCCCTCATGATAGGTCCACCAAATCCCCTCGGCATTTTCATCCCTCCAGATAGAGCCATCCAACGATTGTTTCGCCGCAGTCGAGCGTTACTTTGATTCCAAACGGAGTCTGGTAAGCGCTTCCTATTGTGAGCTTATCTAGACTGCACCCGCCTACGACTTTTCCAATGTAGTTTCCATAACTGTCCATGAGCTTGAGCACAGTTCCGTGTGGTGTTTCGTACCTCTCAACTTTGGCACGCCTCAGCAGGGCAAGGGCGTCATCTTTGACCTCATCAACGTCTATCTCTTCAACGGGAAACTCTCCAAATTCAACAAAGTGCCAGGCTTTGACCTCCATACTCAAGCCTCCTCGATTTCCACCACATTAAGAGGGAAGAAAAAAGAAAGGCTTCAAATCGGCATGCCGAGTCTCTGGACCAATCCGTTCATCCAGCTCCAGGCGTGCCTGAAGGCATTTACGATGCCCGCAATAATGCTGGTGTCCTGAACCGGCTCCTGCGCGGCGCTTCCCCACATTCCGTGGCCCCTGACAACGTCGCCCATCGGATTGCCGAAGCCGTGGCTGTTTGCCGAGCTGATGACCTCTTGGTAGTAGTCTTCGCTGACCACCTGCGGTTCGTAGATTACCCCGTAGTTCTCGAGGGTGCTCGTGAATGCTCTGAGGTGGTTCTCGCTTCCGGCCTTGAGGCTTTCATAGACTTGGATTATGTCGGCGTTGTCGGTCTGGGCTATCCTCTCCTCGAGGTCCACTATGTCGGTCTCCTCTATCAATGCCCCGACCTTGAGGGCGTCGACGAGGCTCTGGCTGCCCATCTCGATGAGCTGATCGTAGAGGGCCTGAAGCTCCGGGTTCGTGAAGACGCCTATCTCGTCGGTGGCCGGATCGGTAAGGTTGTACTTCTCTATCAGGGCAAGCACGGTGTCAGTGTGCGTCTGCTCGCTCTGGGCTATGTTGTAAAATATTGGCAGTCCATACATCTCGTAGAGCGTGAGGTAAACGTCCCTGGCGAGCTTCTCTTCTTCTCTCATCCAGAGCAGGCCATCTATTTCCTCCTGGCTCAGATCAGCGTAGTAGGTGGTGAGTGTGCTGTCCATGAGGGGTGCGGTCTCCTGAACCGGCATCCTTGGACCAGCCCAGCTCGGCATTGCCGCGACCGCTCCAAGGGTCATTCCAACCAGCAGGGCGAGGAGTCCAACTCCAAACAACTTCATATTTATCATGTTCTCAACCTCCTCCATGTGTAAGTCTAATATTACATATGTCGGAGACTTTATAAAGTTTTCGGTGGAGATACAGTTAAAAACGTAGCCTTAGGCCCATACACCATGCGGCTCAAGCTGAAGAGAATACTAATTGAGGAGTGGTTGTTTTCTCTCTCGGTCTCTGACTTCCATATTTAGGGCGACAAGAAGTCAGATAAATAAAAAGGATCAAAAACAAAATTAAACATCATGGGGCTCCGCCACGGGCAAAAGGCATAGCGTGGGCCTTTAAGTGGGACTTGCCACCCATGAAGAGCTCCCTAAGAGCCTCTTCGATTTTCATGAGGAGGACGTTGACCATTTCCACGTCGTTGTTCTGGATGGCGACCTTGAGCTGCTCAACCAGGCTCTTTAATTCCGAGACATCGATCCCAGCATTTTCTAGGACTCTTATCTGGGCTTCCAGGCGGTGGAGTGTTACATTGGCCCTCATCATGGGGTTGAGCCCCATCCTCATGCTCCAATCGCTGGAGGCTATTCTTATCACGAACTCCGCGTGGGCCTTCGCCGCTATCGCCATCCCGTAGGCCTTTCCGTATTTACCTTCGCTGTAGGCTTCTTTGGCTTCTGACAGCTCTTTCTCTGCAAGCGTCAGCATCCTCTCCACCAGTCTCTCCTGCATTGGAGTGAGGGTCGCGTTCTCAAGGAGGGCTTTGGCGGTGCTGATCCTCTCCTCACCCGCGTTTATCGCTTCGAGAGCTATCTCCGCAGTTATGTTGACATGAACACTGGTACAGTTGCACTCCCTGGACTGGTTTCTGAGCTGCTCCCTTACCCTGAGCAGAGTTCTGTTCATAAAGGGAGTCCCAACGATGGTCACGTTGCCGGTTCTGACCTGAAGCTTCAGCATCAGCTTGGTCACATTGGTTGTTTCATTGACGAATGCAATCATCGCTCTCTCTCTGACCGCTATCTTGAGGGCAGCCTTTATTCCGGCCGTGTCGTTGCCTGGAACCATGATGAGCTTATCCTTGAACTTAAGGCCGAACTTGATTTGGGCTTGGGTCATGACCATGAGGTTTGTCTCGTACCTGTTTTGACCACCCCAGCGCTCCACCGTAATACCCAGCTCTTGAAGATCATTAACGTACTCCTCCACCACTGCCTCAGGACCACCTATTATTATGACCTCATCCGGAGCGTAGCTCATAATCTCAGCAGTTACGTTCGGATCGTAAACACCCCACGTAGTCATCACAACAACCGCACCGGTCACGTTTGCTAGGTACTGGGCCAGTGCACAGTCGGCCTCGTTATCACTAACAAGAATGACTGTTACTGAAGTTTCCTCGGCTGAAACCCTTCCGAAAGATAGGGTAGTTGTTATAAGCATCAAACCAAGGAACAGTGCAATTGCTTTTTTCCACCTCATGTCACATCACCTCGGTTATTCCTGTGTGAAAAGGCATATTTAAGCCTTCTTCATGAAATCGTCTGTATAGATTCAAGTTTGTTCAGCCTTGATCTGGTTATTGTGATTTTTTGGTCGACATTGTTAAACAACGTTAGTCATCGTTTATTTGTGTTTAAGATGGCCATCCGGGAAGGTTAATAGGAAAAGAAGACGTGAGGAAGTTTAAAGAAAGACACTCTACTTTCATACTTCCTCCAAGATCTTTTCAACACTATTAGTCTGCTCTCTTAGCTCAGAGGCAACTGTGTTTATACCTTTCATTTCACTGAGCACTGCATTGAGGTTCTTATGGAGAGAGTACATGGAGAATAGAACCACCACTAAGAGAACGAGCCAGAGGGCTATGTTCACGTACTCGACGTAGCCAGGAGTTTCAGCATAAAAGTATTGGGGAAGGTAAGGGCCCATCAGCTTCCACCTCCTTCAACTGTTTCGTTTCCTTCAGTTTGAGTGTTTAAATCCAGGAGCTTCTCAATAGCTGCGGCGAGCTCTTCTTTGAAGACCTCTCTGTCCAGTCCGTTTTTGATTTCGATGGCCTCGAGGAGCTCATCTGGCTCTGCCTCGATGCCGTAATCATCCTTTAGGACTTTAACTAGATCGTCCACAGATACCCCATAGAGATCCGCTAGCTGTTGTAACGTATAGCTCTTAAGCATCGTTCCGGTGATCTCAACGTAGGTATATGTAGTGGTAGTGTCATTGGTTGGAGTGTAAACGTACTCGTAGTCAGTATCGCTGGAGTCACTCTCTTCTTCCACGAAGTATGCACTGTAGACTTGGAATCCACCAGCTATGAGGCCCATCACCAGCAGGAACCCGATCACAGGCTTCCACTTAGTCTTTCTAAAGCCCATCCTGAGCATGGTTATCATGCTCTTAAATCCAATTATCAGGTGAACCGCCACGAGGCCTATCATGACAAATCCTAAATACGTGTGGATGTTGGTCCAAGTGTCTTTATCAAGTCCCAGAAAGGTCCAGCCGACTGTATTTGCTATCCTGCCGGAAGGCGCTAAGTAAAGGGCTATTCCTGAGAGTGCTATTATTGCAAAAACGATCGTTAGTGCTAAGTCTATTATACCCCTAAGCCAGGCTGGAGCAGCCCTCCACTTCATAGACGGCACCTCCCTTTGCATTTTATTACCTGTACTTTCCTAGAGTGCTTGTCGAACCCTATCATACTATCACCAACATATGTATGTTCAAACTTACATATGGTATAATGATTTAAAAAGATTTCGGATGGGCTCTTTTGTATAGTTCCACACAAATATAGAGTTCGGCATAGGAACTTTAAACGTTCCAGAAAAATAAAAAGAATTCATGCAGAGACGTAGTAATATTCTCCCATCTCCTTCTGTTCCCTGTCCTTGACGCTTCCTTCCTTGTTGGCCCTCGGCCTTCCAGTATCGGGATCGCGCCTGAAGGTTACTCCCACACTGGCCAGGAAGCGGTTCATTCCCTCGCGCATTCCCGTCGGAGGCAGAGCCTTACCGTACTTTCCGGGCTCGCCTTCGAAGACCATTATCCTGTCGCTGATGTAGTCTATCATGAGGACGTCGTGCTCTACTACGAGGGCAGTCTTTCCTTCTTTCTCCATGAGGTGTCTTATCGCCCTTGATACCGCAAGCCTCTGCTCAACGTCGAGGTAAGCTGAGGGCTCGTCGAGCAGGTAGAGATCGGCATCGCGTATGAGCGCTGCAGTTATGGCGACCCTCTGCAACTCTCCACCGCTCAGCTCGTTCACCTGCTTGTCGTAGAGGTCTGGAATGCCCAACGGATTTAACAGCTCTGTCTTGTAGAAGTTGCTGAGGAGCTTTGAGGCGTCGATCTTGCTCAGGAGGTCGTAAACCGTTCCTTCATAGTCTGCCTTGATGTACTGGGGCTTGTAGCTGACCTTGAGCTCCCAGTCAACCTCGCCCTCCGTCGGCTTCTCCACGCCGGCCAGCATTTTCACGAAGGTGGTCTTACCGATACCGTTCGGGCCAACGATGCTAACCACTTCGCCCATGTAGAGCGTCCCTGGTTCGGCCTCCAGCCTGAACCCGCCATAATCCTTGACGAGACGCGGGTATTCAACGAGTATCTCGCTCGCCTGGCTCTGTCTTTCGCTGGACTTGGTGAAGCGTATCTCGTAGGGCCTAAATCTAACGTTCTCGTCTCTCAGGTAGCCCCTGAGGAATTCGTTGATACCATTCCTCGTTCCCTTCGGCTGGGAGAAGATACCGTAAGCGCCAGGCTTACCATAGACAACGTGGATTATGTCGCTCAGATAGTCGAGGACTGCTAGGTCGTGCTCGACTGTCAGAACCGCCTTGCCTGAATCTGCCAGATGGCGGATTATCTTCGCCACCTTGAGCCTCTGCCTTATGTCAAGGTAGCTCGAAGGCTCGTCAAAGAAGTAGAAGTGTGCATTCCTGAGTAGAGCCGCGGCTATTGCAACCCTCTGCAGCTCTCCACCGCTTAGCTGGTCTATGTTCCTGTCTAGAACGTTCCTGAGCTCAAGCTCATCAACAACCTTGTCAAAGGCCCCAATCTCGTCTGCCCTCTTGAGTAAGTCCCTCACTTTACCCTTCACCGCTTTGGGAATTAGGTCAACGTACTGCGGCTTCACCACTGGCCTAATCTCTCCGTTCTTCAGCCTCTCGAAGTAGTTCTGGAGCTCGTTGCCGCGGAAGGCCCTGATAACGTTGTCCCAGCTGTCGTTGTCTCCACAGAGGTTCGGGAGGAGCTGGCCGGCAAGTATCTTGACCGCGGTGGTCTTACCGGTTCCGTTCGGGCCAAGGATTCCGACGACCATGCCGTCCTTGACGACCGGCAGGCGGTACAGCACAAAGGCGTTGACGCCGTAGCGGTGGACGCAGCCCTCTTCAAGTTCCTCCGGGAGGTTAATAATCGTTATTGCGTTGAAGGGGCACTTGTGAACGCAGATTCCACAGCCTGTACAGCTCGCTTCCTGGATTATCGGTCTGTAGTTCTCCTCGTCGATTATTATCGCCTCTCCTCCCATCCTGTTGACGGGGCAAACCCTCTCACACAGGAAATGCCCGCACTTGTCGGGGTTGCACTTGTCGTAATCGATGACCGCAATTCTCATCCTCACCACCGAGTTAGGCTGAGGAAGAAGGTTTTAAAGGATTGCGGGTTGGATAATCCTTGTTGTTTCGATAGCTGAGAGGCTTCTATGGGCTTCACGGCCTTCTCTGTCTCTTAACTTCCTTCATCCAGAAGTCTCCGTTTTCCCCTTCTGTAGTCGGGGCAAGGAAGATCAGTAACAGGAGGAACAGACCGCCGAACAGCGCCGCGAAGAACAGGGACGGAACGTTTCTTGATGTGAACAGGATGATAATCCATAGTCTCAGGATAAAGAGCATTAGTTTTATCTTCCTTCGCTTCTTCGCCTTCATCTGCTCCGCCTACATCCTAACGTATTCGTCCTCGTGGGCCTCCATGGTGATCCCCCTAATCATTCTGAGGGCGGTGTTTAAATCACTTATTGTGTTGGTGCCCTAGCCTCCAGAAATTTTTTAGCGGTTTCCCCCAAATATACCCCCATGTCCCTCTTCGAGACCCTCAAATCCCTCAAGTCCGAAATAGCCAAAGTTCACGTTTTTCCCCTGAGAAGCGGCGAGTTCTCCGATTTTCGGTTTAATAACCCCGAGGTCAATTCTCTCCTTGATGAGTTAGGCTTTAAACTGTACCTGCACCAGGTTGAGGCACTCGGAAAGCTCTACTCAGGTAAAAACATCGTGGTAACCACTCCAACCGCGAGCGGAAAGAGCGAGATTTTCAGGCTGGCGATCTTTGACTCATACCTATCCAATCCTCGCGCGACCTACCTGCTCGTCTATCCCACCCGCGCGCTTATCAACAACCAGTTCGAGAAGTTCTCGCTCGAGAACCTCGCGTTCTACCGTCTAACCGGCGAGTTCATCAACGCAAGAATTCTGACGGGCGACGTCTCGTGGGAGGAGAGGCGCGAAATACTCCGCGAGAGACCGCGAGTGATATTCACGACCCCGGATATGCTCCATTACACCATCCTCAGGAGATGGCGTGACTACGAGTGGCTTTTGAGGAACCTCCGCTATCTCGTCGTGGACGAGCTTCACGTTTACCGCGGCGTCTTCGGGAGCAACGCGGCTTACCTGTTCAGACGGCTGGCCTTCAGGTTCAAGCGCCTCGGCGCGAAGCCTCAAATAATAGCCCTTTCAGCAACACTGAGAAACCCTCGGGAGTTTGCCGAGAAGCTTTTTAGAGCTGAGTTCGAGCCGGTAAGCGAAGCCAGGAATCCCTTTCCGAGGCGGTACTTAATCCTCTTCGAGCCCAAGAACCTCGACGAGAGACAGCTTTTGAGGGCCGTTGTGGAGAGGCTCGCCGAGAAGAAGATCAAGACCCTAGTCTTCTTCGACTCGCGTAAAGGAACGGAGAAGCTCATGCGCTTCCTCCTCAATTCGCCAGTCTTTCACAAGACGAGCACCTACAAGGGAACGCTGCCTAAAAACATCCGCTGGGAGATAGAACGGGACTTCAAAGAGGGAAAGCTTCTCGTTCTCCTCACAACCAACGCTCTCGAGCTCGGCATCGACATCGGCGATCTGGATGTAGTGATAAACTACGGCATTCCGCCCGACGGTCTCTTCTCACTCATCCAGCGCTTTGGAAGGGCTGGGAGAAAAGCGGACAGAGAGGCTATCAACGGTATCGTCCTGAGGAAGAACGGACTCGACTATTACTACAAGGAGCACGTCGATGAGCTCGTCGAGAAGCTTGAGAAGGGCATAATCGAGTACATGCCAGTCAGCCTAGAGAACGAGCGCATAGCGGAAAAGCATCTGCACTACCTGCTCACTGAAATAGGAGTAATCGAATGGGACGAACTGGACGAGTTCGAGCGAAAGGTGATGGAGAGGCTTGTTATAGAGCGCAGGGCCTCTCTCAGGAAGAACCCGATAACAGGCAAGCTCGAGGTCAGACCTCTGAGGCCCGCTTTCAGCTACTCCTCCCTCCGGACGGCCACCGACGAGAGCTTCTTCCTTCTCAAGGACGAGCCCTGGATAAGGGCAAAGCTGATGCAGAAGCGGGATATGGGAGAGCTTCTCCGCTTCGTCAACTGGCTCAAGATCAAGGGTTACCTCATCGAGGAAGTCGATGCCGACGAGTATCACCGCTCACTCCTCCCCGGAATGACTTACTTTTCCCGCGGAGAGCTTTATATGTCAGGAGAGCGCTTAACCCTTGGAAAGTTCCACTTCGTCTTCGCCAAGCAGTTAAATCGCCTCTGGGGCGTGGAGACATTCGTGAACAAGCGCGAGGAGGTAGAGATACTTGAGACAACGGCGAGCAAAGCGTATAAGGGCGTAGAGATAGGCCTCGGCCGGCTCAGGGTAAGGCACATCCATACTGGCTTCGCCGTCAAGGGCAACGACGTGGGCAACTATGTGGCTGAACTGATGAGGCTGAAGGAAGCGGGAGTCCTGAAGGGTGAAATCTATTCCCCCCTGAGCGGTGAGAGGGTCAAGGTCGATGAAGACTTCTCGATACTCAACTGGGAAAGGTTCGCCAGGGTTGAGTTTGAGGAGCCCCACATTAGGGAGTTCGAGACTAAGGGAATCTGGCTCGTCTTCCCCGACTGGATACGAGAGATTCCGAACGAGGAGTTCAGGGAATTTTTCAGCATAGCTGCAGAGAAAGGTAGGGAAGACCTCGCCTTCACCCTCTACGAGAACCTGGACAGAAAGAAGCTCTTCCCCATCTACCTCGGTGCCACAAGCCACACCATCAGGAAGGCCATAGGCGACGCCCTCCAGCGTTTTGGAATAAACGAGGAGGAGCTGGCCTTTGCGATAAAGAAGATGGTGGACAGCAAGGATGGAATAGGCTCTGCCCTTCATGCCATAGAACACAACATTATCAAGATAGCGCCCATCTTCACCTACGTAGATTCACGCGAACTCGGCGGCTACAGCTACGCGAGTTTCCCCAATCCGCCCCACATCGGGAGGCCCCTCGTCTTCATCTATGACGGCAATGAGTTCGGTGCCGGCCTGGCCGAGATACTCTATGAGAACGTCGAGAAGCTTATGGAAAAGAGCTACGAGCACCTGACCGGCTGTT
The DNA here is from genome assembly GCF_000018365.1 of Thermococcus onnurineus NA1. NCBI lineage: Archaea > Methanobacteriati > Methanobacteriota > Thermococci > Thermococcales > Thermococcaceae > Thermococcus > Thermococcus onnurineus. Next base: position 676,400 of record NC_011529.1, on the reverse strand, counting down.
CCTGTAAGGACGGCTGCCCGGTCTGCGTCCTCTCGCCGAAGTGCGGCACCTTCAATGAGTTCCTTGATAAATGGATGGCGATAAGGGTGTGGGAGAAAATTCTGGGGAAATAATGTTAACTTCGAGCGATTTTTACATACCATGTAATTTACATGAGATGTAAAAAATCACAGGCTCCTCATGAACAGCGGTCTCAGTCTGACTCTCCCCTTAGTCCTCTCCGTGAGGAGCTCCATCAGGGACTCTGCTTCACCCTTCCGCGTCTCGACCGTGAACCTAACTAACCCACCGTATTCCTCTTCCACTATTCTGCCGCCAGCCTTCTCAACGGTCTCCTTTACAACGTGGAAGAGGTTGTAGGGGAGGGTAACCTCAAAACGCTCGGTTTCGTAGATTTCGACGATGCCAGCATTATCTATGGCCAAGCTGGCCGCATCGCTGTAGGCCTTAACAAGCCCGCCGTAGCCGAGCTTTATGCCGCCGAAGTAGCGCGTAACAACGACAACAACATTGCTCAGACCTTTGTTCTGGATGACCTTTAATACAGGCTTTCCTGCTGAGCCTTTAGGCTCGCCATCGTCATCGTAGCGAACGGCGAAGTTCTTCCCATCGTTAATGAGGTAGGCTGAGACATTATGGGTCGCATCGTTGTGGTGAGCCTTTATCCTGGCTATGAATGCTTTAGCTTCCTCTTCTGAGCTGGCCGGCGAGGCGTAGCCAATGAAGACGGACTTTTTGACAACAAGCTCGGCAGTGCCCACTCCCTTGAGCGTCCTGTATTCCATACCTCACCCTCTCAGTGTCGCTGTGAGCTTCCTATCATCGAGAAGCATCGCTATTGCATCTTTTACATCTTTGACAACAATGTCACTTGCGAGGAGGGCCTCGACGGTCGCTCCTTCTGGCCCTATGACGCAGAAGGCCAATTCAGCGCTCTCGAGCATTGCCACATCGTTGTTTCCGTTGCCAACAGCTATGTAGGAGCCATAGGCCATGGCCTTCTCGAGTTTTTCACTTCCATCTTTAACGCGCTCGATCCTTACTGGAAGGCCTTTGAACTCTTCCTCCAGCGTCCCGAAGGTGTCTGCGCTCAGAATGACGACGGTGTACCTATCTGACAACCTCTCGAGGAGGTGTTTTACTTCTTCATCCACCCTGCCGCTGACGCCAAGGGTGCCGTTGAGGTCGAACACTACTGTTTCGGCTTCTATCTCTCCGTAACCCGGGATCTCCATTGGTCTCACCACCATCCCTTTGTTCGGAGAGTTTTTAAGGGCTTGGACTCCAAACGCCACAGAGAAGGGCAATTCATATCTTGAATGTTAAATATTAAAGGCGAAAAGGTTAAATATTTCACCACTGGGGGTAATATTATGTTAAAGCTGCGGGAGCTCACCAACGACTGGGAGATCCTCGTGAGGCTAAACGCCTTCTTTATAAGTTACTTCGGGTGGCTTCTATTTGGGCTCTCTTACGGTTTTCTCGGTAGGTACAGCGTTGACGTCACCCACTACCTCCTACAGCTCCCGTTCACCTCCAGAGATTTTGTGATCGGCCTCATCGAATTTACAAAAAGTCTCCCTCTCCTTTACTGGCTCTTTGAAGGTGTGTACTACCTTGGTTTTTCGGGCTCAATAGCCCTCGCCGTTGCGTATCTGCTCCTCTACAAAAGGGATCTGGAAGCTTCGGACGAGCTTTTCATTAGATACCTCCTCTCCTACACCGTGGCAGGGTCAATATATTTGATCGTCCACGTCCACGCGCCCCATCTGGTCTACAACCTGCCTGGATATATCTCGGAGAGCACCTATTTGACCAGACAGGAGTTCGTCCTGCCTTCCCTTCACAACACGTTCGCTATGGTCAACATAATTACACTCTGGAGGTACCGGAAGGAGAAGATTGGTGCGACTCTCATTGTCCTTAACTCGTTGATACCCTTCACGACGCTCTTCCTTGGCCACCACTGGATCTACGACATAATAACTGGAATGGTCCTTGCAGTGATCGTTTCGAGGCTCACAGCAGGTTATTCTCCAAGACTTCCAGCAATGTTGTGCGGGCTGGAGCTTTCATATTTAAGACGGCTGGCGGTTCTGAGCTTCTTCATTGGTGTAATCGTCCTCTTTCTAGCCGCTGATCCTCAGTACTGGAGCCAGCTTATCAGCAATCTCCTTGGGACTCCCTGAGAAAAACTTATAAAGGTCTCCAGAGCCCTTAACATGGGACGCCGGGGTAGCCTAGCTCGGCAGGGCGGCGGACTCGTAATCCGCAGGTCGCGGGTTCAAATCCCGCTCCCGGCTCCACAACCGTTCCTCCCTTCTGAAAAGCCTTCCTTTCGAAGAAAGCCTTGCCAAAATGGCGTCTTCTATGAAACGGCTCCTGTTATACATTGGCTTTGTCAAGCATTTCGATGACCTGCGGACTAAGCGTGATGTGAACTTTTGTGTGACTGCATGTATCTATAAAACCTCTCCAGAACAGCCTTCATTGTTGCCATCAACTAACGTTGATCTACACCTCACCACAGAATAAGGCCGCCCTCCACCTGGAGATGGACGGAGGTTGGCTCATCGGTCGAGTCGGATATTATGACCAGATACAGGGGGCCTCTTTTGGGAAATCTCCAGACTCTCTCCACGCTGGTGGTGCTGTCAACCCTAAAGAGGCATATCATCCCTTCTCCAGATTTTAGCATTCTGAGGCCAGTTTCATCGGTGATGCATACTGTAACAGGTCTGTCGGACTCTATCAAAAAATGGAGCATGCTCCACTCGTAGCCGTCTAGCTTGTAGACCTTGTAATCCCCCGGCTCTATTAGGATATCCTCCTTGAAGTTATATGAAGCCCCCCATAGTATTGGCGCGATTATGAGAACAGTAACCACTACTATGGTGAACCCCAGGGCTTCTATGCGCTTAATGGTTGCTGATTTGAGAGCTATCATGGCCACTGTCTTTCCCCATTTTTTATTTTTTATTATCCGTATAGCGTTATTTAAGCGTTGTGACGTTAAGTTGGACTTTGATTATTTTATTGTTACATTTGTCCTCACAATCTGGAGCTTCAGCATCATATTGGACAAAATCCAAGATATGGCAGTTATTACTCTTTCCCTATATGGGCTATTGGGACATTAGAAGCGGTCTTACGAACCCTCCTGAGGATTTATAAGCAAGAAAGGAGAACAGGAAAACCATGGAGAGGGAATCCCTCGGGACACTCCTGGCGATAACTGGGATGTTCATCTACGGCCTTGAGCCAGTCGTGATAAAGTCAAACCCATCAAACCCAATTAGTTTTGCCGCCTTTTCAGCTCTCACGGCCTCCCTGATACTCTGGGGAAGTCTGTTTTTGAGTGGGGATTGGCGGGAGATCCGGGACAATCCAGGAGACCTCAGGAAGGCCTTTTTTGTGGGATTATTTGGAACTGCACTGGCTTATCTTGCCTATTCCTTCGGCGCGCGAATGAGCACTGCCATAAATGCCGCACTCATAACAAGGAGCGAAGTGCTCTTCTCCTTCTTCCTCTCGTGGCTCTTTCTTGGGGAGCGGATAACCCGGCGGCTAGTGGGCTATTCTCTCTTTATACTCGCCGGTTTAACCTTCGTGATCACCCAGGGCCGTTCTCTGGAACTTCACCTTGGGGACTTTCTGCTTCTGCTCGTCCCACTCTTCTGGCAGCTCGGCCACGTTATAGCCAAAAGGCTCTCATACGGTCCGATTATAATAGCAGCACTGAGAAACACCTTCGGCTTTTTACTGCTCTTCCCTCTGGCGGCTGCTACTAGTTTGGAGCTTTCCAGGTTTGTCATCGCCGAGGGCATGATAATAGCTTTAGGCCAGATAGTCTGGTACAAGTCGATAAAGCTCATCAACCTTTCGAAGGCGACGGCGATAATAACGCCCGCTCCTGCAGTGGCGATTGGAATAGGCGTGCTCCTCGGTGAAAGCTTCACGCTCTATCATGCCATCGGTTTTCTCCTCATAACCCTCGGAACGCTGGGTGCAGTAAAAGTAAAGAGTGAGCTCAGAACTTGAGGAGGGCCCAGAGGAAACGGAAGACGTCCTCAAGACGGAAGTGGCCTGTTTCAATACCGTAAATCATACTGACGGGTACTTCTTTAATCCTCGCTCCCATCTTCGTCGCCTTGATGAGCATCTCAGTTTCAACCTCGTAGCGGTCGCTTTCAATAGTCGGCACGAACTCCCTCTTCATTGCCCTGAAGCCGCTCTGGGTGTCGTAAACGTACTGCCTCAGCTTGAGCCTCAAAAGCCTGGTTGTTATTATGTTGCTCAGCCTTCTGTGGAGCGGTCTCTTACCCTGAACCTCAAACTTCCTCGCGCCGATAACGAAGTCTGCGTCCTCTCTAACTATTGGCTCAACGAGGTTTATTATTTCCTCCGGCCTGTGCTGGCCGTCGGCGTCCATGAAAACTATGATCTCTCCAGTAGCTTCCTTCACGCCCTCCCTCATGGCCGCTCCTTTTCCGCTGTTCTTCTCGAGTCTCAACGCTTTGATTCTGGAATCTTTTTTGCTGTATTCAACGGCTACCCAGTGGGTGTTGTCGTTGCTTCCATCGTCCACGACGATTACTTCATCCACGAACTCTGGAATTCTCTCGAGGACTTTTCCGATCCGTTTTGCCTCATTGTAGGCTGGAATTATGACGGTTATTCTCTTGCCTTCCAGCATTCAATCATCCTCGCTCAATCTTTCGAGGACATTCCTGGTTTTTCTCCTGAAGTCCTCTTTGTCGAGGAACTCCCAGTAGTGCTCCTTTGCGGGGAAAGAACCGTTCTTGACCTCTTCGCGGTAGTTCTCAAGGGCGAGGCGGATCATCCCACCTATGTCAGCGTACTTCTTGACGAAAGGCGGGACGTTCTCGTAAATCCCGAGGATGTCATGCCAGACCAGAACCTGTCCATCCACGTATGGCCCAGCCCCGATGCCGATGGTCGGAATGGAGACCTCCTCGGTTACAAGCTTGGCAACATCAGCAAGCGTGAACTCCAGAACGACAGCAAATGCTCCGGCTTTTTCGAGGGCCTTGGCATCGCGCAGGATTTCCTCGATCTCCTCCTCGGTTTCGCCCATCAGGCGATAGCCTCCCAACCTGAGGTAGCGCTGTGGAGTTAAGCCGGTATGCCCCATAACTGGAATTCCCATGCGGACGAGCCTCTTAACGAGCTTTTTATGATCATAACCGCCCTCTATTTTAACGGCATCCGCACCTGCCTGAATCAGCCTGATGGCATTCCTGATGCCTTCTTCAACGTCAACCTCGTAGCTTCCGAAGGGCATATCGGCCAGAACGAGCGCCCGCTTGACGGCTTTGGCAACGGCCCTCGTGTGGAGAACCATCTGATCCATAGAAACAGCCAGTGTGTTTGGCTCACCGTAAACGACCATGCCAAGAGAATCTCCGATGAATACGATGTCCATTCCTGCTCTGTCCGCTATGAGCGCGGAAGGATAATCGTAAGCTGTTATCATGGCGATTTTCTCTTTGCCCTTCATCTCCATAATCGTCCTTGGGGTTATCTCCCTCATGCTCTCACCCTTAGCCTAATAAACCCTCGTCCCTATAAGTCTTCTGGAGGTGAGGGTATGCGCGAGTGGGAACACTACGAGCACACCGCGGACATTGGAATCCGCGGGTACGGTGAGACCCTTGAGGAGGCCTTTGAAGCTGTCGCGTTGGCGCTCTTTGATGTCATGGTCGATGTGAGGAAGGTCGAGCCGAAGGAAGTGAGAGAACTTGAGGTTGAGGCTGAAGACCTGGAGGCTTTGCTCTACCTGTTCCTTGAGGAGCTCTTGGTGCTTCATGAGATGGACGGTCTCGTCTTTGGGGACTTCAAGGTCAAAATCGAGAAGACTGAGGATGGCTATAGGCTCAGGGCCAGGGCCTACGGTGAGCCCCTCAATTACGAGAAGCACGAGCCCAAGGAAGAGGTCAAGGCCATAACCTACCACGACATGAGGATTGAAAAACTGTCAGACGGGAGATGGATGGTCCAGCTCGTGCCCGATTTATGAGGTGGTCAGATGAGCGTGAGGGACGAGATCAGGGAGGCCAACCAGGAGTTTTACGAGCGCTATTCCCAGATAGAGGATACTGACGAGTTTTGGGAGTTCATAGTCAAGCCGCTCCGGCAGAGCATAAGGGTGAACACGCTCAAGGCCCCGCTTGAGGTTGTAGTTGAACGCCTGAGTGAGGATTACAAGCTCGAGCCGATCCCATGGGTCAGGGAGGGCTTCTTTATCAACGTAGATAACCTCGCCAGAGTTCCGGAGCACAGTCTGGGTCTGGTCTTCGGGCAAGAAGCCAGCTCAATGATTCCGCCAGTTGTTCTTGACCCAAAGCCTGGAGAGCTCGTTCTCGACATGGCCGCCGCGCCGGGCTCCAAAACCGGGCAGATAGCACAGTACATGGAAAACGAGGGTTGCATAATAGCCAATGACCCCAAGATAGACAGGGCAAATATACTCATAGCGAACCTCAACAGGATGGGCGTCTTGAACACCCGCGTGACGACGCGCGATGGTGCATACTTCGGAAGGTTTGAGAATACCTTCGACAGAGTTCTACTCGATGCCCCCTGCTCAAGCGTTGGCATGATAAGAAAGAGCTGGAAGTTCCTGACCGGATGGAGGCTCAGGGGAGTCGTCAAATACATGAACATCCAGAAGAGGCTTATCCTTGCAGCATACAAAGCCCTCAAACCAGGTGGAGTGCTCGTTTACTCCACCTGCACCATAGACCCGCTGGAGAACGAGGAGGTGGTTGACTACCTCCTGAGGAAGACGGACGCGAGGCTGGATGATATAGACCTGCCTGTGAAGACAAGCGAACCCGTTCTCGAGTGGGAGGGTAGAACCTACTCAGAAGAGCTTAGGAAAACCCTCAGGATTCATCCCAACGACAACGACACTGAAGCATTCTTCATTGCGAAGATAGTGAAGCCCGGGGAGGGAGAAGCATGAGCGAGAACCCTAGGGGAGAGATAGGGAAGACGGACGATACCGAGCTTGTGAAGAAGCTTTTACTTGAGAATTATGGCTACGCCCCGGAGTTAATCTACGAGATACGCGGCAGATACCATAAGGTCTATGCATACAAGCCTTGTGACTTTGAGGTGAAAAGCACGGACAGACAGGGGGTCTATTTTGGCAGGATCGAGAGCGACGGTATAAGGCTCACCATCGAAGGGAGCTTCCTGGTTGGCCCAAAAGCGACAAAGAACATTGTTGAGCTGGATAAAGAGCGAGCCAAGCGCTATCTTGCCGGCGAGAGCGTTGAGATTGACGAAGACCTTCACGGCTGGGTCATTGTCAAGTGGGGGAGCTACTACCTCGGTTCGGCCAAAGCCAAGGAGGGCAGGCTCATCAACTACGTGCCGAAGGAGAGAAGACTGAAGCTGGAGTAACACTTCAGTCCAGCTAAAGCTTAAATAACTTCGGGGGGATTTAAAACGGGGGTGAGAGGATGATTCCGCTGAAGAGAATTGACAAGATAAGGTGGGAGATACCGAAGTTTGATAAAAGAATGCGCGTTCCGGGCAGGGTTTATGCTGACGACCAACTCATAGAGAAGATGCGCCAGGACAGAACACTTGAGCAGGCGGCAAATGTTGCCATGCTTCCTGGCATCTACAAGTATTCCATAGTCATGCCCGACGGTCATCAGGGTTATGGCTTCCCGATAGGGGGCGTCGCCGCTTTTGACGTTAAGGAAGGAGTTATCAGCCCCGGTGGAGTCGGCTATGACATAAACTGTGGTGTCCGTCTTATCCGCACGAACCTAACTGAAAAGGAAGTCAGGCCGAAGATCAAGGAGCTCGTCGACACGCTCTTCAAAAACGTTCCCTCCGGTTTGGGAAGCAAGGGTAGAGTGAGGCTCCACTGGAGCCAGCTGGATGATGTTTTAGCCGACGGTGCCAAGTGGGCAGTTGACAACGGCTATGGCTGGAAGGATGATCTTGAGCACCTTGAGGAAGGCGGCAGGATGGAGGGCGCGGATCCCAATGCCGTCAGCCAGAAGGCCAAGCAGAGGGGAGCTCCACAGCTCGGTTCCCTTGGCTCGGGAAACCACTTCCTCGAAGTTCAGGTCATTGACAGAATCTACGACGAGGAAGTGGCGAAGGCCTACGGCCTTTTCGAGGGCCAAGTAGTTGTGATGGTTCACACCGGAAGTAGGGGTCTCGGCCACCAGGTCGCAAGCGACTATCTTCGCGTGATGGAGAAGGCCAACAGGAAGTACGGAGTTCCATGGCCCGACCGCGAGCTCGTCAGCGTTCCCTTCCAGAGCGAAGAGGGCCAGAGGTACTTCAGCGCAATGAAGGCGGCAGCAAACTTCGCCTGGGCCAACAGGCAGATGATAACCCACTGGGTCAGGGAGAGCTTTGAGGAGGTCTTTAAGCGCAAAGCCGAGGACATGGAGATGACCATCGTTTACGACGTTGCCCATAACATAGCAAAGGTCGAGGAGCACGAGGTTGATGGAAAGAAGGTCAGGGTCGTCGTCCACAGGAAGGGCGCTACCAGGGCCTTCCCAGCCGGTCATCCAGATGTGCCGAAGGCTTACAGGGACGTTGGCCAGCCGGTTCTCATTCCTGGCTCGATGGGTACCGCCAGCTACGTTCTTGCTGGAGCGGAAGGTTCTATGAAGGAAACCTTCGGTTCAACCTGCCATGGTGCCGGAAGGCTCCTAAGCAGAAAAGCGGCAACCAGACAGTATCGCGGTGACAGGCTTAAGAACGAGCTCCTCCAGAAGGGCGTCTATATCCGGGCGGCAAGCCTCAGGGTCGTCGCTGAAGAGGCCCCAGGCGCTTACAAGAGCGTTGACAACGTTGTTAACGTCGTCCACGAGGCTGGCATTGCCAAGCTCGTCGCCAGGATGCGCCCGATGGGTGTTGCGAAGGGCTGATGCCTTTCTTTCAACTTTTGGGGGCGTTGCAATGAAGGAACTAACCCACGTCGATGAAAAAGGTGTCAAGATGGTCGAGGTTGGGCATAAGAGGGAGGTCCTCAGAAAGGCTGTCGCGAAGGGCAGGATACGGCTCAGACCGGAGACTATCGAGCTGATAAAGGCCGGGAAGACGAAGAAGGGCAACGTTATTGCGACGGCGCAGATTGCTGGAATTCTGGCCGTCAAAAAGACGCCCGAGCTGATTCCGCTCTGCCACCCGATACCGCTCACGGGCGTGGACATCTCCTTCGAGTTCGGCGAGGACTACATCGAGGCCACCTGCGAGGTTCGCGCGACCTACAAGACCGGAGTCGAGATGGAGGCCCTGATGGGGGTAACCCTCGCGCTGCTGACCATATGGGACATGGTTAAGGCCGTCGAGAAAGACGAGCAGGGTCAGTATCCGTTCACGAGAATTGAGGGCATCCACGTAGTCGAAAAGGTGAAGGAAGAAGGCTGAGGCCTTTCTTTTCTCATTCCCTGCAGTATCCCAGGATAAAATATTCGAGGGTTTTAAGCAGGTCATTGAGGAAGAAGCCCAGGAGCACGAGGAAGAAGCCTGCGAACGGATATCTCTCGTCTAAATACTGAAGGCCGAAGACTAGGGGCGCCCAGATAACGAGAGGTTGGAAGCCCATCAGTATCTTCATCATTGTTGAAGTCTGGCTTAGGATGAGCTTTTTCAGTGCTCCCTCGTTCCTCACTAGATATGCGTTTTCTTTAAGCTTGAATTCCTTCGTAAGAGGGTCGGTGGTCCTCGCAAGCAGTTTGATCCCGTCCTTGAACTTTATAAGGTAGACGTGTTCTCCAAAGGTCGACTCAAGAAAAGCCTCAACCGTCAGCTCGACGTCCCAGTCTTCTCTCAGCTCGGCGACGTGAATGCCTTTTCGCCTCAGGCCTTCCACGAACTTCTTACTATCAAACTCCAGCTCCCATATCCTAAATCTGTAGCTGGGCTTAAGGAGTCTTTTGAGGAGCATTGAAGACACCGTGTTACTGTTATCGTTAGTACTGGTGCAACTCATCCTTATAAAATTTCCCGGGATTTCCCTTGATGGATTGCGCTGGTGTGAGACGGTGAATGTCGGAAGGTTTTTTAGACTTCGGCCCATTTCTTGAACGATGACCCTCAAGCTTAACCCAGAGGCTAAGGCAATCTACCGGGCGATACTCGAGGAGATAAAGAGGCGGTTAGTCCTTCCTGGAAGCTCGGCTTTTCTTGACGAGTTTGGGCCGGTTTCTGAGAGGGATGAAATCCTCCGCAGACAGGCATATTTCAAAGAGAACCTGCCGAAAATCCGGCCCGAACTCAGGAAATATCTCTCGAAGGTTCGGCCCATAAAGTTCAGGCGCGACTTCCTCCACGACAGGGTTTTAATAGTTGATGAGGGCGAGCTTGAAAAAGCAGAGAATTTAAACCTCTGTGCGGTCTCGACCAGCCTTGAGGATGCCGAAGGCTATCCCCTCGTCCTCAGCACCGTTGGCTACGGCATCGATGTTGAGCTTACACCTTCCGATATAGCTCCTGAGCTCTACATCATGCCTCTATGGGAGAACAAAGAGACGCTTCAAGCCCTCGTGAGTATAGGTGAGCTCACAGGAGAGAAGAGCGTTGCGAAAGAAATTCTCGAGGCGCTTAAAGAACTCGAAGAAGTCATGGAAAAAAGGAGGCTCCTTGATGGGCTCGAAGAACTGATAGCCGGCAAGGAGCGCGAGCTGAACGAGAAGATTTCAGAAAAGCTCGAGAAGTTCAGCCTGACGCTGAGCGGGAAAGAACTGCTTGAATTCCTGAGCGAGCTTAAAGCCGGGAACTACGAGGCGATTTTCTCGCACTTCGGTGAGGTTGAGGGTGGAATCTTGGACCTCATCAACGAGGCCGAGGAAGAGCTGAGCGAAAAGCTCGGCGTCACGGTTGAGCTGTTCTCCCGCGAGGATCTCTATCCCGTCACAGTTCCCCCAGAGAGAGTCGAAATGCTGAGAGAGGAACTTGAGAAGGAACTCAAGGTGGAGCTCTACCTCAAGAGCCGCGAGGTTCTCGGAAAAATCCGTCCGCTTCTGGCCAGGCTTAAGGAAGAGCTGGCTGGGGTTTACGAGCTGGACTTCCTGAGGGCAGTGAAGGAGTTCGCGGAGGGCTTCACCTTCCCCGAGCTCTGGAACGGTGGAATCGCGTTCATCAACGGAAGGCATCTCTTCATCGAAAATCCCCAGCCGGTGAGCTACGTCGTTGGGAGAAAGCCCGAGAACTTTGATCTCCCCGGCGTGGAGAAGGTAAAGGACGAGCCCGTAGTAATCCTCACCGGTGCGAACAGCGGTGGAAAAACTTCACTCCTAGAGCTGATCACACAGATAACGCTTCTCGCCCACATGGGGCTGCCAGTTCCGGCGGAGAAAGCGTGGGTGGAACCCCTCAACGAGCTTTTCTTCTTCAGGCGTAAGAGGAGCGTCTACGGTGCCGGAGCCTTTGAGACGGCCTTGAGGTCTTTCGTGAGAGCACTGAAGGGAGAGGGCAGAAAGCTGATCCTCATAGACGAGTTCGAGGCCATAACCGAACCGGGGGCGGCTGTCAAGATAATCGGAGAGCTCCTCAAAGTCGCCTATGAGAGGGGCTTTTACGTTGTCATAGTTTCACACCTCGGCGAGGATCTGAGGAGGGAGCTGCCCTTCGCGAGGGTCGATGGGATAGAGGCCAAAGGTCTAGACGAGAACCTCGACCTCATTGTGGACAGGCAGCCGAAGTTTGGAACGCTCGGAAGAAGCACGCCCGAGCTCATAGTCGAGCGCCTCGCAAAGAAGAAGCGTGGAAGAGAGAGGGAGATTTTTGAGAGAGTTTGGAGGGCGTTCAGGGGCTTTTAATATGTAGGTCGTTGTGTAGGTAGTTACTACATCGTCTTATGGTTAGGTTATTACTTTTGTTAATTAGAAATATTTAAGTATTTTTATTCCCCTAGCTCTTCGGAGGGATCGACATGGAACAGCGAAGTGTGATAATCATATCCCCAGTACTTGTGTTCCTGCTCACCATAGTGCCCTCGATATTCGTGGGCACTATAGGCGCGGTCGTAGGCGGTGCAATTGGGGTGCTGACAGCGATCATGCTGGTCCGGAGTTCTACAGTAGAGCATGGTATTCCTCTAGATGTTCTTAAGTACAAGCAGGAGATAGAGGAGCAGATCCGCGTTATTGCTCAGATACTTGACAGAATAGCCGAGGGTGACCTTTCGGTCGAAGATAAAAACCTAAGCGGCCACCTTTCTGAGATACGGGAAGCCATAGAAAAGATGAGGCAGGGTCTTGCGGCAATGATCCAAAACATACAAAATGCTGCTGTTATTGTTCAGGATCGCAGTAAGCTCATCAGTGAGAACGTGGAGCAGATAAGCGAGGCAATTAACCAGGTTGCCGAGGCCATCAACCAGGTCAGCATAGAGGCCCAGCGCGAGCAAGAGAATATCAACCACATGACAGAGACGATGCGCTACATCGATGAGATTGGCAAGGAGACCATCAGCACCATGGAGGACTTCGAGCGTTCCATGAGGGAGGTTGTTTCGCTCGCAAGGGAGGGTGGCCAGAAGGGTCAGGAGGCCGTTGGCCAGATAGAGGAGATCAGAAACATGATGCTCATGATAGAGGAGACTGTAAAGGGAGTCGCGGAGATGGGCAAGAACATCGCCAGCATCACCAACGTCATCACCGGCATAGCCGAGCAGACCAACCTCCTCGCCCTCAACGCGGCAATAGAGGCTGCTAGGGCGGGGGAAGCTGGTAAAGGCTTCGCCGTCGTTGCAGAGGAGATCAGAAACCTCGCAGAGGAGAGCAAGAACGCAGCGGACGACATCCGCAACATCGTCACCCAGATTATGGAGAAGATACAAGAGAGCGTCGATGTCACTGGCAAGAGCGTGGAGACCGTTACTCAATCAACAGAAGTCCTCAAGGAGAGCGTCTCCTATCTCACACACATAGCAGAACTCATTGAGGAGATGGAGATCAAGGCAAACGAGCTTAAGAGCAAGGTTCTCGAGGAGGGTGAGAAGATAGACGAGGGTCTACGCTTCCTCGAGAACCTTGCGGCCAGCGCTGAGGAGACGACCGCCGCTGCCGAGCAGGTTAGTGCCGCCGCTGAGGAGCAGACATCGGCGCTCGAGGAGGTCCGTGCCACGCTTAGGGACTTTGAGAGGGTTGTCGAAAACCTCATGCAGGCGGTTAATAGATTTAAGATTTGAAGCCCAATATTATCCTTGGCCTTTCTTTATATCCTCTCCAGCAGAAGATTATTATATTCAGCCAACCCAGCTCCTCTCCCTGTACCGTCCCCTGCTCTCGATCTCTTCAATCTTCGCCTTGAGCTCTTCCGCCTTTTCTCTGCCCCTGACCTCGGCATAGCCTTCCAGCACCTCTTCAAAGCCCTTCTCGAACCAAGTGTAGTGCGTACTCTCCATGGCTCTCTTGAGCAGGTGCAGGTCGACGCCCTGGGCTTCAAGCGTTGGGTCGAAATCGGCCAGACCGAAGTCTATTAGGTAAACCTTTCCGTGTCTGAGGATCATGTTTGAAGTTGTAAGGTCACCGTGCACTATTCCTGCCTCGTGGAGCTTCCCCACCTGTCTCCCAATCTCCCGGCAGAGGTTCAGCCTCTCCTCCACAGGGACGCTCTCGAGGAGCTCCTTCAATCTCTCTCCCTCAATGAACTCCATAACGATTTTCATGTCCCTCAGGTCGACCTCGTAGACGTAGGGGCAGTTGACGCCGAACTCCTTCGCCTTGTGGAGCACCCTCGCCTCGCGGACGGTTCGCTCCTTCCTCAGCCCCTCGTCTATCTCCTTTATGCGGTATCTCTTTGGAATGCGGTGTTTGATGATGACCTTTTCGTTGTCCCACGGAAAGTAGAGCTCCTCGAAGTGTGCTAGGTATATCTTAGCCTCCGCTCCCTGTTTTATGAGCTCCACTCCCGATCACCTCTCCTTAAGTCCGAATTCCTCGATTAGTCTCTCGTAGTTCCTGACTGTTGCCCTTATCGTTATTACGTTTTCCATCTTCACAACGAGGGTTCCAGTTCCGTCCCTCACTACGAGGACGGCCGAATCGATGTTGCCGTCGTCGAGCTTCTCGCGGACGTATCTGAGCTTCCCTTCCTCTGATCCAAGCATATCATCAATCACGGAAGCCTCGTTCTCAACGTCCACGCTCAGGAGGTCGTACTCCTCAATGCGCCCAAAGACTTCTCTCACCCTCTCAACAGGCACTTCGTAAACCCTCGGCTCCATGTTCCACACCTGGAATTGGTCAGTTTTGAAGGTTTTAGCCCTTTCCCCCACTTCTATGTCATCTTTTTGTCATTAATTCAAAAATTAGTCGTTTTTTTGAAATTTTCGGCCCAAAAACTTTTATAGAGTGCTGACGAAGCGTTTTTGCCAAATTGATATAGAAGGAGGAATGTCGAATGGCACAGCTTAGTGGACAGCCGGTTGTTATTCTGCCCGAGGGAACTCAGAGGTATGTTGGAAGGGACGCCCAGAGGATTAACATCCTTGCCGCGAGGATTATTGCTGAGACCGTGAGGACCACCCTCGGTCCGAAGGGTATGGACAAAATGCTTGTTGACAGCCTTGGGGATGTTGTCATTACCAACGATGGAGCCACCATTCTTGATAGGATTGACCTCCAGCACCCTGCCGCTAAGATGATGGTTGAGGTTGCTAAGACTCAGGACAAAGAGGCCGGTGATGGCACTACTACCGCTGTTGTGATTGCTGGTGAGCTTCTCAGGAAGGCTGAGGAGCTTCTTGACCAGAACATTCACCCAAGCATCATCGTCAAGGGTTACACCATGGCAGCTGAGAAAGCCCAGGAAATCCTTGAAAACATCGCCATTGAGGTTACCCCTGACGATGACGAGACCCTCATGAAGATAGCCATGACCTCTATTACCGGTAAGAACGCCGAGAGCCACAAGGAGCTCTTCGCCAGGCTCGCCGTTGATGCCGTCAAGCAGGTCGCCGAGAAGAAGAACGGCAAGTACGTCGTCGACATCGACAACATCAAGATCGAGAAGAAGGCCGGTGAGAGCGTCGAAGAGAGCGAGCTCATTCGTGGTGTGGTTATCGACAAGGAGCGCGTCCACCCGAGGATGCCTAACAAGGTCGAGGGAGCCAAGATAGCCCTCATCAATGAGGCCCTCGAGGTCAAGAAGACCGAGACCGATGCCAAGATAAACATCACCAGCCCTGACCAGCTCTTCCAGTTCATCGAGCAGGAGGAGAAGATGCTCAAAGATATGGTCGACCAGATAGCTGCCACTGGTGCAAACGTTCTCTTCGTCCAGAAGGGTATTGATGACCTTGCTCAGCACTACCTGGCCAAGTACGGTATCCTCGCCGTCAGGCGCGTTAAGAAGAGCGACATGGAGAAACTCGCCAAGGCTACCGGCGCTAAGGTTGTTACCAATGTCAAGGACCTCACTCCGGAGGACCTCGGCCACGCCGACCTCGTTGAGGAGCGCAAGATAGCGGGCGAGAGCATGATCTTCGTTGAGGGCTGCAAGAACCCGAAGGCCGTCACCATCCTCATCAGGGGCGGTACCGAGCACGTTATCGACGAGGTTGAGCGCGCCCTTGAGGACGCCATCAAGGTCGTCAAGGACGTCATGGAGGATGGCTACGTTCTTCCGGCCGGAGGTGCCGGTGAGATTGAGCTCAGCATCAAGCTCGACGAGTACGCTAAGGCCGTTGGCGGCAAGGAGGCCCTTGCTGTAGAGGCCTTCGCTGAGGCCCTCAAGATAATCCCGAAGACCCTCGCTGAGAACGCCGGTCTCGACACCGTCGAGATGCTCGTCAAGGTCATCAGTGAGCACAAGAACAAGGGCAAGAACATAGGCATAGACATCTTCGAAGGCGGGCCTGCTGACATGATAGAGAAGGGCATCATAGAGCCACTCCGCGTCAAGAAGCAGGCCATCAAGAGCGCCAGCGAAGCTGCCATAATGATCCTCAGAATCGATGACGTCATCGCCGCAAAGCTTAGCAAGCCCGAAGGTGGCCAGGGCGGTGGCATGCCCGATATGGGCGGAATGGGCGGTATGGATATGGGCATGTGATGCCCCTTTCACTTCTCTTTTCTGTCCAGCAGTTCTTATAAAGCAGCGTTAAGCAATCCTTCCGGTGGTTGTATGTACAGCGTGAAGAAAAGCAAAGCTGGCTACATTTTTGACCTTCCGAGGGAGAGGATAGCGTTCATGTTCCTTGAGGACGGCACGTACCTTATGTACCACGACGAGAGAGTCCTCTGCTACTCCATAAAGCCAGTCCAAGTTAGTAGGGAGGAAATAGAGCGCTTTGAAAAGAGCGGAGAGCCTCCAGAACTGGTAAAGTCAATAAAGTCTGGAAAATATCCGGAAGTCTGCGTCGTTAAACAGCTCCCGCCTGTAGACGAAGACTTAACGCAGTTCAATCCTAACAGGAAGTGCGTTGTCATCTTCACGGGTTTTCAGGATACGGTAATAGACTACGTCGAATGCAACGGGCAGACCCTTGCAGTGGCGAGGCTTGTGGACGAGCCCGATAGAGTCTGCAGGTTCTTTGGAAAGGGCAACTACAAAATTGCGGCGGTGAAGCTCAAGCGCGGTGGGGACTGTCTCGGCAGGAAGGAGTTTCTTCAGAAGGTCGAAGAGTGCAGGAGTGCACTTCAAGGGAACTTAAGGCACCGAAATATTTTAGTATTGTCTGGTTAGTTTAATCTTGTGGGTAAAGGTTAAGTGGAGGTGAGACCATGGGGCTCGAACTGTGGCTCAGAACCGGCCTGCTGATGGCCGTGCTTACGGGATTACTGATGGCGATAGGCTACCTCATCGGCGGAACGAGTCTGATGTTCGTAATGTTCATGTTTTCGCTCGTCATGAACTTTATCTCCTACTGGTACAGCGACAGGATAGTGCTGGCCTGGTATCGGGCCAGAATAGTTGACGAAGAGGAAGCGCCGGAACTCTACGCGATAGTCAGGAGCCTTGCCGAGAGGGCTGGACTTCCGATGCCCAGGGTTGCGATAGTTCCCAGCGAGACACCGAATGCCTTCGCCACCGGAAGAGGCCCCAAGCACGCGGTGGTAGCCGTTACAACCGGATTGCTCAGGATACTCAACAGGGACGAGCTTGAGGGGGTTATAGCTCATGAGCTCACTCACATCAAGAACAGGGACATACTCATAGGTACAATAGCAGCAGCTCTAGCGGGGGCGATAGTCCAGCTCGCCTACTGGGCTAGGTGGATAGCAATATTCGGAGGCTTCGGCAGGGACAGGGACGAAGGTGGAGATGTACTCGCGGCCATACTTGTGGCAATACTCGCACCCATCGCCGCGATGCTCATTCAGGCGGCCATAAGTCGCTCCCGCGAGTTTCTCGCAGATGAAGGTGGGGCAAGGATAAGCGGGAAACCCCACGCTCTGGCCAGTGCGCTGATGAAGATAGAGCAGGCCGTTTACTACAAGCCAATGAGAGAAGGCAACCCTGCGACGGCCCATATGTTCATAGTCAACCCCTTCAAGGGAACGAGCCTCGCGAGCCTGTTCTCCACCCATCCACCAACGGAGAAGAGAATAGAGAGGCTCAGGAAGATCGCGGAGGAGATGGGCATCTACTTCTGAGGCCTTTCTCTTCTGTTTTTATTTTGTCAGATGGAGATGGATATTGTGGGGTTCTTGAATTATAGAATTGTTCAATTCTGTAATTACATCATCGACAGGCATTTAAGCGCTCGTTTATATTTCTGAGCGGTGACGACCATGAAGGCCGTTAAAGCCACCCTTCTCTACGATGGTCTGGGCAATGTCCAGAAAGACGTATACGTAGTCTTCGACAATGAGATTAAGGAGATAACGAAGGAAAAGCCCAAGGAGGCCGAAGTGATAGCGGAGGGCGTTGTAACCCCTGCATTCATCGACGGCCACAGCCACATAGGTATGGACCGCTACGGTGAGCCCTATCAGGAAGGTGAGGCCAACGAGCAGATGGACGCAGTTCTTCCACTCGTTGATGCACTCTACTCCATATATATGGACGACAAGGCTTTCAAGCACTCGATTGAGTTTGGTGTCTTGTATTCGTCCGTTCTGCCGGGCAGCGGAAATATCATCGGTGGAAAGGCAGTTCTCATCAAGAACTACGGCAGAGACATAGAGGAGGCATTCATGAAGTACGCCGGTGTCAAAGCTGCCTTCGGCTACAACCCGCGCTCGACCACGAACTGGAAGGGAACGAGGCCGAGCACAAGAATGGGTGCGATAGGAATTCTGCTCAACTGGCTCATCAAGACCCAGAAGACAATAGCGCTCCTCGAGAAGGGCAAGAAGGAACCGGAGGAGGTCGAGCCGACGGTCGAGGCCCTGATTCCGGTTCTGAAGGGCGAAGTCCCGCTCAGGGTTCACGTTCACAAGGAGGACGACATTGCCGCTCTCCTCATGATTAAGCGCAGGTTCGGGCTTAAAATAACCATCGAACACGCTGGAGATGTGCACAGCAGGGAAACCTTTGAGAAGATAAAGAAAGAAGGCGTGCCACTCGTCTACGGTCCCTTTGATTCCCTGCCCTACAAGGTCGAGCTGAAGCATGAGGACTGGAAGAACGCCAGATACCTGCTCGAGGTCAAGCCGCTCTTTGGGCTGATGAGCGACCACCCAGTTACGCTCCAGGCCAATCTATACCTTCAGCTCAGGCACTTCATAAGGCTCGGCATGAGCAAGGAAGAGGCGATAAAGATCATAACCCACAACAACGCGAAAATCCTCGGCGTTGACGACAAGCTCGGAAGCATCGAGAAGGGCAAGTGGGCCTCGCTGGTGGTCTGGAACGGCGATCCATTCCACATGGAGAACTACCCGACGCACGTCTTCGCGGAGGGAGAGCTGATTCACGAGGCGGATTGGTGAGTTTTCTTTTTCCTAATTTTGAAGAAATGAGAAGAAAGGCCTTCAGCTCACCCTAAACTCAAACCCCCTCGCGAAGGTGTAGGCTTCCCTCAGCTCTGGCCTCTCCTTGAGGAAGCGGAGGATATACCGGCCTCAGTTCGAGCCGATGAGGTTCTCCCTCGTGTCGCCGACCGATATAATGACGTCGTAGCGAGCCTCTTTAATCGTCCACGAACTTCCTGTGCTTCATCGGAAGGCCCGTCTCAAAGTCAACGTCGTTGGTGAGCTTATTCTTTAGCACGCTCACCGTCGGGTTGAGCAGCGTTATCTTGATGAGGAAGTATCTCTTAGAAAGTCTCTTTTATGGGCATAAAATAGGGGGAGATGGCTTAAAGATTTATTCCCCTCGTCATCGCGCCGTCTATGACCACCGTCGAGCCGAGCATGTACTCTGCCTCATCGCTCAGGAGAAAAGCCACCAGCGAACCCAACTCGTCCCATCCGCCGGTTCTGTGGAGGGGTGTTCTGCCCAGCACTTCCCGCTCCCAGGTCTCCTCAAAGATCTCGCCCCTCGACTCGGCAACGGCCTTGAGGTTCTCCCGTGCGCCGGGCGTATCGAAGCTGCCGAGCAGAACGCTGTAGGCCCTTATTCCGTGCTTTCCGTAGGTTCTCGAAACGCTCTTCGCCAGCTGCACCAGGCCGGCCCTTGTAACGTCAGCCAGAACTAACGGCGGCATTGGCTCCTTTATCGAGACGGAGTTGAGGTAAACGAGGACTCCCTTCCTTTTCCCTTCAAGCCACGTCTGGACGAGGAGGGTCGTCAGGTAGCCTGGGGCAACTGCGTGGAGCTTCGCGGCCTCAACCCAGTCATCATAGCCCGCCTCGTGGAGGAGGCACGGCTCGCAGCGGACGTTTCCGGCATTCCAGACGAGGGCACCAACTCCACCCAAAAGCTCCCAGGACTCCTTGACAAGGTTCTCCAGGTCCCGCTGGTCACAGAGGTTGGTCTTAACTGCGTAGACTTCTCCTAATGGTGAGAGCTCGTCGAGAGCTTTCTTCAGGTTCTCCTCGCTCCGTGAGCTTATAACGACTCTCGCGTTCCTCTTCAGCAGTTCCCGCGCCACATTGAACCCTATTCCGCGTGATGAGGCCGTGACTATCACACCCAGGCCCTTGAGGTCTATCTCCACGCTCATGATCGTTTCTTCGCTCGTGGATTAATAAACGTTGGCTGTCATTCTGACGAAGATTACCCGAATTAGGGTAACCTAATTCGTCTTATCGTCAGTGTTTCGAGAGAAAACAACTTAAGGTGCAAAACCTTTGGTTTTAGACAGACTTCTTTAAAAATTTTGGAGGTGATTGTGTGAGGTTCTACATCTGTGAGAAGAGAGAAGAAGTTAAGCCTTTTAAAATAGGGATTATCGGAGCGGGACCTGCAGGCCTGGCCGCCGCGGGTTATCTGGCGTGCAGGGGTTATGAAGTTCACGTCTACGACAAGATGCCTGAGGGCGGTGGAATGGTCGCCTTTGGCATTCCCGAGGCAAGGATTCCAATAAGGGCCGTCAGAGAGGGCGTCGAGGCTCTTGAGCAGCTCGGCGTTCAATTTCACTTCCGAACGAAGGTAGTCTATGATTCCCCAAAGGAGCTCGGCGACGAGTGGGCCGAGCACTTCGTTTCGATTGAAAAGCTTTTGAGCGAGTTCGATGCTCTCATAATAGCGACCGGTGCTTGGAAGCCGAGAAAGCTGAAGGTTCCCGGTATTGGGCTTCCTGGAGTCTACGATGCCCTCAGCCTGCTCCACAGCATAAAGATGGCCCGCATAGGCTATTACTCCTGGGAAAGAATCCCGGACCTTAAGGGGAAGCATCTCGTAGTGATCGGAGCCGGCTACACAGCAGTTGATGTCGCCATGGAGGGTCGTCTTCTGGGTGCGGAAAAAATAACCATGGTCTACCGCCGCTCCCTCGAGCACAGCTACGCTAAGGCCGAGATAAGAAAGCTCATCGCAGAGGGCGTCGAGTTCATAGAGCACGCGACTCCGGTCAGGATACTAGGAGAGGAGAAAGTGGAGGGTGTTGAATTCGCTAAAACAAAAATAGTCGGGGGAAACGTCGTGACGACGGACGAGCACTTTGTCATAGACGCAGACGTCGTTGCCTATGCCATCGGCCAGCTGCCCACGAGCCCAATAAAGGAAATCGTCTGCGCCAGCGAAAAGGTGCTGGAGGAGGCGGGAATATTCTTCGCCGGTGACGTCGTAACCCCAAGGAACATAGGCACCGCCATAAGAGAGGGAAGAGCCGTCGCTGAGAGGATAGAGGAGTGGCTCCTAAGGAAGGCACCGCGCAGGGTCTTTCCCGTTGCTATGACCGGCAGGCTCATAGCGGAGGTTCTCAGCGGTAAGTGCTGAGCAAAGTTTATACGCCCTCCCCTGAACCCACTATCATGACCGAGCCAAAAGATATAGTCCTCAAGGAATCGGAAGAGATTGAGGGAACGCCCATCGAGGGGCCGTGGCTGGATGAAGTGAGGATCCTTGAAGAGGTCATCGATTACTATCACCGCATAGGCTTCCAGGCGACTCACCTTGGAAGGGCCATCGAAATATGGAAAAAGGTGGAGGAAAAGCGCGCCAGCGGCGAAGAGGTCAGGGTCTTCCTCGGCTACACTTCCAACATAGTCTCTTCTGGCCTCAGAGAGCTGATAGCATGGCTGGTCAAGGAGGGCAAGGTGGACGTCATCGTAACAACGGCCGGCGGCGTTGAGGAGGACTTCATAAAGGCCCTAAAGCCGTTCATTCTGGGCGACTGGTACGTCAACGACGCGGAGATGAGAGAGAAGGGCATAAACAGAATAGGCAACATCTTCGTGCCCAACGACAGGTACATTGAATTCGAGAAGTACATGATACCCTTCTTCGAACGGGTTCTTGAGATGGAAAAGGAGCGCGGGAAGCCGCTGACGGCGAGCGAGTTCATCTACGAGATGGGCCGCTTCATGGACGAAAAGCTCGGGAAGGAGAAGGAGCGCTCGATAATCTACTGGGCCTACAAGCGGAACGTCCCGATATTCTGCCCTGCTATAACCGACGGCTCAATAGGGGACATGCTCTACTTCTTCAAGGAGGAGCGCGGAGACAGGGAGCTTATCATAGACGTAGCCAACGACATCGTGAAGCTTAACAACCTGGCTGTCACAGCGAAGGAAACCGCTTCGATAATCCTTGGAGGTTCCCTGCCGAAGCATGCAATAATAAACGCCAACCTCTTCAGAGGAGGAACGGACTACGCGATATACGTCACCACTGCCATTCCCTGGGATGGCTCGCTTAGCGGCGCGCCGCCGAGCGAAGGAGTGAGCTGGGGCAAGATAAGGGCTAAGGCTGACTACGTCGAGATATGGGCCGATGCGACGCTCGTCTTTCCGGTGCTGGTGTGGAAGGTGATGCGCTGACATTTTGTTCTTTTCTCTGAACAATATGCACGCATATCGTCCCCGCGTGAGGACAAGATTTATAAATAAAGAATCCAACTTCAAAACATGGACGAGAGGATACTCACTTCACTCATCACCACGAGCAGGAGGGTAATGGCTTGGGCGAGGAAGTTCCCAAAAAAGCGCTTTCTCTTCGACGAGCTTAAAGCTGTTGATGAGGAGTATTACGTTGGCGTTAAGGGCGTTCGTGGTGTCGGTAAGACAGTCCTTCTGCTCCAGCTGGCAAATGAAACCGAAAGGAGCGTTTACTTCTCAGCCGATTCGACCCTCATAAAGCCTTTCTCCCTCTACGAGGTTGTGAACTCCCTCGCGGAGATGGGATACAGAAATGTTTTCATTGATGAGATTCACAGGAAAGCGGACTGGGCCGAGGACTTAAAGACGCTCTACGACGAGCACGAGGTAAGGGTGTTCTTCTCAGGTTCATCGGCTATAGATTTGGTTCATTCGGGAGCTGACCTGTCAAGAAGGGTCGTCCTCAAGGAATTACCCCCCGCTTCCTTCAGGGAATGGCTCAACATAAAGAGGGACTTCGACGTTCCCAGGTACCCACTAAAAGAAGTCCTTTCCAGAGCGTTTGACCTGACAGATATGTACGCTGAACTCCATCCACTCTGGAGGGAATACATGCGAGAGGGGGGAGTGCTCTACCCGAGGAGTGGCTTCTACGATGCCCTTGACAACTCTATTCGGAAGGTAATCCTCGAAGATCTCTCCGCCCTGAGGGAGGTTAGCGTTAAGTACGAAACCGATGCATTTAAGCTTCTCTACATCGTCGCCAAATCCGCCCCATTCGAGGCCAACTACTCCCGGATAGCTAGGGCTCTCGAAGTCTCCAAGAACATGGCGATAAGGCTCGTGGAAGACCTTTCAAAGGCCGGCCTCCTGATTGCCCTTCACCCCTGCGGCAGCGGAAGGAAGGAGCCTAAACTATACCTCACCGTTCCGCTGAGAGAGTTCTTTGCCAGAAAGGGCTTTAACACTCACGAAGGTGCCCTGCGCGAGGAGTTCTTCGTGAACCACCTGCGGAACCTCGGTCTCTGCTACCTCAAAGGGAAGAGGGGTGAGAAAACCGCTGACTTCAGGATTGGCGAATGGATTATCGAGGTAGGCGGTGAATCAAAGGGTCGCTACCAGAAACCTGACTACATAGCGGTTGATGGTCTTGTCACCGGAAAGGGAAGAGTCCCGCTGTTCCTGTTTGGACTGGTTTATTAATATTCCTTCAATCGTTCTATCATCTTATTTTCTCCACCCGGCAGCACCAGCGGCCTCGACAGGTGCTTTCTCGCGTCGGGCGGCACTTCGTAGATTTTCCTCTCCAGCTCGCGCGGGACTTCAACCGGAATGAGCTTCTTCGGCATCTTATGGCCACAGCGCTTGCACTTGAGGTAATCCCCCTTGCTCTTCATCGTCCCGCCGCACTTCGGGCATTTCGGCTTCTGGTACTCGATCCTCGGGACGAGCTTCACCGGATAGAACTTCTCGAGGTTGAGCGTCAGAACGCCCTCGTGCTCTTTAACGCCTCCAGCGGCTATTATCTCGTCTCCGGGGAGGAGCTTCCTCACGTAGTTCCTGAACTTCTTGGTCGGCTCGAAGGCAGCAACGCGAATCCTTCCCGTTTCATCCTCAAGCTCAAAGAATACGTGCCTCCCGCGCTCCCAGTAGGGCTTAACCACCGTTCCCCTAACCACCGCGCTGTCGTAGAGCTTCAGCTCGCCGATTTTTTTGTATGTAAGGTGGTCGTCCGTGTTCTGGTTCGTCTTGTAGAGCTGGTAAAATGTCACGGGTTCCTCAAAGCGAACCATCTCAAAGGTCTGGAGAACCTTTCCCCTGTCAATTCCCCTGATGCCAACCAGAACGGGATCCTTGCCGTGGGGTGTTATGAGGACGCTCCTCTTGTAGGGGTCAACGTTGTCGTAGGTGAAGGGATAGCTCCAGCTATCGGCCAGAAAGACACTTTCCTTGTCCACTTTCCTCGGCGTTCCCCAGTTGTCGGGCTCTCTGTAAGCTAACAGCTCGTAGGTGAACCTCTCCAGCGGGTAAGCAACCGCCGCGAGCGCGCCGATTATGCCCCTCCCGACCTTGAACTTGAAGTACTCTGCCCCAACTTCCTTCGCGACCCTTTCAGCCTCCTCGATTGTAACGTGCTCTCTCAAAGCTCTCAACGAGAACTTGCGGAGCTCTTCTGGAATATCTCCTTCAAAGAACACGACGCCGGGGTTAGTATTCTCGTGCTCGAAGTCGGCAAGCTGGTCCACGTAGAGGAGAACTGTGTTTTTAACCTCTGTTATAAGCTCCTCATCGACTTCAAAGGTCATCGCCACCGCTCCATTGCCGCGGGTCTTGTAGGGAATGTTCGGGTTGAGTCTGATCAAGCGGGGAAGGGCTATGGGCTCCGCTATCCGGGACAGCTCGCGGTAGAGGATGGCACCGAGGTAGGTAGTGCACATGCCGTTCGGTGAGTCAGTGTCGTCGATGCCGATGTGAAGCCTCATGGTTGGAAGAAAAAGGGAAGGGGTTTAAAAAGCTAAGGCTCGCGGAAGAGCTCGTAGCAGAGAACATCAACGAAGCCTTCCCCTGGGACGTACTGATGCTTCCTCCAGCGGCCGGCCAATTTGAAGCCGTTCTTTTCGAGAATCCTAATTGAAGCCCCATTGCTCTCGTAGACATGGGCATAGACTTTCCTCAGGTTGAGCCACTCAAAGGCATAGCGAACCGCCAGAGAAACGGCCTCACTAGCGTAGCCGCGGCCCCAGTACTCTTTCCCAATGAAGTAGCCTAGCTCGGCGCGTCCGTTGTGAAAGTCGATTTTGTGAAGTCCCACGAGTCCAACGAGGGAGCGCGAGGAGTTCTCAATTACCGCGAAAACCTTTTCGTGCTTCTTTTCCCTCCTCAGCGCCTCGTACCATTCGAGCTCGTCCTCGTAGAAGAATATCTCCTCCGGAAAGGAGAGGTAGTGCCTTACGTCCCTGTCGTTGTACCAGAGCCAGATATGCTTCAGATCCTCGCGCAGAAGTATCCCGAGTGAAACAAGGTTCCCTTCAAGGATTATCGGCCTCATGCAAACACCTTAACTTTATTAAGGTATTTCACTTATTTAAAAATGATGGACAGGGAGAGACTCATAAGAACCGTTGAGGCAATACTCAGAGGCACGGGCTACAAAACTGCCAGAATAGAGTTTAAAGGCGCGTGCTTTGATATAGTGGCGAGCAGGTTACTTCTGTTGCTCTTCATTAAAGTGGCGACCAATATAGACACCGTAACCGAGGAGCAGGCAGAGGATTTGAAGAGGCTCTCCAAGTTCTTTAAGGCCTCACCGCTCATTGTCGGTCTAAGAAGCAAGAACGCCGAGCTCGAGGAGGGTGTTGTCTACGAGCGCTTTGGCATCTATGCCCTGAGGCCGGAAACTCTCTACGATGTCCTCATCGAGAACGAATTGCCAGCTATCTTTGCCGAGCGCGGCGGCTTCTACGTTAGAATAAACGGCAGGCTTTTGAAACACCTCCGCGAGAAGCATGGCTATTCCGTGAATGAGCTGGCTCAGCTCGTGGGAGTCTCCAGGAAGAGCCTCCTCAACTACGAGAAGGGCGAACAGGCGGTTTCCCTTGAGGTAGCAATCCGCCTCGAAGAGCTTTTTGACGAGCCCCTTGCCGAGCCTATCGACATACTCCACTCGACTGTCGAGGCCAACCTTGACGTCACACCGGAGACTCCCCTCGAAAAGGAAATCTTCGAGCAGCTCAAGGGGCTTGGGCTCGGTGTCGTCAAGGTCAAGAAGGCTCCCTTTAACGCGGTTTCAAAGGAAGACAAGTTCAAGATACTCACAGGCATAGACGAGAAGAAGACCCGCTCAACGGTCAAGCGTGCAGAGATGGTTGCGGAGGTAAGCAGGATAATCAACAGCGACGGTGTCTTCATCCTGGAGAAGACCAAGACTGAGGTCGTCAAGGAGGTGCCTCTCATACCCAAGGAGAGCCTCCAAGAGGTTAAAGATGCCGATGAGCTCATAGAAATGATTGAGGAGCTGAAAAAGGAGATAAAGAAACAGCTCTTCAGCTGAAGATGACCTTTTTCCAGACTTCTCTAACTTTGCCGACGTATTCTTTCGGAGAGGCTATGAGAACGGCCCACCGGGGTGTCTGTCTTCTCTTGAGAGCATTGGCCAGGGGAGTAACTTTGGTGAGGGGCTGGAGCTCGCCGTTTCCGAGGAGCACGTTTATCTCCGTGGCCTTGAGCCTCGGCTCGCTGAGCATCAGGTCGGCTATGCTGAACTCAAGGATCACTTCGCCCTCCTTTGCACCAACTGCATCGGCCAAAGCTCTCTCTATCTCCTGCCTCCTCTTGACATTCTTGTAAGCGGTCAAGAGCTCCCTCTTCTCCTCACTCGTCAGCTCGTCTGCACTGGCTAAAACGGCCGCCTTGTAGAGTTCCCTATACTTTATGCGCCTGACGATTTCAGCTGGATAGCCCTCTAGGTCCTCAAGCTCCACCAGAACGCGGCAGTCAATCATCCTCCAAAAGTCCCAGAGGTGGCCTTCTTCTAGGGCAAACTCCAACGCTCTAGTCAGCATCCCCTCCGCTATCTTCACCGTGTGGTGGAAGTAAACGCGGGAATACATGAGTGAACGGGCAACCATCATACCCTCGACGGCCTCGATGCCCTTTTCGTCTACAACGAGCTCACCATCATGCACCTTCAGGACTTTCATCAGCCTTTCTAAGTCAATTATACCGTGGGCAACGCCCGTATAGTGAGCGTCCCGTATGAGGTAGTCCAGCTGGTCAACATCAACGTCTCCGTGGAGCATTTGTCCCAGATAGCGCTTTTCGTGCTTCCCGAGGATTAGGTTGGCAACGTCTTTCGGCGTGAAGTCGTAGCTGTAGTTCTCTATTATCTCGGGAATTTTGCCGCCATTCTCACTTTCGGTTATATTTATTCTCCCAAGGACAATGTCTTGGCCAAGACGCATGTGGTCATGCTCCTTGACATAGTGCTTGTAGATGCTCTCAAAGGTGTGGCTGAAGGGCCCGTGGCCAATGTCGTGGAGAAGAGCGCCAACCTGAAGGAGCATGCTTTCGTCTTCACTCAGGCCAACTTCGGAGGAAAGCCTCTTGGCTATGTTCCATGCACCTAGGGAATGCTCGAAGCGGGAATGATTTGCTCCTGGATAGACGAGATACGCTAAGCCAAGTTGCTTTATGTTCCTGAGTCTCTGAAACTCAGGCGTTTTAACAAGGTCTAGAATAAGGTCGGTGAGCTTCATACTTCCGTGAATTCCATCGTGAATAATCTTTCCATCCATGAACACCACCACTGGAAGTTTGAGAAGAGCCTTAAATAAATTTTCGGCATTGTGACGAAATTGGAGAGAAAAGGTGGCAGAATTAAAGATCTCTACCAACAATGTATATCCTCTTGGTCTTGCCAAGCTTTCTTGGGAGGCCTTCCCTCAGCTTCTCCAGTGGGACTGCCTCGATTGTGAGCTCCGCCTGCTTGGATTCTTCCACTTCGTATCTGACAGGATTGTTTGCCTCATATATAAGCTCTCTAACTTCATCTTCGATTCCAGCAGGCTTCTTGCCACTGTATGCGACACGGATGGTGGCCTTGGGTTTTGGATTCCTGGGTGAGAGTGGGTGGTAGATTATCACGAAATCGAGCAGGTCGGGATGGTTGAAAACAATTTCCATCACCTGATCTATGTGGAGCTTTGCCCCGGCGAGACTTATTACATCTTTAACTCTTATAATGTTTCTGACTTCACCATCGACAACCCTTGCGAGGTCGCCTATATCGTAGTTGAAGAGCGGCAGACCTGTCAGCTCGCCGTTCCTCATCACTTTTGTTATATAGATCCGCTTATACTCATCATAACCGTCGCCGTTGTCCTTGAGGATTACTACTGATTCTTCAAAATGGAACTCGGTTGTTTTCTTTTTCGTTATCACACGGTAGCCTGTTATTGCATCTTCAGTTGAACCAAAGTTATCTATAATAACCGCGTTTTCGAAGAGTTCTAAAGTAGCCCTCGCGAGTTCTGGGGTCAGTGTCTCGCCGCCAACAACTATCGTCTGTATGTCCTTCTTTATTGATTCTGGAAGGATGAGTCCCAGGTTGTAAGCGGTTGCTGTTAGACAGAAGAGAGCTGTGGGTTTGATGTCTTGGAGCTCCTTCAAGAGCATCTCCTTGTCGAGGAGGTACTGAATGGGTATCTGATAATATGCCGACTTGGCGTTTAGGGCCTCAAATGCCCCAAAGGCAAACATTCCGGATGAGGACGGAAGCGGTGGAAAGAAAGATGCGATCTTGTCGCCATTGTCCATGTACTTGCGTACCCATGGCTCTACTTGTCTGGCAGTTCTAAACCTGTCGTCTCTGGTATAAGGTATCCTCTTGGGTCTCCCCGTAGTTCCGCTTGTTCTCATTACCGTGTGGAATACTTCTGCCTTTTTTATGTAATTGGGCCATACTTCATCTATCTCATACAGATCATGGGGTGTTATTTTTACCTTCTCAGTTAGAGACACCATATCCTCTGGTTTTAGGTTCTCTGAATCAAGTTCGAAGAATTTCTTCTTCCAGAACTCGGTGCTTTTCAATGCCATTTCAAGGGTATATTGGAAATCTTCCATGTCCTCCCGGCTGATTCTTCCAACAATCAGGCTCATAGACGCTCACCGATGCAATAATTTGAACTCACGATATATAACTTTTAAGGTTTTTCCAATATATTTTGTAGATTATCTTATCAAAAAGACGGGATTCGATAGAGGAAAGGTTTTTATATAACCCGGCCTAAGGGGTCCCCATGAATTACGGGGAAATATTGGACAATCTGTATCTCAATCCCTTGGATGTTGATGAAACCAAGACGCTCGAATACCTTCGGGGGATCTTCGAGTTTCATTTCCAGCGAACACCCTACTGGAGGAAGATTGCAGAGACTCTTAAGCCGAACCTTGATGATATATTTCAGGGAAACCTAAAGAATGTGTTTGAGAACATTTTCAATTCAGGACTGGCCGTTGATGAAGACTTTCTTAGGAACAACTGGCTGGAGTTCGTCCCCACCAACTATCGGGGCAGAATTCGTTTTTACCAGTCTTCTGGGACCACACGAGAACGGGCTATTGGACATTGGGACAATCACTATTTGAAGGTTCTTCATATCTACCTCAGGCAGGCGCTTGACAAAATTTACGGTCTTGATAAGATTTACAATGAAGAGCACCAAATGAAGGCAATTGCACACGGTCCATACGGTTGGTACCAAGATGAAATAAGTGAACTCGTCTGGAGCTATGGTGGCATATTGTATTTCATTGGCATGGAAACTGACGGATTGAAAAAAGTCTACGCGGAGCAAGGTCTTGGAGCAGTCCTTAAGATTCTTGACCCTCTCGTTAGGTACACGAAACGCGTGATGGAAAATGACAGGATAAACCTTGTTAGGTCCGCCCCACCACTTATGGCCCTCTTCGAACCATACCGCGAAACTATTGAGACCGCAATAATAAGTGGCGTTGGTATAAACCACGAGTTTTTTGAAATATTATCCCGGAAGTTTGAGAACACTACGTTAATACCCCTCTATGGCTACTATCTCTTTGGTGATCTCGTTGGTATTCATAAGGGCAATGAGTTCTGGTATTATCCTAATTATCCATTCACACTTATTTTTCCACTAAAGCAGGAGGGGGGTAGATATTGCATAGTTAAACATGGTGAACGGGGTAGGGTTGGCATAATAGTAGCCAGACCTGAGGTTCTAGTGATTAAATTTGAAGATGAGACTGCCATTAGGGCTCCCCCTGAAGGGCCATTCAAATGGGATGGGTTTGGAAATCCCCAAAGGAGTACGGGGTGAGAAAATTGGATAGTATTCAGGCGATTGTTTTTGTGGAGGCAATAATGGTACTTATGGCAGATTTGGTGGCAGC
Source organism: Thermococcus onnurineus NA1 (assembly GCF_000018365.1). Lineage (NCBI taxonomy): Archaea > Methanobacteriati > Methanobacteriota > Thermococci > Thermococcales > Thermococcaceae > Thermococcus > Thermococcus onnurineus. The sequence continues at coordinate 646,086 of NC_011529.1, read as the reverse complement.
TGGATGGATATTTAAGATATATCTTCATAATAAAAGGAGATCTGCCTTAGCATTCTCTCTGGCTTGGATTTTCGATTTTCTTGCGATTTCTTCTACGGTCTTTACAAACCCAATATTTCAGATGCTTGGGGTTCTATTTCTTCCGGCATTTTCGGCGTTAATGTTCTACGGATCCGTAAAGTTCCTTGAGGAGGAGTCTATTGTAGCTAGACATAAAACCCTTACTATATTTGCCCCTATGCCTGTTTTTTTCATTGTTTATATGATGGGTGTCTATGCATACACTAAGGATCCCTTTTGGACAGCAACTAGCGCTGCAACACTGGGTATAAGTGGTATCTTCGTGATAGCGGGCGGGTTATTACTGAAGGAGACTGAAGAGATATACAAAACTGCCATTAAGATCCTTTATGTTAGCATAATTCTCTTTGGAGTCCATCTTGTACCTGCCGCGCTGTTCGGAACTAATGAGTGGTATAAACCAATCGGGTTTACCCTATCTACAGTTCTAATAGTTACTATGGTAGCCGCAATGGTGAAACTCACATCATCGGAATTCTTCAAACCTCCAAAAAGAGATGATGGTAACCCCATTAATCTCGAGCCTGGAGTTGTTTTAGTCAGTGAAACCGAATATCAAAAGATCAAGGAAAAGCTAAGAGGTCGGCCAGTACTTGCATTTATTAGGGATGTGGATGACATTCCAGAAGGGTGGAAATACTACTTTGTTACAACGATACCCTTCCAGGGCAAATTTAAGAACACTATAAATCCCACCAATCTCGCAAGGATAACCGAGATTTCTTACAGGTATCTTGAAGAGTTCGCAAAATCCGGTGAACATGGGATTATCGTAATTGACTGCCTTGAATATCTCACGATTTACAACTCGTGGGAGAGCCTCATGAAGTTCCTGTCAAAGTTGAGGGACTTTGTAATTGTCCACAGAGGAACTCTAATAGTTGTCCTCGAAAAGGAAAGCCTAGAAACCCAGCTCTACGCCCAGCTCAAGAAGCTCATTGGGTGAAGGCAACTTTATATACCTCTTCTTTTCCATCTTATATCGCCCCTGCGCGAGGACCCCGGGGAGAATGAACCGGGGGGCGATGCAGGGGCTACAGCTCGGCCTCAGCGAGGTCCCCACGGGAGGGCCTTCCGCGTTACGGAGCGCAATGACCGTGGGAAACCCAGGCCGAGCACAGCTAAGGCCCGCCTGGGTTAGCCCGCCCGAGCTCGCCGTCAGGCACCAATGAGGGTGGGAGTTACGGGCGGGCCATAGCATGAACATTTGTGTTCCCTACAAATTCTGCATTATTGGTCCAGATAATTGCAAAATCTGTATAGAAAAGGTTTATTTATCCTTGCGTGATATTAACAAATGTGAAAGACATGCAAGGGTTGAATACTCGGCGGGAAGACTTTGATAGCAAAATACAGGAGATAATTCCGTGGGCAAGGCCAAACCCACTGACAGAGGCTATAGATGAAAAAGAAAAGGAGAAACTCGAAGTCATCGAGCTTATAGAGAACCTTGCTGACCATGGAGAGCTTCCCAGTGAAGTTAAACTCCTCGTTAAGAAGCCGAAAAAAGAAGAGCTGATGGAGGAGTGAATGTTCTTTTCTATGATTCTTGGTTCTTAGTGTATGTTATTAGTTCATGGACTTTCATGATGTCTTGAGGAGTTCTTAATAAAGCACGACCTCTACGGTTTCCCCTTCTAAATAACCCTCACTGTCCTCTGGAATCACGATGTAGCCATTGCTCTTAACGAGCGAGCTTATTATCCCGCTGCCCTTTTTCTTAATCGGTCTTGCAACACCGTTTTCGTACCAGACCTTGATGAACTCATGCCTCCCAAGCTGACTCGAAACCCTCTCGGCCAGCTTTGCGTAAACTCTGATCTCATAGTTTTTAGCTCCGACGAGTTTCGCTAAAGCATGCTTGACATAGAGGTAGAACTGCACGAAGACTGCAACGGGATAGCCACTCATAATGAAGACCCTCTCACCGTAGCCTATTGGCCTTCCTGGCTTTATCGTTGTTCCGTGGAAGAGGAGCCTGACGAAGCGGTGGGCGAAGTCCTTGTCACCAAAGGCGCTTCCCCCTGTTACCAAGACGATATCGTTCTCGGCCTTTGCCTTCTCTATTGCTGCCTTTATTGTTTCTTCGTCATCGGGGACGACCCCGTAAAAGACGGGTTCACCGAAATACTGCTTAACAAGGCCCTCTAGCATAATAGAGTTGCTCTCGAGTATCTTCCCTGCCCTAAGCGCTTCCTCGTCGAACTTCTCGATGAGTTCGTCACCGGTGACAATTATCCCAACGCGAGGTTTCCTCTTGACCTTGACCGTTTTGAACCCTATGCTCTTGAGCAGTGACAGATCTTGGGGCCTTAAAACCTGGCCCTTCTTCAGCACGACCTGGCCCTTCTTTACATCCTCCCCGGCGAAGGCAACATTCTGACCCGGGGCGACGGGTCTGAGAACCCTGATTATCTCCCCCTCGCGCTCAACCATTTCCTGCATGAGAACTGCATTAGCCCCTTCCGGCATCTTTGAGCCTGTCATAAGCTTTACCGCTGTTCCTGGTTCGATTTTTGCCTTGCTCTCTTCCCCGGCGACTATCTCATCAATAACTTTAAGCTCAACGGGGCTGTATTCCCTAGCCTGGAAGGTGTCCTCGGCGCGCAAAGCATAACCGTCCACTGCAGAGCGATCGAAGGGCGGGCTGTCTATAGATGAGACTACGTCCTCGGCCAGAACCCTGCCAAGAGCTTCTTCGAGCGGTATCTCCTCGACGTCCGGGATTTCGGTTAAATCGTTTAGCATCAGCTCAAGAGCCTCTCTGTAAGGCGTCAGCTTCTTGAACTCGCGCATATTCACTCCCTCGCGTGCTTGAGTACATGATAGGCTTCCCTTTTTATTATCTCCACTCCGGTCTTGACTGCGTTCAGGCTTCCCGGCAGGCAGAAGACAACTATGGCCCTGCCATCGCTCCTAATGATTCCAGCGGTTGCCCTGGTGAGAACGACGGCTGTTCCAATCTCTTCATAGCTCCTCAGCCTGAAGACCTCGCCAAAGCCAACCAGCTCCTTATCGAAAAGCGTTCTTATGCTCTCTATCGTGACATCCCTGCTAGTTATTCCCGTTCCGCCTGTGGTAACGATCACATCGGCACCTTTTTCGATAGACTCAATGACTGCTTTGATTATTGCCAGCTTTTCGTCCGGCACGATAGTGTAATGGACGTTCTCGTTTCCACTCTCTTTCAGAGCCTCCACAAGAAACTTTCCGCTGGCGTCCTCTTTCTCTCCTCTGCTTGCGGTATCGCTGACCGTTATAACTGCAAACTTAAACTTCTTCGGCGCTTTTTTCCTGTGTTCCTCCGCTCCCATGCTATCACCCAAAAAATCTTTGCGAGGAAGTTAATAACCTTTTCAGTGATAAGCGGAAGCATTTAACAGAAAAAGCGTAAAGCGTTAATATGTCATCCTCGTAGAGTTCCCCATGGAGTCCAGACATTTCATAAAATCATTCAATGAACCTATGATGGCCCTCAGCAACGCGCCTCACAGAGGAGGTCTTGTTAACGCCAACGGCTTCTTTTTCATGAAAGTGCACAAGGACTATTCTGGAGACTACAAAGCTGACTGTCTCATCTTCGAGCGAGAGAATGGCCTTGAGAACTTTGTAGGCTTCATGACGGCAGCGGATATCCGCAGAGTTCTAGCTGTTTCAAGACATGGAAGCGTTACCGCCTATGTCACTGCAGGGATAACCAATCCTGCAATAGCCGGCGACGTCCCACCACCATGGAAGCCGGGTACAATAAATATGGCAATCGTGATAAACGAGGGGCTAACCGTTGGGGCTATGGCCAACGCGATAATGACAGCGACTGAGGCTAAGACATACACCCTCTTAAAGCTCGGCTACAAGGCCACTGGAACGACAAGCGACGGTATAGGGGTTTTTGCATATCCCGGGGAGAAAGAGTGGGCCGGAACAGCAACGGAGCTAGGAATAAACATCGGAAAAACCGTCAGGAAGGCTCTCGAAGAGAGTATAAGGAAGTGGGAGAGAATAAGAGGTTAGGTAGCCTTCAGCTCCATCAGCCTTCTGTAAAGCTCGTCCACCTTTCTGCTGACGTCTTCGGGGGAGAATCCGGCCTTAACCGCCAGCCAGGTGGCACCACCAGCCCCAACGCCCTCCTTAACGTAGCCATTCTCGTAGTCCCTGAGGCCTTTGAATTCGCTCTTCGAGAAGTCCAGATCAGCGGCGTAAGTGATTATCCCGATATCCTTTGCGGTGTCGATGAATGTGGCGCTTCTATCATTTACAACCCACTTGGTTGTCGCTATCATAAATCTGCTCATGTCCTCTTCGAGGGCCTTCAGCAGAGCTGCAACGGCGAGCATCTGGGTTCCACCAGCAAGAACGACTTTGCCTTTGAAACCGAGTGCTATCCCGACTACCGCTGCCATCATGGGGTCGCCGAACTGCTTGAGTGCTTCAAGGGGCTTCTCTTTGAAGTCTCCAGGCTTTATTCCGGCCCTTTCAAAGCCTGCTTTTATGACTTCCTCCTTTAGGCTCTGGGGGTTGTTTGGGGCCGCCGAAGAAGTTCTGGCTTCATAGCCGAGCGCCCAGAGGACAGCCTGAGCTGTTGTCGTTCCCCCTGGAGTGGACTCACCGATGACGAGCTCTTCGATTGGGGTATTGCTGAGCTCTTCGCCGAAGAGTCTCGCTCTCGCGATTATCTCCTCGGCCTCTTGTAAAGCCGGTCCCTTCCTGAAGTCCCTGCCAACGTAGTCGCTGATGTGGACGTGAGGCACGAGGGGAGCCAAGTAAGTTCCACCGCGGACTATCATCAACGGGAAGTTGGCAAGCTCCCTTGCGGCCTTGGTGATTATGGCTGGCGTAGGATGTCCATCGGGGGTAACGGGAATCACGTCTATGATTTTCGGCTTCTCGTAGAACAGGTATTCAGCATCAGCTGGTGGAGTAAGCTTTGTGAGCTCTGGCGTTGCTCCAGCAACGCTTATTCCTGGCACGGTGCTTATCTCTGTGTTTCCGAGGACAACCAGCATGAGGCTTTTCATAGTATCACCGATGGAGGTTTTATCCAACAGGTTTATATGTCCTTCGTCCACTTCCAGTGGGGGTGTGAATGGGAAAAGCCCTAATGGTTCAGGGAACTTCCTCCGGAGCTGGGAAATCCCTCCTCGTTATGGCTTTGTGCAGGATCTTTTCGAACTTAGGGTATGACGTTGTTCCGTTTAAAAGCCAGAACATGAGCCTGAACTCCGCACCGAGCATAGAAGGCGGCGAAATAAGTCGCGCCCAGTACCTTCAGGCGGTAGCCTGCAGAAAGAAGCCGTCGGTGAGGTTCAATCCAATACTCCTCAAGCCTGAGGGGAACATGAGGAGCCAAGTTGTGTTTATGGGAAAGCCAATAGGAAGCGTTTCAGCTAGGGAATACATGCTCTCCCGGAAGGAGGAGCTCTTTCGGAAGGCCATGAAGGTTCTGGATGAACTCATGGTGGAGCACGAGATTGTGATAATCGAAGGCGCAGGCTCGCCCGTTGAGATTAACCTCAAGGACTACGACATAGCCAACATGCGCGTTGCGAGGCACGCCAAAGCGAAGACCATCCTCGTTACCGACATCGACCGAGGTGGGAGCTTCGCTTCTATAGTGGGTACGATGGAGCTCTTGAGCAAGGAGGAGCGAAACTTGATCCTTGGCTTCGTATTCAATAAGTTCCGCGGCGATGCCTCCCTGCTGGAGCCAGGCTTCGAATATCTAGAGAAGCGCTACGGGAAGCCTACCCTCGGAGTCGTTCCCTGCATCGAGCACAAGTTGCCAGAAGAGGACTCTTTGACTAGCTTTCCGAAGGTTAATGGCGAGCTCCACATCCAGATAGTCAAGCTTCCCCACATAAGCAACTTTACCGACTTTGAGCCCCTTCACTGGGCCAATGGGGTGGACTACGTTACAAAAGCGGAGGAAATCGAAGGTGATTTGATAATAATCCCCGGGAGCAAGAACACCGTCGAGGACTTGCTCTGGATGCGCGAGAATGGAATAGAGGACGCGATAATTCAGGCTCACCACGAAGGTTCTTTCGTCGTTGGAATCTGCGGCGGCTTTCAAATGCTCGGGGAGAAGATAATCGACAACGTAGAATCGAAGCGCGGTGAGGTCAAGGGTATTGGACTGTTGCCCGCTAAAACAATCTTCACGCCCGTTAAACGGACAAATCACCTGAAGGCCGAAATCCTTTGGGAGCCGGCTAAGAGAATGAGCGTTGAGGGCTATGAGATAAGGATGGGCCGCTCAACCTCAGAGAGGCCCTTCTCGATAATACGCGAGATAAACGGTGCTAAGGCCTTTGAGCCGGAGGGAGCCCTTGGTGAGAGAACCTTCGGGACCTATCTACACGGCATCTTCCATAACTTCGCCTTTACGGAGCGTCTTCTCAACTTTCTGCGGGCGGAAAAAGGTCTCGAGCCGATAAGCGTTGGTGGATGGAGCATTGAGGAGGAGATAGAGCGCTTTGCTAGGGTTGTTGAGAAGAACCTTGACGTGGGATACATCATCTCGGAGCTCGGATTAGGTTAGCAATCCTCTTCGCAAGCTCCAGTTCTTCAGGAGTGTTCACATTTAATGACAACAGGGGATTTGTGAACTCAAAGAATCTCTCCCCTTCTTCAGCGACGGCATTCAGGCCAACGATTGCATAACCTCGGTAAACTACTGGATTCAAGTCTCCCGGCACCTTTTCAAGCGGAAGGACCCCTGTCAGGCTCGTCTTCCCGTCGAAGGCCTTCTCGATAAGCCAAAAATCCGAGGCCTTCACAAAGGGGATATCGGCGGAGACGCTTACGAATGGGCCGAACTCACGCAAAAGCCACTGGATATCTTGGACGTAGCCTTTTCCCGGCGTCTCAATGAAGGGAATCCCTTCCCTAAGGCAGAGCTCCCTTGTTTTGGGGGTGTTCCGCGATAGAGCAACGAGGACGTCGTCAACTTCCCCCGCTTCTTCGTAGACCCAGAGGAGCATCTGTTTACTGGCTACCTTGAGGACGGGCTTTTCCTGCCCCATGCGGGTTGATTTGCCTCCGGCGAGGATGATTATCATAATCCCACCGTTTATAAGTGGGAGAAACCGTTAAAAGGTCTTCTCTTTTACTTGGGCTTATGCCAGAAGTTAAAAGATATATACCCATTGTGATTCTCGTTGCTGTGCTGCTGGTTGGGGGTTGTCTCCTAGACACTTATCAGGGTTACCAACCCAATGAAACAACCTCAAGTCCAGTACAGCCTTCTTACTTCAACGGGAACACAAACTCAACTTTCTCCTCCCGTCCCTTAACATCAACTCGGGCCTTCTCCACTGAGACTATCATAAAAAACCTCAATCAAACAGAAGCCCCGACACCTTCATCTAATGAAACTGAAATCACTTCTAGTGTTTTTTTCAACGAATCACAGAATTTAACCTCTCTGATAATCAACAGCTGGGCCTACTGGCTTCAGAACGCGAGTTCCCTGGTTATAGCAGAGAGTGGCTTTGATTTAATCGTCATGGACTACTCGCGTGACGGAAGCGATGAAACTGCCTACAGCGGTGAGGAGATTGATCTGATTAAAAACGCGGGGGTTGTTCCGATAGCTTACATCAGCATCGGCGAGGCTGAGGACTATCGCTTCTACTGGAAAGAGGAGTGGAAAGAAAAACCTCCTGCCTGGCTCGGACCGGAGAATCCCAACTGGGAGGGGAACTACGCGGTAAAATACTGGGATGATGAGTGGAAGGAGATAATGTTTGAATATTTCGACAGGATCATTGCGCAAGGCTTTGCGGGGGTTTACCTTGATAAAGTTGACGAGTTCGAGTACTGGGGCGAGAATGGCTATGATGAGAACTGGACGGCCCGGAAGATGATCGAGTTCATACTCGAAATAGCAAACTACACGCGCTCGAAGGCCGGTGAGGATTTCCTGATAATCCCCCAAAACGGTGAGCAACTCCTTGAATATGATGACGGCAGACTTTTGAAGACGATTTCCGGCTGGGCCAGTGAGGACGTCTTTTACGACGGCCTTAAGCCGAGCCCTTGGAGGGACGAGAAGGTGCCTTACTTGGACACGGTTGTTAAGGCCGGAAAGCTTGTTTTAGTGGTTGACTACGTGGATGACAGAAGTAGTAGCGAAGAAAATCTCGTGAGGATCCTCGACTTCATCGAGAAGGCTCATGAAGGGGCTACATCCCCTACGGGGCAATGGAAGACAGGGAGCTGGACGAGCTCGTGATTATCCCGGGTGTTCAGCCGCCCAAGTAAGCTCCCGCAAACGCCACAACCAAAAGCGTCCCAGCCCTCGTTATCTCCGCTATTGCACCTATGCAGTCGCCGTTTATTCCGCCAAAGTTGTCGAGGGCAACTTTGATGGCGTAACCTCCGAAAGCCAGACCAAGGAGCGAGACCAGGGCATTTTGCTCGTAGACAACTACAGGGACGAGGAGAATGGCGTAGAAGATGAACCCACCGAGGAGCTGGCCGCTGTTCATCCTCTCCATGAAGTAGGCCCCAAGCCCTTGGCCGAGCGGTTTCCTGGTTGCCAGCGCGAGGAGCATGGCGAGCTTTGAGTTTAGCTCCGCTAGAAAGATGGCGTAGAAAGGAACGAGCTGGAGGGAATAGACCTGTAGGAACAGAACCATGACCACCGCGAAGAGACCCGCTATTCCGGTGTTCAGGTCTTTCATTGCCTTTATTTTCCTCTCGCGATTGCCTTTGACCATAACTCCGTCGGCGAAGTCCGCCAGACCGTCAAGGTGGAGAAGGCCGATGGTGAAGTAGAGCGCCAAAACCGCCAGGACGTTCGAAAGGGGAAGTTTTAAGTAGAGGACAAGCGTTGGGAGCGCCGAACTCACCAAAGCGACAAGTGGAAAGGCCCAGAGCTCCTCGCGAACTTTCTCGAAGTCGCCCTTGATTGGCACCCGTGTCAGGAAGGGGAGGAGGTTTTTCATGACTCAGTCCTCCGAAAGGAGTTTCGTCATGCAGCCCGCTATGAAGCCGCCTACTGCGTCGTCCAGAAAGGGTGGCAGCTCCTTCAGTATTCCGGGCTTTCTCGTGTCATAGTAGAAGAAGTTGAAAAGGGCCATTTTACCGCCGATGTATTCTGCTATGCTTATTCCAATGAGCTCATCGGCTACTAAGTTCACGGGGTCACCTTCAACCTCGAAGTTCTCCTCAAGGAGGAGCGCCGCCATGAGCAGAGACTGAACGTTGATGTCGTCAAGATAACGGAGCATCGTCTCCTTCAGCAGTTTTCTAACGTCTCTGGCATTTTCACCGATGTAGAGCTCCATCGCAGTATCGAGCATCTTTTCAAGGGTTATGCCTTTTGATTCAAGTTTTCTGAGGGTTTCTCCGGCTCTCATTTTCTCACCAGCCTGAACTTCATCCACCAGTAGGTCTCGCTCTCCTCCACCTTCAGCGGCTTCAGCTCAAAACTTCCCTCAAACAGCGGGCACTTTAAGACCGCTGTGTGGAACTCAGCGAACTCGCCGAGGGGGTCGATGCCGGGGTTTGCATCGAGGAAGCGCTCCAAATCCTCAACCGAGCGGAAGGTGTAGCCGAGCCATTCCTTGGATAGCTTCTCTTTGTTGACCGCGATTATCGCGTATTCAAATCCCGCTTCTAGTATCTCTCTCGCGAGCTTAAACGTGTTCCTGCCCCATAGAGGCTCCAAGACTTTAACGCCCGCTCCTTCGGCCAGCCTTTCGATCCACTCCAGGTGGTCTTCGAGAAGCACATCTCCCGCGATGAGGTAATCGACGCCGAGTGAGCCGATGAATTCAGCTAAAGCCTCGCTCCCTTTTGCCATATCAAAGATCAGAAGCCCCTTTCCCATAGCCCCAGCGAGCTTTTCCAGCTCGCTCAGGTTCTCATAGTGTGGCGAGACTCCGATGGTGGTCTTCAGGACAAGGAAATACGGGACACTTATGCCGCTTTTCTGGGCCAAATAAGTTGCATAAAGCCCGTCCTTGCCGCCGGAGAAGAAGGCAATGCCCTTCAAGTTGAACCCTCCAGCCTTGTCTGCTCGTACTCCTCGCGGAGGATTGAAAGCTTCTTTTCATCAACGTACGCCACAACCGCGCCGCAGTCGATGCAGAGCCAGGGCCTGCCCTTTACTCCCGGCTTCAGGAAGCCTGTCAGTCTGCTCTTCCAGGGCGGGACCCAGAAGTACTGGGCGTGCCCAAGGAAGTCAGTTTTGCTCGGCACCATAGTCCCTCCGCAGAAGGGACACTTTCTCGTCCCCATGTCACCACCAGAATTATAAACGCCTTGGATGTTTTATCCTTTATGCTGCTGAAGCTTGACGAGCTGGAGCAGATTGGAAAGGTCTATGTAAATCCAAGAAACCTTAAGACTAAGCCCCTCTTCCTCAGGGACTGGCGAGACTTTCTCAACCTCGAGGAGAAGGTTTACGGCCTCTACGCGAGGACGATTTACAATCCGGAGCAACGCTTCCTTGTCGTCGATATGAAGGATGAGAAAGTCTCAGGAGAGCTTGAGGCCCTTTACCGGGAGTTTCTCCGCGAACCGCTGAAGTTCTGCCACGAGGAGTATTACAGCTATCAGCTCGAGGTCAGGAGTTTCGATGGTCTGCCCTTCGCCAATGGCTGGGTCGGTTCGGGCATTGTCCTTGTAGGCGAAGCGCCTGGGAGGAAGGGGTGTGGATTAACTGGAATATGCTTCTATCGCGACACCTCGGGAATGCTGCTCAGGAAGACCCTCTTTTCTCTAGGGATTAACCCAGACTTTGTCTACATCACCAACGTCGTGAAGTGCAACCCGCCAGGGAATAAGCTTAAGGGCTTCGACGAACGGGAGCTCAGTCTCCTCCAACGGGAGCTTGAGATCCTGAAGCCAAAAGCTATTTTTGCCATCGGCAGGACGGCGGAGAAGGCCCTAAAAAGGCTTGGCTTTGATGCAACTTATTTAAGACACCCCGCTTGGTACGTGCGCAGGGGCTTGAGGGAACCTAACGAGGAGATGCTCAGTGAATACACCCAGGTAAAGGAGGCCCTCGGAGAATGGAAGCTTTAGTAACTTTTGTGGTTGCGCTCCTCTGGGATTTCCTCCTCGGCGAACCGCCAGCATTAGTCCATCCCACCGTCTGGTTCGGCAGGCTAATCGGTCTCTTTGATGGGATATACAGAAGAAGAAGCTCGATTTTGGACTTTCTCGCCGGAACCTCTGCTTCTCTCTTTGTCATCACCTTCGCCTTTGCCCTCTCCAAGCTTCCGGAGCTTCTGCCAGAGTGGCTGGGTTTCGCCCTGGGCGTTTACCTTCTAAAAAGCTCCTTCGCGATTAAAAGCCTCGCCCAGCACGTGGAGAACACGGTGAGGGACAACATAGAAGAGCAGAGGAAGTACGTGGGCTGGATAGTCAGCAGGGACGTCTCAAAGCTCGATAGGGCTCATCTCAATTCAGCGGCCATAGAGAGCCTCGCAGAGAACATCACAGACAGCATCGTTGCTCCGCTCTTCTACTATCTCCTCTTCGGCCTGTCAGGAGCTCTTGTTTACCGTGCTGTGAATACTCTGGACGCCATGATAGGCTACCGCGATGAAAGGCACGAGTATTTTGGCAAGTTTGCAGCGCGTCTTGACGATTTGCTCAACTTCATCCCAGCCCGCATTACCGTTCTGCTCTTCCTGCCCCTCAGTCCGAGAAAGGTTCTCGAATACTGGGGGAAGGCGAAGTTTAAGATAAATGCCGACAAGCCCATAGCAGCTATGAGCGCCGTCCTCGGAGTATGGCTTAAGAAAGAAGGGGTCTATCACTTTGAAGGCAGGGAGCCGACGCTCGAAGATATAAGGCGGGCGCTGAGGATTTATTGGATTGTCGTGGGAGAGTGGATAGCTGTCGTGTTGCTACTGCTCTTAACGGGGGTGTGTCCATGCTTGAACCCGTGAGATTCTCAACCTATCACGGAGGGGCGAGGGAAGAGGGTTTGCTCGACTTCTCTGCCTCGCTCAATCCGTATCTGCCAGAGTGGACCGGTGAGATGTTTGAAAGGGCGAAATCTATCAGCAATAGGTACCCATACTACAGGGGGCTTGAGGAGGAGCTTTCCAAACTCGTCGGAAAACCCGTCACGGTTACGGCAGGCATAACCGAGGCCCTTTACCTCATCGGAATCCTCGCGCTAAAGGGAAGGAAGGTCATCATCCCGCGCCACACCTACGGGGAATACGAGAGGGTGACGAAAATCTTCGGGGCCGAGGTCATACCAGGCCCAAACGATCCAGAGAAGCTCGCCGAACTCGTAGAGAACGAGAGTATCGTTTTCTTCTGCAACCCCAACAACCCCGACGGCAAGTTCTACTCGCCAAAGGGGCTCAGGCCTCTTCTCGATGCCGTCGAAGACAAAGGCGCGCTCCTTATACTTGATGAGGCATTCATAGACTTCGTCAAAGGAGCGAAAAGTCCAGAAGGGGAAAACCTCGTGAAGCTCAGGACCTTCACCAAGAGCTACGGGCTGCCCGGGATAAGGGTGGGCTACGTCATCGGCTTTGAGGAGGCCTTTAAAAGCGTCCGCATGCCCTGGAGTATAGGCTCGCTCGGCTACGCCTTTTTGGAGTTCCTCATCGAGGACGGCTTCGAGCATCTCAAGAAAACGATGCCTCTAATCTGGCGCGAGAAGGAGCGGATGGAAAAGGCCCTGGACATCAAAAGCGATGCCAACTTCTTCATCAAGCGTGTTGGGGATGCAAAGGCGGTCGTTGAAGCGCTCAAACGTAAAGGAATAGCCGTCCGCGACTGCACGAGCTTTGGTTTGCCTCAGTACGTCCGCTTCAGCGTGAGGAAGAGGGAGGAGAATGAGAGGCTTATTGAGGCATTCAGGGAGCTTGGCCTTTGATTCCAACGAGCCAGAGTCTCCACGCATTCGCCGGAAGCTCTCTGAAAGTCGCCATAAATTCTAACCTCGTCGAAGTGCTTCTCAGCAAGCAGGCGCATTTCCCTGGCGGTGTAAACGTTCAGGTTCTCGTGAGTGAAAAAGGCTTTGACTTCACCATCCGGATGGATTATCTGAACAAGATGCTTAAGGTGAAGCCTCTGGCTGGCGTTCTCGAACTCCCTCCATGTCGTTGTCACGACGATCTCGTTTCCTTCACGCTCTTCTCTCACATCGGGACCCTCATCACGGTAGAAGAGCAAATTCGACCAGTCTGCGACGAAGACTCCTTCAGTCCGTAGAGCTTTAATTACAGAATTAAATAATTCGTTAATTCTGTCCTCATCGAAGTAGAGGATGCTCGAGAATAGCATCGTCACCGCGTCGAACTCCTCTTGGAAGTCGAGTGCCGCGGCATCTCCCAACATGAATTCCACGCTCAACTCCTCTCTCTGGGCCTTCCCTCTGGCCACAGTCAGCATCTCCTCGTTGATATCGAGACCCACAACCTCATAGCCCCGCCGGACAAGCTCAAGGGTTGGCGCACCGGTTCCGCAAGCTATGTCGAGAACGCGCCTAACTTCCCGCCTCGCGTCGTTCCTGAAGATTCTTTCGACGAAGCCAATTTCCTGGGAGATCCTCTCCAGCCGCGCTCGATAGATAACGTCATAGTAGCGCGCGAGGCTCCTGTAGAGCTCACCCACGGAATCACCTCATCTGAGCTTTCCTTCAAATGTTGTCACGAAAACCTTTTAAGGCTATGCACCATTAGGGGCATCGGTGGTGCCTATCGTCCATCGGAAGATTCGGGAAAACTAAAGCTCGTGCACGCTTCTTGGTTTCTGGGTTAGTGCAAACTCTAGGGGCACCACCGAAGGGATTAACCTTTTTAAACGTCCCTTCTGATAGGGAAATCATCACTGAAAAAGCCTCAGGTAGGTGGTAAGATGCTCCCGAAGACTTACAACCCGCAGGAAATCGAACCCAAGTGGCAGAAGTTCTGGCTGGATGAAAAAATCTACAAATACGAACTCGACGAGAAGAGACCGAGCTACGCGATCGACACTCCACCCCCGTTCACAAGCGGAACACTCCACCTTGGTCATGTGCTCAGCCACACCTGGATTGACATTGTGGCCCGTTATAAGCGCATGACCGGCTACAACGTGCTCTTCCCACAGGGCTTCGACAACCACGGCCTTCCGACCGAGCTGAAGGTAGAGAAGGAGTTCGGAATCAGCAAGGATCAGCCAGAGAAGTTCCTTCAGAAATGTGTTGAGTGGACCTGGCAGGCCATCGAGGCCATGCGCAACCAGTTCATAAGGATAGGCTATTCCGCCGACTGGGATCTGGAGTACCACACAATGGACGACTGGTACAAGGCAACGGTCCAGAAGTCCCTCCTCGAGTTCTACAAAAAGGGCATGCTCTACCGCGACGAGCACCCGGTTTACTGGTGTCCGAGATGTAGGACGAGCCTTGCCAAGGCCGAGGTAGGTTATGTTGAGGAAGATGGCTTCCTCTACTACATCAAGCTCCCGCTTGCTGATGGCTCCGGTTACGTCCCGATAGCCACTACCAGACCGGAGCTCATGCCGGCCTGTGTTGCCGTCTTCGTGCATCCTGATGACGAACGCTATAAGGATGTCGTTGGCAAGAAGGTGAAGCTCCCCATATTCGAGAGGGAAGTGCCGGTTATAGCCGACGAGGACGTCGATCCGACCTTTGGAACCGGTGCCGTTTACAACTGTACCTACGGCGATGAGCAGGACGTCGTGTGGCAGAAGCGCTACAACCTGCCGGTTATCATAGCCATCAACGAGGACGGCACCATGAACGAAAGGGCCGGCAAGTACGCTGGTATGAAGACCGAGGAGGCAAGGAAGGCCATCGCTGAGGATCTCGAAAAGATGGGCCTTCTCTACAAGAAGGAGAAGATAACCCACCGCGTCCTGAGGCACACCGAGAGGAGCTCCTGTATGGCCCCAATCGAGCTCCTGCCGAAGAAGCAGTGGTTCATAAAGGTGAAGGACTTCACGGACGAGATTGTGAAAGTGGCAGAGAAAATCAACTGGTATCCGAGCGACATGTTCCTCCGCCTCAAGGACTGGGCCGAGTCAATGGACTGGGATTGGGTTATAAGCAGGCAGCGCGTCTTTGGAACCCCAATCCCGTTCTGGGTCTGTAAGAACGGCCACGTAGTTCCTGCCAGAGAGGAAGACCTGCCCGTTGACCCGCGCTTTGACAAGCCGCCCGTTGAGAAGTGCCCGGTCTGCGGTGCCGAGCTCGAGCCTGTAACTGACGTCCTCGACTGCTGGGTGGATTCGAGCATTACGCCGCTCATCATCACCAAGTGGGGCAAGGACGAGAAGTGGTTCAAGCACAACTTCCCAACGGCTCTGAGGCCGCAGGGGACCGACATCATCAGGACGTGGGCATTCTACACAATATTCAGGACCTACGTGCTCACCGGGGAAAAGCCCTGGGACGACATCCTCATCAACGGAATGGTGGCTGGTCCAGACGGGAGGAAGATGAGTAAGAGCTACGGCAACGTCGTTGCACCGGATGAGGTGATCCCGAAGTACGGCGCCGATGCCCTGAGACTCTGGACTGCCTTAGCGCCGCCCGGAGAAGACCACCCGTTCAAGTGGGAAACTGTTGACTACAACTACCGCTTCCTCCAGAAGGTCTGGAACATCTACCGCTTCGCCGAGAGACACCTTGAAGGCTTTGATCCGGAGGCAGCAAAAGGAATCGAGCTGGAGCCGATTGACCGCTGGATACTCTCGAGACTTCACAGGCTCATCAAGTTCGCCACGGAGGAAATGGAGAAGTACCGCTTCAACCTGCTCACGAGGGAGCTGATAACATTCGTCTGGCACGAGGTCGCTGACGACTACATCGAGATGATCAAGTACCGCCTCTACGGCGACGACGAGGAGAGCAAGCTGAAGGCAAAGGTAGCCCTCTACGAACTGCTTTACAACGTCATGCTCCTGCTCGCTCCGTTCGTGCCGCACGTAACCGAGGAGCTCTACCAGAACCTCTTCAAAGAACGCATCGGAGCGAAGAGTGTCCACCTCCTCGAATGGCCGAAGTACGACGAAGGCAGGATTGACGAGAACGCCGAGAAGCTCGGCGAGCTGGCCAGGGAGATAGTAGGTGTCATGAGGCGCTACAAGAACAGCCACGGCTTAGCACTCAACGCCAAGCTCAAGCACGTGGCGGTCTACGCTACCGACTCCTACGAGATGCTGAAGGCCATCGAAAAGGACATCGCCGGAACTATGAACGTTGAGAGGCTTGAGATAATCAAGGGCGAGCCAGAGCTCGAGGAGCGCATCATCGAGATAAAGCCCAACTTCAGAACAGTAGGGCCGCGCTACGGCAAGCTCGTGCCAAAGATAACCGCCTACCTCAAGGAGAACGCCGAGGAAGTTGCCAAGGCCCTCAAGGAGAGCGGCAAGGTCGAGTTCGAGATTGAAGGACAAGATGTCGAACTGAGCAAGGACGACATCGTTCTGAGAAAGGCAGTGTTCAGCGATGGCGAAGAGGTTGAAACGGCCGTCGTTGGAGACGCTGTGATTCTGTTCTTCTGAATCTTTCCATTTTGTTACTTTATCGTTTAAGCTCGTCCTTAGCGTCAACATGCCAGTGCTACTGATTATACAAGGTTGTAGGAAATATTACAGGTCACGGTATCCTCGAAAAAAGTTTTTTAACAAGTGCCCACTAATTGCCTTCAGGGATGTGATATGAGCAAGGCTCTGGAAATGTTTATGGAAAAGGCCAGCATAAACGAAAACGTCATGAAAACTCTTCGTGAAATATCCAAGCGCTCATTGAAAGAAATCCTTTCATACATCATCAAAGGAGAAAGAGACGCTACGGGACTTTATACGTTCCTGCACCAAAACATGCCTGAGGAGTACGCAAAAAAGAAATTCAAGGAGTTCGTTGAGATTGAGGAAAGTCACGACAAGAGAGTCCGGACGATATTTGAGGGTCTGTTCCCCGGAGAAGAACCATTAGATATGCCTTTGAATAGCTGGGCAGAGGTTCTTGCGGAGAAAGACTTCCGGCTTAAAAATGTAGAGGATTATCTAACTGTACTGCGTATAGGTATGGATACCGAGAAGCTTTCGGAAGCTATCTACATAGTGCTCATGGAGAGGCTGGAAGATCCAGAACACAAACGTATCATGAGCGAACTCGCAAACGATGAGAGAGATCACTATGAGTTTCTAAAGAAAGAATACGACTTTTACTCCAAAGTTGAAGCCAAGAAGTCCCTGGAGGAACTCGTTAGAGAGCTCAGAGAAAAGAAGGGGGCTTAAGATTTTTCTATGCTTTTTAGCAGTTGTAGCACAGCATCGCGGCCTTCTTGAGAAGTATGACCCTGTAAAGCTTGCCGTTGATTATTCTAGGGTTGGAAATCTTGTTGAGGTGGTGCATCCGCTTCCTCTCGAGCGCGACGAGATTTAACTCGCGCAGAACCTTTACGAAGTCCTCCCAGCGTATCTTAAGCCACTTGGAATACTCGTCAAACAGCTCCTTCTCGACGACGCGGTAAACTTTGCCGTTTATCATGTAGCGAGTCGCATGCTTTGGAAGCTCCTTTCTGAGGCGCCAGCGTGCGTGAAGTGGCTCCTGGAACTCGTAGACTGCCTCATCCATTGACTTGCCATCAATCATCATCTTAAGGATTATGCCGAGGATTCTGTTTATCCTGTCCGGGACGCCAACGACATCACCCCTAAGGACTATTTTCCTCCTGTGGACTTTTATTCCTTCCTTTTCAAGCTCTTCGCCGATTTTTGGCGTGGTCTTCTTCTTGGTTCCACCGGTGTCGACGATTCCCCCGATTATGAAGGCCTTAACGTCGAAGTCCTCCTCTCCCAGAACTTCCTCCGCCCAGGGGTCGAGGAGTACGACCTCATCGATGCCCTCTTCTTTCAGGAAGTTGGCGGTAGATCCTTCGTATGTCGTTATCCTCTCAACCGGGCCGTGGAACATGGATTTGAACTCATCGTTCGCCCAGGTTACCGCCAGCTCTTTTCCTGTGAAGTAGTCTCTCAGCAGGCCGTAGCTCTGAGCCACCTGAAGGCATATCTTACCCTTTTCCTTCTGGGTGTGCTTGTCCCAGTGCATTAGGTCAATTATGAAGTAGGGCCACTCCGGAATGCGGGCCTTCAGGTCTTCAGCTCTGATTAGAACCTTGAACTTTTTCGCCATGCAGCCCGGCACGTAGGCGTAGCGCGAGCCCTTAACGCGGTTCCCGTTTAAATCCCACGCAACTACCGTTGGCTCTGGGACTTCTGCTATGACTCCTTTTCCGTTAAGGACATCCACGGCCACATCCTGGAGCTTATTCTTTGACTTACGGTAGCGCTTTGAAAGCACGCCGAAGCTCTCTATACCCTTCTCCTGCAGAACTTCCCTGAAAACCTGGGCGAGTGTCTTCATGGCCATCGGGCGGGAAAACGGATGAAAGGTTAAAAGCCTTTTCATTTACATCATTAACTCCGGCAAAAAATATTGGGATTGTATAGGATGCCGAATTCAAAAAAATAAATCAAAGAACTTGAATCCTGTGTTCTTTTGAGAGCTTTATTGTGTAATGCCTCGGTTGGAACTCAGGGACAAGGGATCTTGGTATTAGTATAGTCTCCTCTAGACCCGCAGTGCCAGTATTGGAAATGAATTCTATGATTTGGTCACTAAGACTGTACAGCCATGCTGTTACATAATCGGGAACAGCTTCTCTGTTTAGGAGTGCAATGGTGAGAATATTAATTTTCCTGCCTTTATTTACCACTTCATTTTCAAAGCTGGCGAGTGAGGCTCTTATCAGGTTGTCCATGGTTTGTTTTCCAAATTCATGGTAGAGCCCTTCCAACGTCGCAGCTAGACCAACTACAGTTGAGCCTTCAGGGATTCGTGATGATAGTCTGCTATATATTTGAAGCAATTTTGGAATCCCTGTATCGCCACTCCAGTCCCTTATCTGGATAACGTACGGACTATTGTATGGGATATCGTACTTGGATCCGAAGAGGTCAATTATGTAAAGCTTTCCTGCTTTTCCTTCTTTTTCAAGATCCAATCCAGCACATTTGGTTCTCAATTGAAGCTTTGAAATTGGTAGGGTCGTATTTAATATGACTCCAATTGCCCCCTGATCAATCATGCTCTTGAATATCTTCAAACCAAGTACCCATCCCAGTGACCTTTTGTCATGGGATATCAAAAGATTCCCCATATCGACTATTCCTCCACCCAAGGCAGAATCAATCTCCTCTATTCCAGTCTTGACAACACCTACCATAATACCACCATAGAGGGTCTCCTTTTAATGTTAAAAAATTTTCGGCATTATTTTGACAATATGTTATAATTGTTTGGAAAATCTCCAAAATTACAAAAAACTATCGAGATACAATATAGAGATGTAAAAATCACTCATCCAAAATGAGTGCTGAGCTTGGAGGCAGCTGAAAGTCTAAAGACCGGTATTTCAAATTCATGCAGCTTTGGATTTAAAGGTTGTGGGGCCTTTGAGGGTGGCTTATAGTAGGTCTCGTTTTATTAATGGCATGTTGAGGTGGCTCTTTTTCAAAGAGGGCTTGTCTCCAGTGGTGAAGCTGCTCTTAGAAAGGTGGGTGAGAGAATTTTGGTGCCCCGGCCGGGATTTGAACCCGGGGCGCGGGCTCGAAAGGCCCGCATGTTTGACCGGGCTACACCACCGGGGCCCGATATTAGGGAAGGGTGAGCGTTTAAAAATCTTTCGTCGCTGGAGCTTGGATGTAATATCCTCGGAAGTCAAAACGGCAAACCTTTTGAACCTCCAGCGTAACTAATCCCTGATGTTCGCCGTAAAAGTCCCCAAGAGAGAAGCCGAAAAGACGAGACGAAAGCTCATCGAGCTCGGTGTTCTGGCTAAAAGCTACTCCGTGAAGCGGGAGGGCGAGTTCATACTCTTCCCTGTCACCGGGCCAGTTGAAGGCTTTGAAATCGTGGAGGCAGAGTTCGAGAAGACTAAGCGGAGGCCCCACAGTTACCGCGAGGTCGTTGAGGTTCCCGAAGAAGTGAGGCCTCTTCTCCCGAGTTCTTTCGACATCATCGGCGATGTCGCGATAATCGAGCTTCCCGAAAAGCTGATGCCCTACGGGAAGGCCATTGGTGAGGCAATTCTGAAAGTCCACAGGCACATAAAGGCCGTCTTCGCTAAGGGGAGCAAGATTGAAGGTGAATACCGCGTTAGGGAGCTGATTCGCCTTGCTGGTGAGAGGAGAACCGAAACGCTCCACCGAGAGAATGGGATACGGCTCAGATTGGACGTTGCTAAGGTCTACTTCTCGCCGAGGCTCGCCACCGAGAGGATGAGGATATTCGAGAAAACCCAGCCGGGTGAGATCGTCTTCGACATGTTTGCCGGCGTCGGACCATACTCGATACTCCTCGCAAAGAAAGCAAAGCTCGTCTTCGCCTGCGACATCAACCCCTGGGCAGTTAGGTACCTCGAAGAAAACAGAAAGCTGAACAAGATGCCGAATGTTGTCCCCATCCTTGGCGACGTTAGAAAGATCGCTGGTAGAATTGAGGCCGACCGCGTGATAATGAATCTCCCCAAGTTCGCCGATCGCTTTTTGAGGGAGGCTATGCTGAGCGTTAAGGACGGCGGAATTGTCCACTACTATGGCTTTGGGCCCGAGGAGAACCTCTTTTTTGAACACGAGGCGAAAATAAATGGTATAGCGAAGGG
Organism: Thermococcus onnurineus NA1; assembly: GCF_000018365.1. NCBI lineage: Archaea > Methanobacteriati > Methanobacteriota > Thermococci > Thermococcales > Thermococcaceae > Thermococcus > Thermococcus onnurineus. The sequence continues at coordinate 625,345 of NC_011529.1, read as the reverse complement.
GCTCGGCTTCCACGTTGAGTTTTTGGATGAGAGAAAGGTCCGCCCCTACGCGCCGAGGCAGTTCAACATCGCGATAGACTTCAGGGTTTTGAAGTGACTGTTTTACTAGGGGGAACATTCTTTTTTAGCTGCGTGCTTATTGAGAGCAGAGGCTCTAAAAGTTGAGAAAAAAGAAAGGCGTCACTTTCCGGCAATTTTCACATTCTCGAACCTGATGAACGGCGTTATCATTGTCGTCATGAAGGGCATAACGATCTGCTCCTTACTGACCTCGCTGGCCTGTTTAAGCAGTTCATAGACGTTGCCCGCTATGAGGAAGACGCTGGAGCCGACGACTTCACCGTCCTCGATGAGGTAGGCCGGATTAGCTGTTACAGCGAAGTTTCCGTTGTCCGGGTTGCTCGAGTGCGCACCTTGGAAGCCGTCCACGAAGTAGCCCCTGTCAATCTCGCTTATCATATCCTCAAAGCTCTTTTTACCGTTCTCGATTGCCATGGTGTGGAAGCCGATGTTTATTCCGCCGCTCCTCAAATCACGCTTGCCGTTTCCTGTGCTCTCAGTGCCGTAGATTCTGGCCCAGTAGTTGTCCCAAACGAAGCCCCTGAAGGTTCCTTTCTCGATGAGGACGTTCTTCCTCGTTGGGACACCCTCACCATCGGCTATAACCGGCTCAATGGCGAGCTCGTGGAACGGGTCGTCGTAGAGAGTAAGAACCTCGCTCGCTATCTGTTCCCCGACCTTGTCTGCAAGTGGAGTGGTCTCCTTGACGAGCCTCTCGCCGCTGAAGGCCGGGAAGAGTGCGTAGCTGAAGAGGCCCGCTATCGCCCATGGGCCGAGAATTATCGGCACTTCCTCGTTCTTGCTGGCTTTCACGTTGTAAGCCCAGCCGACCTTCCGAACGGCCCTTTCAACCACACCATCAACATCGAGGTTGAGGTCTCTCCTCGCTTCGAAGTCGAATATGCCAGGGGTTACGACGCCTTCTTTTCTGCCGACCAGCTCGAAGAATATGTAGGCAGCTCCTCCTTCCTGTTCGACATCGATGCCGTGTGAGTTGATGATCTGCCTCTCCTCCCAGGTTACGCCGCCTTCTCCACCCGCAACGATAGCGTTGGGGTCTTTCTCGCGGGCGAGCTTAATGCCGTGAACTATCATCTCGACCAGTCGGTCAGGAGGGGTCTCCTTAAGCTCATAGTTCGGCTTTGGGGCCTCGCGGTATTTGCCCGGCTCCGGAAGTGAAACCCACTTCTCATCCGGGCTGTTTAGCTTTGCCATCTTCGCAGCCTGCTCTATTGCTTCCTTTATTCTTGCCGGCTCGTCGCTGTCGATTATCGCTAGGCCGAGGCGCTTGTCCTTTATTCCCCTGATTATCGTTACGGCGCCGCTTCTGACGCTCGCCATTGAAATCTCGTTCAGTTCGATGTTGACGCTAACATTGCGGGAGCGGTAAACGGCAATTTCGAGTTCGTCAAAAAACTTCTCGCCGAAGCGGATAAGCTCCTCCATCTTCACCACCTCACCCGATAAGTATTCCTCCGTCGAAGCGCATGTGAGGCCCACCCGAGCTGACAAAGGCAATCTGTCCCTTCCCGCAGAAGCCGACTTCAAGGCCAAAGTCCTTACCGACCGCGCTTATCTTCTTGAGGGCTTCTATTGCCACGCCGGTGATAGAGGTGTCCCTTATAGGCTCTGCAATCTCACCGTTCCTGATGACGTAGCCTTCCTGAATTCCAACCTGGAAGGCCGAGTTGAGCTGCGCTTGACCGCCGCGGAAGTCAACTACGTAGTAACCGAACTTTATGTCCTCGATGAGCTCCTCGAAGGAGTAATCACCGGGCTCGAAGACGGTGTTGCGCATTCTGATTATCGGCGGGTAGCGATAGCTCTCGGCCCTTGCATGGCCATTTGGCTCCATTCCCCACTTGTGGGCGTACTCGCGGTTGAGCATTATCTCCTTGAGAATTCCGTTCTCGATGATGTGGATGTCCTTAACCGGAACACCCTCGTCATCGTACTTGTCGTTGCCAAAGCCACCCTCAACGTAGCGCTCGCTCATTGTGACGTACTCTGGGGCAATCTGCTTGCCGATGAGGTCCTTAAACGGTGAGTTTATCGTTAAGTCCGCCTCTGCAAGGTGGCCAAGAGCTTCGTGGGCGATGATGCCGACGACTATTGGGCCCGCTACGATGGGCCACTCGCCGCGCTTTGGAGCGATGCCGTCCAGCTGGGAGTGCATCTTCCTGAGGAGCCTCTCAGTTACCTTCTCGTTGGGTTCGTGATCTGTCATGAGTTCCCAGCCATAGTCAACGGCTCCGATGCTGTCCCTTGCCATCGCAAGCTTTCCTTCCTTCTTTCCGGTAACGTAGGTTCCCTGGAAGAGGTAGTTGTAGTCCCACTCTATTCTGGTTCCCTCGTTGGTGAGGAGTATCTTCTGCCCGCTGCCGTCTTCGTAGCGTATCTGAACGCTCTTTACTGCATTATCCTCCTTGAGGAGCTTCTCAAGCTCCCTAAGGTGAGCGACTTTCTCCTCGACGTCTACGTGAGCGGGTTTAATCTTCATCTTGCTCTTCACGAAGTCCTGGACGGGCTTTACCTCGGCCAGCTCAATCTTCTCATTCTTGGTTTGAGCGGCAGCCCTGGCGAGTTTGTAAGCCTCCTCGATGGCCTTTTCGATGTTGTTAAGGTCGCTCGTCGAAGAAAAGCCCCAGGCACCGTCTGCGAGAACCCTTATCGCAACGCCCTGATGGAATTTGCCGGTGAAGCTTGTAAAGACACCATCCTTGAGGCCGAGCGTCGTTTTTCTTAAGTTCTCATACCTTAACTCTATGTATTCCGCTTTCAGGTTGTCCTCAGCCCATTTAAGGGCCTTCTCAAGCGCCTCCATGGTCATCACCGTTTACGTTTGTCCACTGATGTCTCGGGGAAGAGATATAAAAGTCTTTTGAGGGTTTCGATGGTTGTCGAAAGAAATGATTAAAACTTCTGAGGTCTTAATACTCAAGAGGGGAATCATGCACCTGCACTTCAGCAGGAGAAAGGTTCTAATTGTCTTCATTTCTTCTGTCTCTGATCTAAGCTCCTTGAATTCAAAGAGCTACTTGAGATTAACGGAAACGGAACTATACTAGGATCCCTGAGTGCGGGCTGCCATTGTGATGTGTTTGAACTAATAGGGAAATGCAGGCAATGATTTTATTTAGTTCCTTTTCTAATTGCCTCCTGGTGATCTTCATGAAGGCCGGGATCAAAAACCTCATCGACAGGGGCACTTACAGGAAGCTCCCTCTCTTCGAGGGTGAACTTCCAGAGGGAAGCTACGCCCAAATCGTCGAGGTGAAGCCGGGACAGACGGTTAAAAAGCACTATCACGAGAAGCAGTACGAGCTGTTCTACATAATAAGCGGCGAGGCCAGGCTCGGCATCGGTGATACCGAGTACCTTGCAAAACCGGGCGACATCTTCCTCGTCAAGCCAAAAACCGTCCACTGGGTCATCAACGAGCGCGACGAGCCCTTCAGGCTCTTCGTGGTCAAGCTGAATTACTACGGCGACGATTCCGTCTGGCTGGAGGAGTAATGATGACCGAGAGGGTCATCGGAATACTCGGCGGCATGGGACCGTTAGCCACTGCAGAACTCTTCAGAAGGATAATCGAGAAGACACCAGCAAAGAGGGATCAGGATCACCCGAGGATAATCATCTACAACAACCCGAAGATACCCGACAGGACGGCGTTCATCCTCGGGGAGGGCGAAGATCCGAGGCCAGAGCTTGTAGAGAGCGCCAGAAAGCTCGAGAGCTGGGGGGCGGACTTTATAATAATGCCCTGCAATACCGCCCACTTCTTCGCGGAAAGCATTCAGAGGAAGATAAGCATACCACTCGTCAGTATGGTGGAAGAAACCGCGAAGAGAATAGAGGAGATGGGACTTAAGAAGGTCGGTCTTTTGGCCACCGATGGAACCATTAAGGGCCTTGTTTATCACCGTGCCCTCCTTGACAGGGGGATTCAGATAGCAGTGCCCATCAAAAAGGATCAGGAGCTCGTCATGAAGGGTATTTACGAGGGGGTTAAAGCTGGAAACCTCGAGCTGGGCAGGGAACTTCTCCTCCGGGTTGCCAGGAGGCTGGAAAAGAGGAGCGAAGGCATAATAGCCGGTTGCACGGAGGTCAGTGTTGCGCTAAAGCCCGAGGATTTGAGCGTCCCTCTTATTGACCCGCTCGATGTGATAGCGGAAATGGCTGTGAGGCTGGCCCTCGGTTTATAACCACCCCTTTCTTTTGAAGTAGTGGAGCATCCCAACGGCAGTGAGCAGCATGCCGGATATTGTCATGAAGTAGCCGTAGCGCCACCCCAGTTCGGGCATGTAGCGGAAGTTCATTTCGTAGATGCCCGTTATGAACGTCAATGGGATGAAAACCGCTGAGACAACGGTCAGAATTCTGATAATGTCGTTCCTGCCATAGATCTCCAGAAAGCTACCTCCGCCTTCAGCCCCGTGCAGTGGCCGGTGTAAACCTCCTCCACGTCCACCTCAAGAAAGCCGTTTATTGTTTTCTCTATCCGCTCTTTACTTGCATCAATCAGGTGAAAGTTTCCAATGATTGCTCTTATCCCCTCTATCGCCATCTATCTTACAGCGCGCCGACGACGTCGAAGAGGATTCTTTTCCCGTTTTTTCGATGAGAAAGCTCACACCGTGCTGCGCCAGGAATGGGCTCTCATAGTCGGAGTAGTCCTCGACGAGGGTGTAGATTTTCATAGGGATTCACCAAAAAAGATTAGGATGCTTGGAGAGTTATAGTTTTCGGAGTTGTAGCAGACCATAGCCCTTTAAAACCCCCTGACTAATTTACCTCGGTGGTGAGCATGGAGATAGGTGTCGTTGGCAAGCCAAACGTTGGAAAATCGACCTTCTTCTCGGCGGCAACCCTCGTTGACGTTCAAATTGCCAATTACCCTTTCACGACGATAGATGCCAACGTCGGCGTCACTTACGCGGTAGCGGAGCACCCCTGCAAGGAGCTCGGCTGTAAGCCAAACCCGCAGAACTACGAATACAAGGATGGCCTCGCACTCATCCCGATAAAGATGATCGACGTCGCCGGTCTCGTCCCCGGCGCCCACGAGGGCCGCGGTCTGGGCAACAAGTTCCTCGACGACCTCAGAATGGCCTCCGCGCTCATCCACGTCGTTGACGTTACGGGCAAGACCGATGCCGAGGGGCAGCCGACTGACTACCACGACCCGGTCGAGGACATAGAGTTCCTGGAGAAGGAGATAGACTACTGGATATACGGCATTCTCAGGAAGAACTGGGAAAAGTTTGCCAAGAGGATAAAGCTCCAGCACCTCAAATTGGCGCAGGCGATAGCTGACCAGCTGACGGGAATAGGCGTAAGCGAGGAAGATGCCTTTGAGGCAATCCACAGGCTCGGTCTGGACAACGATCCCACGAAATGGAGCGATAAGGATCTTTTGGCCTTCGTAAGGGAACTAAGGAAGGTGAACAAGCCGATTATCATCGCTGCCAACAAGGCCGATGCAGCTACCGATGAACATATTGAGAGGCTTATCAAGGAGGGCGAGAAGAGGGGATACATAGTTGTTCCGACTTCAGCGGCGGCTGAGCTCACCCTCAGAAAAGCCGCAAAGGCTGGCTTCATAGACTACGTCCCTGGCTCAAGCGACTTCAAGATCCTGAAGCCAATGAGCGCCAAGCAGGAAAAGGCTCTCCAGCTCATCAAGGAGAAAGTTCTCGACAGGTTTGGCTCTACCGGCGTGCAGGAAGTCATAAACAGGGCCGTCTTCGAGTTACTCCAGTTGGTTCCGGTTTACCCGGTCGAGGACGAGCACAAGCTCACAGACCAGTTCGGCAACGTTCTGCCGCACGTCCACTTACTACCCAAGGGCTCAACGCCGAGGGACTTAGCCTACAAAGTCCACACAGACCTCGGAAAGACCTTCCTCTACGCCGTCAACGCCAGAACCCACAGGCGTGTTGGAGAGGACTACGAGCTCGGGTTCAACGACATCATCAAGATTGTCGCTACCGCAAGATGAAACGACCAAGAATAATCAGCGGGAGGAAAATCACTGGCCCACAGACGGCCTCTTCATTTTCTTCACTGGACGTTTCTTGAGGTGTGCCTTTCCAGGTAGTCCTTGCGCCCTCCCTCTGACGCCCACACGGGTCAAAACCTATCCTCTGGAGGCTCAGGTCGGCGAGATAGACCTCGGAGATATTGTATTCCTCCGCGTGCATGCAGATTAATGCAGAGAACTCCCTCACCTGCGATTCGTTGGTTAGGTCAGCGTAGCTTAGGGCGAGTATTGAGACGTTTAGGGACTTAAGCTTTTGAATCTGGTCGAACTCCCATTGAAGTTCGCTCTCATCAAAAACCTCGTAGCGGTCGCTTGAGAAGTTGTAGTATGTCACGAAGTCCTCAAGGAGGAGGTAGTCAACGTAGGGCGCTATTTCCTTAGCTATCGAGAAGCCTCTGTTGGCGATTATTGTAATGTTGGGATAGCGCTCCCTAATGGCCCTCACGAGATTGACCATTGCGTCCTTTTTATCAGGATATAGATCAACGTAATCGAGGTTGTCGAGGAAGACTCCATCAAAGCCCTGGGAAAGGATATATGGAATCGCCTCTTCCAAAATTATACGCTCCCATTCAGGCGACGAAAAGTCCACTACTCCTTCATCCCAGTTCTGGTTTTCTCCTATTAGCAGGCCCTTCGGGAGGTTCTTTGCCCATGGTTCCCAGCCACCTATTGTCGCAAGGCTGACGTAGCCGACAGCGGTGTGGTTAGACGATAGCTTCGAAACGTAGGTCGAGTTTACGGTAGGTGAGAGGATTATTATGTCAAAGCTACCGAGCTCAGAGTACTCTGAGGGTCCTATCTGGCCGTAGTAGACCGTGAAGCTTGCTGAGACGCGTGTTGTAAAGATTGAAAAGCAGATTAAAGCTAGCAAAACGAAAAACCTGGCCCACTTCATCCCAGTCCCCTCTTCCAGAGTGTGAACTGCACCTGGCATGGAAACGCTTCCCTCGGAACTGGTGTCCAGTAGTTCGCCCAGTAATTGACCGGCTCGAGGGTACCTTCGTGTTTAATGGGGTCAAGGCCAGCGACGTTGTTGGTGGGGCCGAAACACACCAGCTGAACCTCTGCGCCCGTAAGGGGTTTTTCAAGAGCCCATATGCGGTAGTAAACCTTGTATGTACCATCGCCGCTGTCCTCAACCCATGCTTCAACCTTAAAGCTCTCCTGGTCCTCAACTTGGCTGGTCAGGCTTTCAGGATCCACTGTGAGTGCGGTTGAGTACGGTGCAGATATGCCGCTTATCGCGCGTACCACGACCAGGATTATCACCAGAGCGGCCACTATCATGAAGAGGTACTCGAGAGAACCTTGGCCCCTATTAACCCCCCATGGTACCCCCAGATAGTCTTTATGGGGTTTGAAGTATTTACATTTTGCCCCTGCTATCAACCTCGCGGAGGAGCTCCTGATACAGCCTTGGCTCAACGTCTTTTTCCGTTAATCCGAGCTTTTCTGCAATTTTCCATATCCGCTTTTTCGCGCCTTCAATGTCGTTGCTCATGACCTCTATATCAAGAAAAGCCCCCAGTCCCTCAACTTCGCTCAGCTCAAACGTTACATCATCGAGCTTATAAACCAGACGCCTTTTCCTAACCCATACGTCCTCTTTGAAGCCGAGACGTTTTAGAATCTCCCGGGTTTTTTCAAAATCCGAAACTTCAACTTCTATTTCGTCGAACTCCTCGTTCTTTCCGGGATCCTTTATCCTTTTGTACGTGAGGAAAGACTTTCCAAGGTTGGTTATCCGCCTAAGCCTAAGGAGCTCTGGAAGGGAAAGAGAAAAGTAGAGGTCTTCCTGAAGCTCTTCTCTGATGAATATGGCACCGAGAGATTCTATTGCGTCTTTGGTCTCATTAAATTCAACGCGAAACTTAACCTCTATCTCCATTTAGACCCCCACTAGGAACCCAACGAGTCCCTCGCCCTTGCTGAACTCGTCCAGCGTGAATACTTCGACTCGCTTGAGGGTCGGAAGGACTCTTATAGTCTCGTCCACAAAGCGGTTGAGCTTCTCGTGACTTTCTTCCCCTACCAACGCAATAACTCCATCCTTTCCACTCCTAGAAACTGCCAAGACGTTGGGAAGCATGGAAAGAGTTTTCATAATGTAATTAATATACCTCTCGAGGAAGTCTTCTATAATAGGGGTCTCGGCCTGAATGTAAACTATGGCGAGACTCTTCGGCTGGAGCTCTTTGCCAATGATTATAGTGTATTTATCAATGATGTTTCGCTCTTGTAGCTTTTTAATCCTAAAATGGATCGTGGATTCCGGCCTATTAAGCCTCTCGGCTATCTCGGATATTGTCAACCTTGCATCCTCCTTCAGAATGCGGAGGATTGCCCTATCAAGGTCATCAAGCTGGACCATATCAACTCCTCCACCGAGGGTATATCTCGTTCTCGATCCCAAGAAGATCTAGGATTTTCCAATTATAAAGTTTACCATTTCGTCCAAAGTTTTGGGTTTTGTGTAAAATCCTGGGGAAGCTGGCATAACGACTGCACCAGCTTGGGTGGCCAGCACCATATTTTGCAGATGTATCAAGTTTAAGGGGGTTTCCCTGACGAGTAGGATAAGTTTTCTGCGTTCCTTTAAAGCAACATCGGCTACCCTTGTTATCAGGTTGTCGGCGTAGCCATTGGCTATTGCGGAAAGAGTCTTCATCGAACAGGGGGCTATTACCACGGCATCGAAGCGGTTGGAGCCAGAAGCTATCGGCGCGAAGAGATTTTCCTCTCGGTAATCCGGCTTGAAATCTATTCCAAGCTCGTGCCTTATCACTGCCAGACCTGTTTTAGAAGCTACCGTCACAACATCATGCCCCAGCTCACGCAGAACTTCGATCAACCTCACACCATAGATTACACCACTTGCCCCGGTTATTGCAACCACGATCCTCATGTTTCACACCAAATGCCATATAGCACGCTTAGTTTTAACGTTTTCTGAAGACGGTAGATTTTTATACTACCCAAAGTCACTTCATTAATGGCTGGTTAATATGGGCAAGAGAATCCCCGAGATACTGATAAAAAGCGCGATCGATATCGTAAAAGAACTCGAAGGGAAATCGCTGGTGATACTCGAAGACGTTGAGCAGGGAAGAATTCCGGACATAGGAGTTACTGTTGTAATAGTGAGCTCTTCCTTTGACGTTGAGAACGAGAAGATCAAAAGAGTTTCAATTCCCCAGAATCTTGATCTGAACAACATTCTCAACTTAATCTCGGCATTTCTCCTTGAGCATGATATAGTTAAAGAGGGGGATTCTTTCGTTTACGTTACCAGCGAGCTGATCGGAATCAAAACTGTCAAGAAAAGCATCTCCGCCATGAGAGGCTTCTTTGCCCAGAACCAGAACGT